>JACQQY010000035.1 GCA_016206825.1 Candidatus Omnitrophota bacterium
AAAGGAGACTATGCCCGCCCGATCGTGAAGACCCTCTCGCTTTCGACCGAAGAGCTCATCCGCCTCCGGAAAAAAGCCCTTTTGGGTTTCTATTTGAGGCCCCGTTATGTTTTCGACACTTTAAAAGGCATCCGCTCGCCAAGGGTTTTATCCAATTACATCAAGTCCGGCATCCGCCTCATTCGAAATCACGCTTTTAACTTCGGCACGGATACGGATTAACGTGCCGCAAACCGCCCTAAGGAGGAGAGCAGTCATGCAAAACGTGAGAAAACTTCCCTTTCTGTTATTTTTTCTCCTGATGCTTGCAACCCAAGCCGAAGCGCTTGAGACGTTGAAAGGGGAAGAGGCAAGGAGCTACATCGGCGACATCCGCCAGCGGACGGCAGGGGGGAAGTACACCTACGAGATTTTGAGCCGGTCGCACCGGGACGCCATGTACGGAAGATTTTCGGATGCGCTCATTTTCAATGCGGAAGGCGGCCTTTTCGCTTATCCGCGCCGGAAGGACAGCGATCACTTGGTGGTGATCGATTCTCCGGAAGGAAGGGAAGAGGAACCGGTGACGGAAGAGGCATGGCGTCGGAAGATTCAAAATGTTCTCTCGGATGACAACAGCCTGCCTTACGTTTTTTTGGACGATAACCGCAAAGAAATGGCGATCGTTTACGTAGGCAAGGGCACCCAGGTGACTTCGCGGATCAACGAAGGCGGCCTTCTTGAAATCGGCATCCGCATCGAAGGCGCGACCGAGCGCGGGGCGGGGTTGGGGAAGAGGAGACGCTTGTAATCCGTGCCGCAGAATAAAGAACAGGAGTTGTCACACGCGCGGAAGATCCTTCACCATCCGGAGTTTTATTGGAATTCCTCTACCTCCGCCGGCGCCCGCGGGTCCCTCCGCCGCGCGGAGTGGATCCGCCAAGCAGCCGGTTTCGAACCTGGGAAACGGGTATTGGAAGTGGGCTGTGGAACGGGATTCTTTTCGGAGCTTTTTCTTTCCTCCGGCGCCGAGCTTCATGCCATCGATCTTTCTCCGGAGCTTTTGCAAAAGGCCGTCGAGCGCTGCGGCGGTGGAGTGGATTTCAGAACGTGCGACGTTGAGGCCCTGCCGTTTCCCGACGGCTTTTTCGACGCGGTCGTCGGGGTGCGGGTGCTCCACCATCTGGACATGGAGGCGGCTTTTAGGGAGATCGTCCGGACGCTTAAGACGGGAGGGGTGATCGCTTTTTGCGAGCCCAACATGATGAACCCTCAGATCGCCGTCCAGAAGAACGTTCCCTTCATCAAACGTCTGATGGGCGACACTCCGGACGAGACGGCTTTTTTTAAGCGGGGTTTGCGGAGTTTCCTTAGGAAAAAGGGATTTGTGGACGTGGAGATCGAACCTTTTGATTTCCTGCACCCCTGGGTGCCGGGAGTGTTGGCGCCGGCGGTTGAAGCCGCAGGCGCTTGGTTTGAGAAGATCCCGCTCCTTCGTGAGATCGCGGGTTCTCTCAGGATTTTTGCGAGGAAAGGCTGAGGAATTGGGTCATTGACGGGAGGGGAGACGGCCAAAGGCGCCGGGAACCGGAGGCAGAAGAACATTCCGCGTCTTTTGAGGGAGCAAAAAGATCACCGGCGGGATTTACTGAAGGCGAAGAAACCGTCGGTCAGCTCCCTGTCGAAACCCAAGGGTTAAACGGGCCTAGCGCTGTGTAACCTTAATTAATGACGATTGAGAACGGTTTAAATCCCCCCTGCCCCCTTTGAAAAGAAAAGGGGGTTGGTCTTCGGCTCTTTCTCTTTAGTGAAAAGAAAGCCTTTACCCCCTTTTCTTTTCAAAGGGGGTAGGGGGGATTTGATCTGGGGGGAGACAACAATGGGCCTCCGCGGAAGAGAAGTTAAAAAATATATTTTTAGGAAGAAGCGAAATATCTTTTTGGCGAGCGTGCTGGATGCCGTGGGTTTTTTGGTTTGTCGCTTTTTTCGGCGTCCACGAAAGCGGCCTGCCGGGCGCGGTTACCGGACGATCCTTGTCATCCGGATGGACCATTTGGGGGATGTGCTTTGGACGACGGGGGTGCCCAAGGTCCTGAGAGAGAGCTTCCCGCAGGCGCGGGTGGTTTTTTTGACGTCGAGCTGGACGGCGGGGCTTCTGGAGAAAAATCCGTTTGTGGATGAGGTGCTTCTCTTTGATGCTCCGTGGTTCTCCAAGAAGCGGTATCCTCGAAGTTCGCAGAGCCTGAGCTTTTTCAAACTCATTTCTGTTTTAAGAAAAAAGAAGATCGATCTCGGTTTGGGGTTGAGGGGGGATTTGCGTGAGAATCTGCTGATGGCTCTTGGCGGAATCAGGGAGAGAATCGGGTATGGGGTGACGGGAGGGGGATTTCTTTTGACTCGGGAGGCGCCTTATCGGAAGGACGCCCATCCAAGTGAGCGTACCGGAGAGCTGCTTGGGGCCTTGGGGGTCAAGGTTTCGAGCCTTGCTCCTCAGCTTTATCTGCCCGAGGAAGAAGAGGAAAAACTCGCGGATAGATTTCGTGAATGGGGCATTGTCCCCGGTGAAAAGTACGTTGGGTTTCAGGCGGGAGCAGGGACGCCTGCGAAAGAATGGCCCAAGGAACATGGCGTCGAATGGATGCGGCGTCTTGCGCGGCGTTTCCCGGACTGCCGGGTGATTCTCCTTGGAAAAAGCGCGGAGGGGCGGTACGATTTTGGGGTTCCAAGCGATGGACTGCCCCAAGTGATCGACCTCACCGGCAGAACGGCCCTGCGGGAGCTTTGTTTTCTCCTGCGGCGCCTTGAGGCTTTTGTGGGTCCGGACTCAGGGCCGACGCAGTTGGCCGCGGCTTTGGGAATTCCCACCGTTTTTCTCTATAGCGGGACAAACTCATTGGAAGCGTGGATGCGACCGTCCGAAACGAGCACAGTTTTAAAACATGAGGTTCCTTGCGCGCCTTGCGGACTGGAGATTTGCAAGGTGAAAGGCCATCCTTGCATGACGGGAATCAAACCGGAGGAAGTGATAAAGGCTTTGGAGGGGTGTTTGCGGTGATCGGTCTCGATGTCCGGATGTGGGATCATCCCGGGATTGGGCGGTATATCCGGGAGCTCGTGAGGGCGATGAAGAAAGAGGCCCCAGGGGAAAGGTTTTGTCTTTTGGGTTATCGCCGGCGCCGGGATGAAATTTTGGACGGGGCTGGAAATGCTTTTGGTTTTCGGGAAGTCTCCTCGGGGATTTATAGTTTATCCGAGCAATTGGAAATGGCCGCGAAAGCCAAAGACTTCGATCTCCTGCACGTCCCGCATTTTAACATCCCTCTCTTATTTAAAGGGAAGCTCGTGGTGACCGTCCATGATTTGATTTATCTGCGCGAACCCGCCGCTTCCAAAAAATTTTTGGCGCAGGCTTATGCCCGATTTTTTTTTAAGGCCATCGCCGGAAAAGCGGCCGCCGTGATTGCCGTTTCGGAATACACGAAGAGAGATTTTCTGGGGATGTTTCCTTCGGTTTCACCGGATAGGGTGTCGGTGACTTACGAGGCGGCCTCTCCGGTTTTTCGGCGGATGGAGAAGGAAAGACTTGAGGAGATAAGGCGGAGGCATGGTTTGAACGGCCCGTTTGTCTTGTTCGTCGGGAGTCTTAAGCCTCATAAAAATGTCCCTGCGCTCATCCGGGCTGTGGAGCTTTTGCGGAACCGAAACGCCTTTCCTGTGGATCTGGTTCTCGTTGGGCGCAAGGACGCAAGGGATGGGGAACTTTTTCGGACGGTCAAGGAGCGGCGGTTTGTGCATTATTTAGGGGAGCTCAAGGATGAGGAGGTCGCCGCGCTTTACAATCTCGCGGCGGTTTTTGTGCTTCCTTCTTTTCGGGAGGGTTTTGGTTTGCCGGCGCTCGAAGCCATGGCCTGCGGGACGCCGGTTATCGCTTCCAACCGCGCGAGCCTCCCTGAGGTTATTGGGGGGGCGGGGATGTTGTTTGATCCTCATGAGGTTGATGCTTTGGCCGAAGCTCTGAATAAGGTTTTGGCGAATAAAAAGTTAAGCGAGGAAATGTCTCAAAAAGGGCTTGAACGGGTCAAAGAGTTTTCCTGGGAAAAGGCCGCCCGCCAAACGCTCCAAGTTTACCGTAAGCTGAAGGAGGAAAAATGACGAAATGGATTTTAGGCTCTGCCGTTTTAGGGATGGCGGGGTTTTGGATGCCGGCGGTTTATTTGGGAACCGCTTGCGCTGGGCCGGAAGTTTCAACCGAGGTAAAGGGACCGTCCGCACGACAAGGAGATTCTGTCATGAAAGTGAAAATCGAGACGACGCTGGGGGACATCTACGCCGATTTGTACGCAAAAGAAACGCCGAAGACCGTCGCCAATTTCGTGAAATTGGCGGGAGAAGGGTTTTACAACGGCATCACTTTTCACCGCGTGATTCCCGATTTCATGATTCAGACGGGTGATCCTACCGGCACCGGCAGGGGCGGGC
>JACQQY010000003.1 GCA_016206825.1 Candidatus Omnitrophota bacterium
ACCTTCCCAGTCAGTCCCACTTATGACAACCAAAGAGGCGTGGATAAAACCGACTGGATTTTTATAGATCGCGTTTTATACGACTCTTGTCTTGATCCAAATGATTATAGGCCTAAAGAAGTTGGGGAAGCAGGGCATACGAGCATCTTAAAATGATAAGGAGATGGCATGGGTATTTTGGCTCTAGTGTAGTGCCCCTGGTATATTCCCGTTGAAAAATTCAGTTTGGATGTGTAAAATAAGAGACCGAAGAGTGGTTTTTATAAACCTTCCAACTTATTAAGATAAAAGCGGTTATAATCATTTGAAAATGAGGAGAACACGATGAAGAAACAGGTGTTAAGAGGGGTTGCGGCTTTCGGCTTTGCATTGTTTTTTTCTTATCCCGTTTACGCGGCTTCGATTTCGGGAAAAATTTTGTTTCAGGGAGAGCCTCCGGCGGCGGAACCCATTAAAATGGAGGCTGATCCCAACTGCCAGATGCTGCACCCGGAAGGGGTGATGTCCAATGAGGTGGTCGTCAACTCAAACGGGACGCTCAAGAACGTGTTTGTTTACGTAAAGGACGGGCTGGGCGATCAAAAGTTTGATGCTCCCAAGGAGGCCGTCGTTTTTGACCAGCATGGCTGTCAGTACACACCGAAGGTATTTGGAATCCAGGTCGGCCAAGCCCTCGAGATCCTGAACAGTGACGACACCCTGCACAACGTCCACGCGCTGGCCGAGAAGAACCCCCAGTTCAATTTGGGTATGCCTATCAAAGGAATGAAAATCAAAAAGACCTTTCAAAATCCGGAAGTCATGGTCAAGATTAAATGCGAGGTTCATCCCTGGATGAGCGCTTACGCCGGAGTATTGAGTCACCCCTTCTTCGCCGTAACGGGGGAGGATGGGAGTTTTGAAATCAAAAATCTTCCGCCGGGTCAATATGTCCTGGAGGCGTGGCAGGAGAAGTACGGGGCGCTCTCTCAGAATGTGACGGTTGGTTCCGCTGAAGAAACGCAGAGCGCGTCTTTTGAATATAAAGGATAGGGCCAATGGTTCGACAGGCTCACCACGAGTCGGTGAATCACAAGCTTCATCGCTATTGCTGGTTTCTCACCGTTTCTACCTTTGCGCTCCTTGTGGCGGGGGGGCTGGTTACGAGCACGGGCTCAGGGCTTTCCGTGCCCGACTGGCCGCTGTCCTATGGCCGTTTTTTTCCGCCCATGATCGGGGGAATTCGATTCGAGCACACTCACCGGGTGCTTGCGGGGTTCGTGGGTGTGCTCACGTTTATCCTGGTTATTCTCCTTTCTTGTTTTGAGAAAAGAAGGTGGGTCCGGCTCTTTGGGCTTTTAGCCCTTGCCTCAGTTGCCGCGCAGGCCGTCTTGGGCGGGATGACGGTGATTCATCTTCTGCCGATGGCTCTTTCCGTGATGCACGCCTGTCTGGGGCAGACTTTCTTTGCGCTCGTGGTTCTCCTTACGCTTTTCACTTCCCGAGAGTGGCAGGAAAGCTGTCCCACGGCGGTTTCAAACGACGTCCGGCAATCCGTTCAAAGATTATTCGCCGCTGCCTCCTTTTTTGTTTACGCCCAGCTTGTGTTGGGAGCCCTTATTCGCCATGGAGAGGGGAGGGGAGTGCCGTACCATTTGGTCGCTGCGTTTCTGATCATTTTTCATTTGCTCCTCGTGACGTTAAAAATCTCTAAGGACCCGGCCGTCCAGAGCAAACTTCTAAAGCCCGTGATTTTCCTGGGTTTTTTGGCGATCGTACAGATCTTTGCGGGGCTCGGCGCTTTCCTCTTCACGCAAATCCTTCCCAAAACGGACATGCCGGGGAAATGGAAAGTATTCTTTGCCACTTTTCACCAAACCAATGGAGCTTTGATTTTGGCCTTGGTCTTTCTTTTAACCCTGCGGTCCTTCCGGCTCTTTCAAGAAAAAGGCGCGGCTCTCCATCAAAGCCACCCTCATTCCTCGGCGCTTGCTTTTAAGCAGCAACTTTATGAATCGCGTATTTAAAGCCTACCTCTCCCTTATAAAACCGGGCGTGACAGGGATGGTGCTTGTTACGGCCTCCGTCGGGTTTTACCTGGGAGCGGACGTTTTTCGATGGCCCCATTTTTTCTCCGCGCTCGCAGGGGTGTCGCTCACGGCCGCGGGGGCCAATGCCCTGAACCAGTGGATGGAGCGCGAAGCGGATGCGCGAATGGAAAGGACAAAAACAAGGCCTTTGCCGAGCGGAAAGCTCGGAGGGAGATCGGCTTTGGTTTTTGGAAGCCTTTTGTCTTTCCTGGGCGTGGCGGTGAATTTTTATTTTGTGAATCGATCGACGGCCTTTGCCGCCCTTGCAAGTTTAGTGAGTTATCTGTTTCTTTACACGCCTCTTAAAAGAAAAACGGTCTACAATACTTTCGTCGGCGCCGTTGCGGGGGCGATACCAGCGCTCATGGGATGGACGGCGGCGCAGGGACGGCTGGAACTCGCGGCCTTCGCCCTTTTTCTCATTCTCTTTGTTTGGCAATTACCGCATGTCTTTGCCATTGCGTGGGTCTATCGCAAGGATTATAAAAATGGGGGTTTCCGGATGATGACTCTTACGGATGAAAGCGGGTTACGAACCGCGTGGCAGATTGCGGGCGGCGCCTTTCTCGTGTTTCTGGCGAGTCTCCTGCCGGCATTCCTCGGAATAGCGGGGCCTGCTTATTTGTCCATCGCTCTTTTTGCAGGGATTGTCTTCACGGGTTTTGCCGTTTGCCTGGTGTCCAGCCGGCTGCGTTATGCGAAGGAATTTATTCCGGTTTCCATCATCTATCTGGCTGTTTTACACATCACGTTATTGACGGACAAAATGGGCTAAAGGAGCTTAAAAGATGGGCGCCGTTCTTTGGTGGGTGGGGTGGATTGTTTTGACCCTCTTGTCCTTTTTTGTCTCATGTTATTTTTGGACGGGGTTTATCGCCAAACACGTTGGAACCATGACGAAGCCGGGGGCGCCGGTCTTATGGGTTGCGGCCGTGTTTGGAACGTGGCTGCTTTTTCTGCTTCCTCTGATTATTGTGATGTACCGGAAGGTGGACAAGGCTTACGAAGATGCGCGGATGGCCAGAGAAAAAGCGCTGGGGGAAAAGAAAGGGGAGCGTCGAGAGTATAGAAGTGTTTTTGTTGAGAGGTCAAAACGGATTTTGAATGGAGAACTCATCCGTAAACTTAAGAAATTTCCGGAAACCGTGAGACGGGGCCATTTGGTAACGGTCATCCTCCGTGATGGCCGGAGGGTGGAGCACGTCTTTGTCCGGGATAAAAAAGAAGTGACGGGTATTTATGGCGCAAGGGATTTATCTTTTCAAATGGATGATATTCTTGACGTCGAACTTGTGGGAGCGGCCGAATGGCCTTCGTTCCAATCGGAAGAATGGCTGCGATTGGATGGGGAGGGGCAAAATGAATGAGTTGCGCGTCGATAGAGTAAAAGAGATCCAAGAGAGGAGAGCTTTAAAACCTCCCCGTAAGAAGGTCCCGCCGAAACTGGCCGTGATCGATCAAAGCGGATGCACGGGGTGCGAGGCCTGCATCATTTTTTGTCCGGTCGACTGCATTGAGATTGTCCCGGGAGTAGAGCACGTTCAATTGCAACAGGTAGTCGAAGTGGATCTTGAGCGGTGTATTGGCTGTGCTCTTTGTGCGAAATACTGCCCGTGGGATACAATCGTGATGCTTCCCCACCAGGAAGCGCTGAACCAATCGTCCAATCTCACCTTAAAAAGTGTCTGCGGGCAAAAGACGGTGGAGAATATTTCGTCCTCATAAGGAATGGCATCTTTCTTCTATAAAATCCGCCACTTTTGTTTCAAGGCAAACTCCATTGAGAGCATTGATTTCCGGTATGCCTGCCGGGCTCGTGACGTTGATCTCCGTTAGCGCTTTCCCAATGACGTCTAAGCCGACAAAAAAGAGGCCATGCCGCTCGAGTACGGGAGCCATTTCTCCCACTATTTTTTTATCCCAACCGTTTACCTCGGCCCGATGCATGGTACCTCCGGCGCTCAAATTCGCCCGAAAATCCGTACGCGAGGGCTTGCGAATAAAAGCGCCTAGTATTTTTCCATCGAGGACAAGCAGTCTTTTATCGCCGAAGCGTTCCGTCGGCAGAAACCGCTGAATGAGTACCTTGCGCTGGCCGCGTCTCGTCGCCATTTCTAAAAGAGAGGGGAGATTCCTATCCGAAAAAGAGGTCACAAAGATTCCCGCGCCCCCTTTTTCATGCAGGGGTTTGACAACCGCTCTTTTATGCAAGGTCCTGATAAAGCGAACGGCCTCCGGTATGCGCTCCGTCACCAGGGTTTCCGGGATATGTTTCGAGAACGCAAGCGTAAAAAGTTTCTCATTGGCGAGAGCAATTCCGTCGGGATCGTTGACCATAAAAACCTTGTCCTTGATCAGTCTTAAAAGCTGCAGGGCATAGAGATAATCTTTGTTAAAAGGAGGCTCTTTGCGGATAAATACGCAGTGCATTTGGCTGAGATCCACAGGCTCCGGGGAAACCGGAGAGGGCAAAAACCCTTTTTTGACGTTCAAGCGCGGTTTTCGCAGGAAGGCATGGGGAGATCCTTTCGACCACAAGAGCTCGGAATGCTGAAAGTAAGATACCTCATGGCCGCGCCTTTGAAGCTCATGCATGATCCAGAAAGAAGAGTCTTCGTCAGGCTTTACCTTCTCGGTTGGATAAAGCAAAAAGGCTATTTTCATAACGGCGTTTATTATAACATAGGGGTTCCTTTGGACAAGTTCCTGCGAAGCTGTGCCGTCAAGGACACAGCGAAGCAGAAGGAGTTTGCAAATGCAGTACTCAATGAATGAACCCCCTTTATCTCTTGATCAGCTTGCCGGGTATTTTTTGGAAGGCTGTAAGAAAGAATCTGAGTTGAAGGTAGGGGTTGAATGGGAGAAGATAGGGGTCTACCGGGAAACGGGCAAGGCCGTTTCTTACTCGGGCCCATGCGGCGTGGAAAGCATTTTTAAGGCGCTCATGGCTCGGTATGCCTGGGAACCCGTTTTTTCCGGTTCCCATGTCATCGCCCTGAGAAAAGGCGACTCCTCCATTACACTTGAGCCTGGGGGCCAAATTGAATTGAGCGGCCAAAAAGCGGCCTTCCTAAGCGAAAATGCCGTGGAGCTGGATCGTCACTTAGAGGAAGTCAGAGCCGTTTCCGGACCGATGGGAATTGTTTGGCTGGGGCTTGGGGTTCAGCCGGTCAGTAAGACCGGGGAGATCGAATGGGTGCCAAAAGAGCGTTACCGCATCATGCGCGAGGCGTTGAAAAACAACGGCGCCCTTTCGCATGCGATGATGCAGGAAACCGCGGCCATTCAAATTTCTCTGGATTTTATGAATGAGGAGGACGCTGTCCGGAAGCTTAGACTCGCGATGGCGCTTTCTCCTTTCCTGTACGCCCTCTTTGCCAATTCGCCGGTTTCAGAAGGCAAACGAAACGGCTTTTATTCGCGCCGGTCCGCCATTTGGCTCGAAACGGCGCCTGAGCGGACCGGCATTATTCGAAAGGTGTTCGATGACGGTTTTACGATTCGGGACTATGTGGAATACGCGTTGGATGTGCCGCTTTTTTTTATCATTCGCAGGGGGAAATGGGTGCCTGTCGAAAATACGACGTTCCGTCAATTCTGGCGGAATGGACTCGACCACTATCAGGCCACTTTAGCCGATTGGCGGCTGCATTTAAGCACCCTCTTTACCGAGGCGCGTTTAAGGCAGTATCTGGAGATAAGAAGCGTGGATTGCCAAGGAAGAGATCTCGGTCTTTCCGCGCCTGCTTTCCTGAAGGGTTTGTTTTATGATAGGGACGCCCATCGATCTGCCTGGGAGCTGCTGGGCAATTTGCCCTGGGAGGAGAGGATGCGATTAAGGCAGGAAGTTCCCGTGAAAGGACTGCATGCTTCTTTTAAAGGAGCTGCGTTGTGGGAGGTAAGCCAGAAACTGGTGGTGTTGGCGGAAGAAGGCTTGGCGAGATTGAGCGCCAAGCAGCTTGCCGCGAAAGATGAAATAAAATATCTAAATCCCCTGAAAGCCCTTCTCTTTGAAAAGCACAAAATGCCCGCCGAGCTTTTGTTGGAAGGCTTTGCGGACGATCTGCCGATGGAAGAAAAAGTACGTCATATTATCCAAAAGACTGCGTTATAATAAATTGTATAGGTGGTATAGGTCTTATTAGGTCATATAATGGTCTTGAGGAGCAGTTGTCTAACTTGATGAGACACGGCGAAAAGGCGTTTTTAAAAATAGCGGCGGAAGCCGCTTTCTTGGCGGGGAAGCTCCTCCTGCGAAGATACGGCAAGCTCAAACAAAGCCAGATCCAGGTGAAATCACGGCATGATTTTGTGACGGAAGTTGACTGCGAATCCCAGCGCCTCATCATCTCCACGATCCAAAAATATTTTCCGGATCATCATTTTTATGCGGAAGAAGGGGAGAAGGAGTCAATGCCGGACCATGGAGTCCTTTGGGTGATCGATCCTCTGGACGGCACGGCCAATTATATTCACCGCTTTCCGCTGTTTTCGATTTCGATCGGGGTGCTGGTGGATGGGAAACCCCGAACGGGCGTGATTTATGACCCCGTTCATCGGGAAATGTTTACCGCGCAAAAGGGTAAAGGAGCCTTTTTGAATGGGAAGCGGATTTCCGTGGCGAAGACCAAAGCCCTCGAGGATGCCTTGATGGCCACGGGGATTCCCTTTAGAGCCCGCGACCGCTTTGAAGAGTACATGGCCTCGTTTCGCCGGATTTCTCTGGCAAGCGCAGGGATGAGAAGGGGAGGGTCTGCGGCATTGGATTTGGCCTACGTGGCTTGCGGACGGCTGGACGGGTTTTGGGAGCTGGATTTGGCCTTGTGGGATATCGCCGCAGGAGCTTTGCTGATTGAGGAAGCCGGAGGGCGGGTAACGGACGTCTGGGGAGGAAAAGAACACTGGGTAAGGGGCGATATTTTGGCGGCCAACTCTTTTGTCCATGAGGAGCTTTTGCGAATTACTTCAAAATGCCTGATCAAAAGAAAAGGTTGCTGCGAAGCTGTGCCGTCAAGGACACAGCGAAGCAGAAAGGGCGCTTAGGATGACCTTACGGTTGGAAGATGACAAGATGTGTTACGTTTGCGGCTCTAAGAACGAGAAAGGGCTCCGGCTTTCTTTTGAACACTCCAAAGAAGGTCATTTGCGGACGACCGTTGTGTTTGATAAATCGCATCAGGGTTTTAAGGACATGGTGCATGGCGGCGTGGTGGCGATGGTTCTGGATGAAATGATGGTGAATTTGGCATGGAAAGAGGGAATGCCGGCGGTAACCGCCGAGCTTAAGGTGCGTCTAAAGAAACCCATAAGAGTAGGGGAAAAAGTCTGTTTTGAAGGGACCATCGAAAAGAGGCTTCGTAAAATTGTTTATGCCTCTTCTACCGCCAAAAATCTCGACGGGGAGATTTTAGCTTCGGCCTGGGCTGCTTGTCTCTGTGTTGATAAATAAAATAAAAGGAGCTGCTATGCCTTATATCAGTCTTCGAGTGGCAGGGAAACTGACGCGCGAGCAAAAGGCTGCCATTGCCAAGGAGTTCTCGGACACCTTGGAACGGATCGCCAAAAAGCCAAAAGAGTCGACCTACCTTGTTTTTGACGAAGTGGAAAGGGAGAATTGGGCGAAAGGCGCCGAGCTCCTCGGCTAAAACGAGACAAAGCGAGGTCGCTGCGAAGCAGAACGAGTTCCTGCAAAGCTGTGCCGTCAAGGACACAGCGAAGCAGAAAGGAGGATCCACCCATGCCGATAGAAAAACAGTTATCCGTATTTATGGAGAATAAACCAGGGCGTTTATCCCGGATCTGCAACACGCTGGCCGAAGCTCGTGTCAATATTCAGTCTTTATCCGTGCACGACACGGTCGATCATGCCATCGTCCGCATGGTGGTCGATAATCCTACGAAGGCCCTTGTGTTATTGGAAGAGGAAGGACTTTACATCGTCACGCAGGACGTGGTCGTCTTGGAAATAGAGAATAAACCCGGGATCATCGCCAGCATCGCCAATAAATTGTTCCGTGCCGACACCAATATCGAATACGCCTATTGCACCGCCACCAAGAACCAAGAAGTGGGCTGTCTTGTTTTAAAAACCAAAGATGCGGAGCAAACTCTTGAAATTCTGGAAGAAATGTCATAAAGGCCGAATGCGGCCGCTTGTTTTATTTGTTTTTGTTTCTTTTATCGGCGCCGGACAAGCTCTTTCTCGTGGTGAGCCCTTCGACAAGCTCAGGGCAGGCCTTGTCGAACCATCTGCCGAGCGTCAGTCCGCTGTCGTGCGCGAAGTCTTAACCGGGGACAGCGTGCGGCTGGAAGGGGGGCAGGTTCTTCGCTACATTGGGATACAATCTCCGCCTCTTCAAAGCGCCATTCCGCTCGTAAGGAAGTATGGAAACGATGCGCTTCAATTTAATGCCGATAAGGTTGCAGGCAAAAAGATCCGGATTGAATGGGGCCCGCAAATTCGCGGTGATCAAAGCGAGCTTCTAGGATACGTTTTCCTTGAAGAGGGTTCGACAAGGCCTGGTTTGGGCGGAACCTTTCTCAATCTGGAGATCTTAAAGGCCGGCCAAGGCAAACTCAAAATCCTGCCGCCCAATTTGAAATATCTTGCCGAATTTCGAAAAGCCGAACTGGATGCGAGAAGAAAAAAACTAGGACTTTGGAAGGAAGAACCTGAAAACCCTTACATTCGGCATGAATATATCGGGGAGAAAAACACGCGTATTTATTATTTTCCTACTTGTTCGGAGCTTGAGAGAATCCCTCAGGCCCAGCTCGTGACCTTTCGGTCACGGGTCGAAGCAAAAGCCGCCGGCTACCGGCCTTGCCCAACTTGCCGTGAGGAAGTATCTCCTTACTAACCGCCTTTTTCTTCTATTCTTAATGTCCTATAATGTATCTTATGTTAGGTTATATTAGGTATTGTAGCTAAGGATAGTCATAGGAGTTGCTCCCGATGAAAGAAGCCCAGGCGGATTGGGGGCTTGATAATTCAAAATTAACGTGTCGTGTGTTCCCGATTCTTCCAGTTTGCCGCGGGCAACGATGGCGCCCGTTATTTCCACCCAGTCGTGATTCCCGCTCATGGAAAAGTTGCCCCCTGCATAAATAAGCCCTGTTGCAGCGAGTTTCCCTTGATTGACGGCTCCTACGCTTCGAATGGTTATATTGCCGTTTTGGCTCATGAGAGCGGGATAGTCGTTGTATTGGCTGATGGTCACCGTTCCTTGGGTAATGTCAATATTACCGGTGGCAATGAGACAAGCCGTGGTCGCTTGTGAAGCCGTGATGGTCATAGAACCGTTCACGAAGATGACGCCGCCCGTTGGCGCGAAAGGTATGGGGTTAGCGGAGGTAAAGGTTTGGTCTCCGTTATAGGTGTAACCATTAGCTGTTGCGACGCTTTGATAAAACCCATAGTCAAACACGGGAAAGCCGATAACCGACCAGTTGGGATTGACCGATCCCATGGTTATGTTTCCATCCACTTCAATGTCGTCGCCTGCATAGGCGTTTCCTAAGTTCTGCAAAACGATGGACGAACCTGCCGCTTTGGCCTTCAGCTCGATTTCATCGTTCGCGTAAACATTGCCGACGATAGCCGCCGTCGCATAGGCCGAAAGTTTAAGCTCGATCTTCCCTCCCCCGCTTAGGATATAAGAAAGGGCCGATTCGGTGGGCCCCTTCACCTCCGCTTTTACCGTGCGCTGGACTCCCTGAACGGCGCCTGTCGAAGAAATCATCACACGTCCGTTTGTTTCCGTAATCGCGGCGTCGTACGTTCCGGGACCGAGCGTCGTTAAAGGAAAGTTGAGGGGATTGTTCTTACCGGAAAAATCGGCTTGTAAAATGCCAAGCGTATGGGCAAGTCCCGCCTCGGCAAGATACTCCGCTTGAATGGCGCGTTTCAAACGGTTAACCATAAAGACATCCTGGGAAGCAGTATGATGCATAAAACCGGCGACAAGGGTCATTAAAAGAGTGCATACCATCGTTGTGAGAAAAAGAGCGCCTTTTTCCCGCGCTTGTTGCCGCTTCCAAAGGATCGTCATGATACCTTTCCCCCTTGTTTTTATTTCCCCGTATTACGGGGCTTCACTTCGCCTTTTGAAGATGAAGAAAACGTTTTCTCACGGTAGACGTCCGCGACCGATAATTTAAGCTCCAAGGCTTTAGCCGGCGCTTTGCCGTCGACCAAAACTTTAAAAATACCGTAATCAGGCCTTTTGGTGAAATAACCCTTCAGCTCCACAAGCGTCGCTTTGCCGGGCCAAGAGATCTTCACGTTATCGAGCTCAGGCAAGCTGGTGTAAGGCGGAGCGCCTTGAGCAAGGGCGGCTTGAAACTGAACATAGCGTAAATTTGAGAGACCCGCGAGCGATGCCGGAGAAGAAGAGAAGCTCGTGACACCACTCCAATCAAGCGCGTCCGACATGTCGGGATTATTGGCAGACCTGACTTTCAAAGTGACTGTCCCGCCGGCCGGCAGTAGGGCGTTCCATGAAAGTTCTCCATACACAGGGGCGGTCATTTGAGTATCCACTACTTGCGAAGTGGTGGTGCCGTTGGCAATCCACGTTCCCATCTGTGCGATTGCAAAAACGCTCGAGTTTGTCTCATAACCGGCAGCGATCGGCCAGTTTGAACTCGTCGCCGCGTTCCCATTCACCCGGTAAGAATGGATGGGGGCGGGATCCGGCAATGGATTCGGAGTCCACGTGAGCGCCGTCGAACCGTCCGCAGTGTGCATGCTGACCAAATAATCGGGCACCGGGTTGGCCGTGTCGATCACATACTCAAACCAGTTGGACCATGCGTGATAGCCGGCAGGGATGGCGGCGTTAGGAGTGGTTCCAGGATTCATGGCCCCCGGCGGATCCGGCGCCCCTTCCAGCACAGGCGGGTTGTCAAAGAAAAGCTGGATAGGCGCTTCATCAAAGTCGCTCGTCCCCCCCTGCCGTCTCCCAAAGAAAGCGGAATAAACGGTAAGACCGGCATTTGTTCCCGACATGAACTTGATGCGGATCATGTTGGCCGATTTCGTGATAGAGGCGCCGGCGATGACGCTTCGAACGCTCTTTTCGCCAATGAGGGTTTCGTTGGTCGTTGTGCCCGATAACGTTTGGGCGCTTGCCTGCCAAGACGGTGAAGCGCCTTGATCCTCGCGGCTTGAAATCGCAATACGAGGATCACTGCCGGCCACCGTCGTGTTGGAGTGAGTCATATTAGAAAAATTGGATTCTATCCACTGATCGTAATAAGTTTCGAAATCGATAAAATGTCCCGCGCTTGATGACCCATATTCGATTTGGTGATTGCCGCCCCATACACCGCTCGGGGCCATGGTTTCCATCAAAGACGTTTGGCCGGAAGAGCCCGCGATCGGCAGGACTTCCATCTCTCGGATACCGCCGCTTGGCGTAAGAGACAAGCTATCCAATCCTAACCGATAGCCGCTCGATGAGGCATTTTTGCCCGTTATTTCGAATCGGACCGTGTGAGCGCCGGGAGTAAGCTGGATGCTTCCAAAGTTTGTGAGAATGCTTCTCTCCGTTGCGGCGGCATAAGCATCGAACGTTAAAGCCTGAGGCACAATTTCCATGCCGGTATCATCGCCGGCAAAAAGGACGGTGGTTACGCCATCGGCGCCTTCTCCGTTCACCACAACGAAATCCAGTTGGGTTTGTCGCACGGCGGTGTCGGGATTAAATGCATCGAAAACGGTGCGTCTTAATTCTTTCTTTCCATTAAGGGTGTAGAGATGGTAGACAACCGTTTGATTCCAGGTGATCGTCCCATTGGCAAAACTGAGAAAATCGTTTTGACCGGGGACCGCGCGAGGGAGGCTCACGGCTTCATAAACGGCAGCATTCTGAGGATAGAATAGGATATTGCTTCCATCGGACAACCTGATGTCTTCTTTAATGCGTTCCATGGATTTTTCAATTTTGTAACGCAGATGACCCCGTATGTTTTCTTCCTTCCAGACCTTTGTCGAGAAGTACCAGGCGCTCAAAACGGAAGCAAGAAGGACAACCCCAATGGCCAATGACGCCAAAGCCTCGATCAAAACGTATCCGGCAGAGATGGAAAAGGAGCCTGTCTTTTTCATGGAGTCACCCATCATAGATAACCGTGGTTATTTCAACGGGCGAAGGGCGCTGGACGCCTTGAAACGTGTAATAGACGCTTACGGTTACTTGTGTCAGATTGGCATAACCCGAGTAACCGGGGGCAATCGTTGTGGAGCGCGCATAATCGCCGTTCGGATCCGAATCTCCCAGTTGATTCACGGCTGTGCCCGTTTCAGCCGCCGCCGCAAGCGATCCGAAATCCAAAGCCTTTAATCTTTCAACTTGGTTCCTGGCAATGGCATAGGCGTTATACGTGCATTCCGCCCTCTTGGCCGCCGTCATGCTCTGCAAAAAAACGGCCAAGAGAGCCCCCAACGCTATTATTAAAATAAAGGCGGAACCCATCACTTCAATGAGACTCACCCCGCTGGTTTTATTAAGTTTCATTACTTTTTACTACCTTTTTTTAAAGTTTAATGTTTCTAAATAGCATCAATTTTAAGTATACCATTGGGAAAGGAAAAGGGGGTCTTTAACACGCCAGCATTTCTTTTAAGCATCCCCACACCTCATCCACCGTGACGGCTTTTAAACATTCAAAATCGATGGGACAGCGATGGGCGAGGCAAACCTCGCATCCGACGTCTTTTTGAATGACCCGATGCCCCTTCCCCAACGCTCTCCAGCGAACGGGACTAAGGCCCATTTTGTTCCTTCCGAAGATACAAAGAGTTTTCGTCCCGACCGCCGCCGCGATATGGACAGGCCCTGAGTCATTGGATACGAGGCAATCGCATTTTTTCAAGAAAGCAGCCAATTCTCTTAAGCGGAGCCTGCCCGTCAAATCCAACAGTTTCTCCCCCATTTGCTCTTTTAAGAGTCGGCCCAGAGGTCTTTCTTCTTCCCCGCCGATAACCGTCAGAAGGCAGGGAAGCTCTCTTAGAATTTTTTCTCCGAGAAGAGCAAACTGTTCCTTTGGCCATCTTTTAGAGGGACAGCTTGCCCCTGGATGAAGCGCGACGATTTTCCCGCTGCAAGAAGGTCGGGCGCTTTGCAAAATTTTTAAGATCAGCTTTTCTTCGTCGACATAAACAGGAAGATAAACCTCCTCGTGGTGAGCTTGCCGAACCACTTTCTCGGCCGTCGGTTCCATTCCGAATGCCCGCGCCACATCTAAGGTATAATCCGATTCGTGCTTCTTTCCCTCACGCCGCGCGTCAGTGACCGCTTTTGTCAAGAGAAACCAAGGTCCTTTTCTGAATCCTATCCGATAAGGAATGCCCGCCAAAAAGGGAACCAGATAAGAACGATTGGAGGGATGAAGGATAAAAGCGATGTCAAAACGCCTTTTGGCGATTTCACGGATAAACCTCAAGTTGCCTAAAAGAAAACGATGCCGCCCGCCGTTTTCGTAAGAATAAGGAATCACCTCATCGATCGAGGGATGCCCTTCCAGCACTGTTTGGGTCGAAGGCCTTGTCATCACGGAAATGTGCGCTCCGGGAAAGCGGTCTCTTATCGCTTGAATGGCCGGCAGTGAAAGCACCAAATCCCCTATTCGATCCAAGCGAACCACAAGAATCTTCGGAGCTTTTCTCCGCCACTCGTCATTCAAAAGCCCAACGGCTTTCCGATAGACTGCCTCAACGCTCAGCTCTTTCAGGCACTCATGATGATACCGGCACTGAGCCCTCTCGCAGGGCGCGCAGAAGGGAGTTTGGTGAACGGCGGCGCTCCCTGAAAATCGAGGACCATACTTCTCGGGATCGGTGGGTCCGAAGATGGCAAGCGTGGGGGTCTTTAGGGCATCCGCGATATGCAGCGGGGCGCTGTCATTGGTGATGAGAAGACAAGCGCCTCGAAGAAGCTCCGTCAATTCTCGAAAAGAAGTGCCGCCGCACAGATCGCGTGCCGGGGCATTCATCAGCTCCGTTACGCGACGGGCGGTTGACGCATCATCGGGATCACCGATTAAAACGATTTCGCACCCTTCTTGAAACACAAGCCGGTCCAAAAGCCTCGCAAAAGACTCCGCCGGCCACTTTTTGATGTCGCTCTTGGAACCCACAGCCGCCGCCACTCGTTTAGAGGGCTTGGTTGGATCGTTTTTTCCAAGCAATTCCTGAATTCTTCTCTGAGCCTCCACGCTCGTTCCAAAAAAGACGGATTCCCCGCAAAGTGGTTCGGCAAGCTCACCACGATGTGGGATTTCCACAAGGTTTCTTAAAGCAGAAAGATGCCGGAAGGCGCGGTGTTTCTCCCGGCGCAGAGGCCGAATATAAGAGTTTCGAAAACGAGCTCCTCCGAAGAGACCTATCCAAGAATGTCTCAAATCCACAATGAGGTCGTAACGTTCTCGGCGAAGCTGCCGGATAAAAGTCCATTTTTCGCTCCAAGACATCCGCCTGTTATAAGACCAAATTCTCCGGATGCGCCCATCTTTTTCAAAGACTTCGACGGCCTTCTCTCCCATGACCGTATGGAGCTCCGCCTCCGGAAAGGCTTTCATCAATGCCTGAAAAACGGGAAGCGTCAGCACCACATCCCCCAAATTTGACAGGGTGACGATTAAAATTTTACGAACGTCTACGGCGGAAATTCTCACAAAAGCCCTTTCCCTTCGACCATCTCGACGGATTTTTGAAAAACCTCATGGGGGGTAATCCAGTCCATGCAAACACGGTAATCGCAAGACCGGAAATAGCACGGAACCTCACAGCCCGTATCTTTCCTCAAAACAACCGCCGGGCCTTTTGAGACGGGGCCGGTTATTTCGGGAGAAGTCGGACCGAAAAGACCGATGATGTTGGTCCCTTGGCTTGCCGCAAGATGCATCGGCCCCGAATCGTTTGTCAAAAGAAACTGAGCGCCTCTCAAAAGGATCGCAAGGGTATCGAGGGATGTTTTGCCGCATAAAGAAATAAGGCGCGCCTCGTTTGGAAAATAAGAAGAAATGCTTTTGGCGATGGGTTGTTCTTTGGTCGTGCCGCACAGGAAAATCTTCCACCCAAATCGATCAAAAAAAAGACGCAGCCACTCCACAAAATAGGAAACAGGCCAGCGTTTCAAAGGCCAATTTCCTCCCGCATGCACCACTGCGTAAGGCGCGTTTAGACCGGCCCCTTGGCGCCCCAACAGCGTTCGGAGCTCTTCTTCGGCCTCCTGCCTTGGAAAAAAATCGAGCGTCCTGCCATTCGCCTCAACGCCGCTCTTTCTCAAAAGATGAAGGAAGAAATCGATTCGATGGATTCTTCCTTCGGGGAAAGAGTGGCCTTCCGTCAAAAGGAAGTCCCTAAAACCATAGCGGTACCCGACCCTCCTCCGGATACCGGAGAGGCAGGCAGCCAATGCCTTGGTTTTTGAGCGGTGAAAAAAAATGGCCGTGTCAAACCCTCTCTTTCGAAGCAAACCGATCAGCGATTTTGTTTGCCAGATCGTTGTGAAAAACGAATTCTCTTCAAACGAAATGAGCTCATCGACAGCAGGGTTGTTTTGAAGCACCACCCTTCCCCACGGCGGCACGAGACAGGCCAGATAAGCGTTTGGATGTTTCTTCTTGATGGCGCGCAGCGCCGGGGTGGAAAAAAGAATGTCGCCCAGCCAGTTTACGTTCACAACCAATATTCTCATCATTGGGTTTGAACCCGTTCTTTTCCTAATTGATACAAACCGGTCAGCTTTACCCAAAAGTTAAACAAATTCCCCGCCCGTTCGGTAATTTTAATGCGATGCAGGGCGTAAGGATTGTGTTTGCGCAAACCGTGATTGGTGGTAACGGCGCCCTTATAGCCTGCCTTGCGCGCTTCTTCGAGAAGGCCCTCCGTAAAACCTCCTGCCGGATAACTCAAGAGAGTTATGGGGTGACCTAAAATTTCTTCCAAGGCCTTTTTGGATTCCGTTAGTTCCAACACGGCTTCCTCCGGTTTGAGCTTAGGCAAATAAGCGTGATGAACGGTATGGCTCCCGATCTCTAAGCCCGATTCATCCAAAATTTTTAAGTCCTCTTCCGTCAGCCACCCCTCTTGATTGACGTTATGGGTGATGACAAAAATAGCGGCGGGAAAATTCATTTTCTTCAGCACAGGAAAGGCGTAATTGAAATTATCCACATGACCGTCATCGAAGGTGATGACCACCGCATTCCAGGGGATGTTTTTGCCGTGGTGGATGCGATCAACAAGCTCGGCAAGCGGCAGGACCCGGTAGCCGTGCACTTTGAGAAACTCCATCTGGCGTTCAAACGTCTCAGGCGTTACGTAGAGACTCGTCTTTTCCGTGGTATAACCAACGTGGTGATACATGAGAATGGGGACCTCATAGTGAAATCGGCAGAAGCCCAAAAAGAAGAGCAAAAGGATAAGGATTGAAAAAATCTTTGTGATCCGGCGCATGGTTAGAACAAAACGCTCAACGTTTCACGGGAATCGGCCTCTTGACTCTGCGCGGCAGGGATTTTGCTCAGGTCATCCAGGAAAGAAAGCGTTGCGTCCAAAACTTCCTGAACGGTGATTTTTTTCATGCAAATAAGTCCCACCGGACAGCTCCGCAAATAACAAGGGCTGCAGGGAATCTCCTTCCATAACACCCGGCACCGGGAAGGAGGCACCAGATGCCTTCTGGGATCCGTGGGTCCAAAGAGGGCCACCAACGGCCGATCGGCGCTCGCGGCAATGTGCATCGGAGCAGAATCGGAGCTCACAAAAACCTTGCAGCGTTTGACAAGAGCGACGAGCTCCGTAACGGAAGTTTTACCCACCGCGTCAATGGGTTTGTTCCGGGTCATTCGTAAAAGCTCATCGGCAAGAGACCGGTCTTCCGTTGAGCCGGTGATGACGACCCGGATGTTTCGTTTCGCCAGCTCATCGCACAGTTTGGCAAAGTTTTCGACAGGCCATTGCTTGGTTGGCCATCGCGCCGAAGAACCGGGATTGAGTCCAACAAGCGTTTGGCTGGGCGCCACCCATTGAGACTCAAGGAATCCCCCCACCTTTTGATCCTCGATTTTATCCGACCAAAGCTCCAGACGCTTATCCCCGACTTCGATCCCCAAAAGACGCAGAACCTGAAACTGGTGATCAAGCGGAGAAAGAAGGGAAACCGCTTCTTTCGTGCGGCGGTTAAGGAGAAAAGACCATTTTCCGTTGGCATGCCCCGCGCGGGTCCTTGCGCCGCTTAAAAAGGCCAATAAGTGGCTTGTACGGTTATTTTGCAAATCAACGACGATGTCAAAATTCTCTTTGGCTAAAAGCCGGGCCAACTTCACGAAGCGTTCAAGACGTTTTTGGCGAGGGGCGTCTTCATAGACAAAGATATCGTCGACGTACGGTGAATTTCTAAGCAAGCGGCGGGATTTTCTGCCCACCAAAACGGAAATCCGCGCATCGGGAAAATGGCAGCGCAGGGCCCGGATGGAGGGAACGCTTAAAATCACGTCCCCCAAGGCGCTGAGCTTAATGATTAAAATTTTTTTCCGAGTTACGGCTTCTTCGTAAACCTCGAGAGTTTTCCCGCACATTCGTTCAAGGCCGAACTCCTTCTCGACTTTATCGCGTAAAGCCCAAGCCAAACGGTTTGCCAGCGCCGGATCCTTGAGAATTCTCAAAACGGCGTCCGCCAAAAGGCGGGGATCATCGGGCACGAGAAGCCCTGTTTTTTCATCCTCAAGAATATCCACAAAACCGCCTATCCGAGTCGCGACCACCGGCGTGCCGCACGCGCCCGCTTCAATCACGACCCGTCCAAAGGCTTCTTCGCCCACCGAAGGAGCTGCCAGCACCGACAGCCGGGACAAGGCTTGAGGGATATCATAACGTGTTCCCAAAAACTCGACGAACGGCGTAAGCCCCAAACGCTTGACCAGCATCAAAAGTTCTTCTTTGTACTGGGGTTTAGGAGCATCTCCGATGATATGGATTTTAACGTTGGGGAAAACGCGGGTGACACGGGCCATCGCTTTTAAAAACAAGGGATGACCTTTGATGGGCGTCAATCTTCCGATGATTCCGATGATCGCTTGGCCCGAGCGCAAAGGCCGCTGTTCAGCGCGATCTTTTTCGGCCCTCTTCCATTGAAATTCTTTGGGATCCACGCCGCGGGGAATAAACCGGATTCGTTCGTAAGGAACTCCGAAATCATCCCGCATGCGTTTGCCGATGACATGGCTTGCCACAATGACGCGCTGCCCCCACCCCATTATCCGGCTAAAAAAATGACGGCGATAAAAACCATGGCAAGTGGTCACGAACGGAACCTGTGTTTTGCGGCTTGCCCAATAGGCGATAAGGGCCGGCACGCGGCTTCTGGCATGCAAAACGTCTATCTTTTCGTTTCGGATAATCTTGGCCAGCGCTTGCGTAGACTGCCAGATGGTCCATGGAGATTTTCGATGAACGGGCAATGGATAGTGGACTACCCCGCTTGAAACCAATTCTTCCGCCAAAGGCCCTCCGGCCGATACGACGACCGAGTGGTGGCCTTTCTCCCGTAAGAACTTTGCCAGATCCACCGTTCCCCGCTCGACCCCTCCCAGCCTAAGCTCAGGCAAAATCTGAAGGACCCTCACGTTACAACACCCTTTCCGCCGCGCGCTTTAAAATTTCCCGATCGTGGCCGGCCATTCCCCCGTCTCCAACCGGTTTGTGCGCTCCATTGACGGCATTTCGAAGCGTCTCATCGAAATTGTCGGGCGTGACCCAAACAACAGCCCGGTCTTCGGTCATGCGATTCAAAAACCGCCGGTATTTTGGCTTCATTTTATGGCTTGTCGGCGTGAAGACGAAAACAGGTTTCCCCGAGGCGATCGCTTCCGAAACCATGGACAGGGATTCCCCCGACACGATGAGGATATCCGATAAACCCAAAATGGCCGGCACGGCGCCGGGAAGATTCTTTTCGTTGGCAATCACCAAAAAGGGACAATAAGCCTTCCCCTGAAAAGTCTGTTTTAAAAGCTCTTCCGCCCATACGGGCGTTCTCCGTGAAGAAGTCACCAGAAAAAACGTCTCGGCGTGCCGGGCGGAATGAATCCATTTTTTGACCCACTCGCCAAAAATCGTTTTGTTCCACTGCGTCTTTCTGGTCTCGCCTCCGATCAGGAGCCCTATTTTTCTTGAATGAGAAGAAAGGGCCATTCGGCTGGACCATCGGCAGGCCTGTTCCTGAATTTCCTTTTGATCCACGAACGATAAGGCGCCCCGGGTCACAAAAACATTTTTCTTTTGCCGCATCCGATCATGCCAAGGCACGACGACGGCCTCAAACCGCCCGCAGGAAAGGCTTCCAGGTTTCATCAAAACGATCGATTTGGCGGCGTTTTCTTCCTTCGCGTACAGGTGGGCCGCCAAAAGGGAAGAGCCGCAGGATAGGACGACGTCGGCATAAGCCGCTGCAAGCTCTCGAAAAGAAGCTTCCTCCAAAACGCTTTTAAGCACTTGCTCCTTGAAAGGAACATGGCCTCTCGTCATCCAAAAAAGGCTTCTCATCAAAAACTTTCCCGCCTTTGTTTTGAATCGAATCGGAACGATCTTTAGATGAGTGTGATGCTTTTCGAAACCCTGTGAGCACCGCAGTTCCTCAAGGGCCCGAAAAGCCGCGAGCGACTGATGGAGGTGGCCGTTTTTGCCGTCGCTCAAAATGAGAACAAATCGATCCGGCGTGGATTTCCAGCGCCGGTGGGCCCAAAGCCATTGGTCGGGGAACCGCCGTATCTTCGATTCGAGAACCGCGGCAAACTCCCGCAGGAGTCCCTCCTCCGCCTTCTCCGGCTGGGAATCCTCCGAAACGAAAAGAGGCGCTTCCACTTCCACGCGATGAGAAATCTTACCGGTGCGAACGATAAAAACCGGAAACACGGGGCATCCCACGCGGCGGGCGAAGGCCGCTGCTCCGCTTGGGGTTGATGAAAGCCTGCCAAAGAAAGGGACAAAAATTCCTTTCTTGCCTCCATCCTGGTCGTTCAAAATACCCACTACCTTGCCGTCCCGCAAGGCCCTGAGAATTTCCCGGACGTTCATCCCCTTTCGAATCAAAACGCTTCCTTTGGAGGCGCGCAGGGAATTCAAAAATTGATCCGACAAAGGATGTTTTTGCGGCCGGGCGAGGGCAGCCATCGGGTGCCCCAACATGCCGCTGAAGATATTCAAAAGCTCCCAACTGCCGAAATGGGCCGTCAGGAAAATAAGCCCCCCCCTTTTGCCCAGGAAGGGTTGAAACCGCTCAAGCCCCGCAAATTCAACGTGCCTGGCAAGGTAGCCTTGGTCGAATTCCGGCGCACGAAGAAGCTCTACGGCGGATAGGGCTAAATTTTGAAAAGAACGACGGGCAATTCGTTTGATCTCCGCCGTTGTCTTTTCGCCGGCAAAAGCGGCTCTTAAATTCCTAATGGCGATGATGCGGCGTTTCGAAAGAAAGTACGCAGCATTCCCCAGACATCGTGCCAGAAAAAGCGAAAAAGAAAGCGGAGAAAAACGGACAAACAGCCGCAATCCTTTGGCGACGCTAAGGATTAAGACATCTTCGAAGAAGGTTTTCCTCATCATCGATCGTCACTTCCACCCGTAAGACCAAAAACCGGAAGTCCGGATTTTGCTTTAAGACGTCCTTTTGCTCCAAAAGGGGTTTCAACCGATAAACATCTTTTTGGGTGGTAACGACGCATCCAACGCCGATTTTCCGGCAACGGTTGATAAAATGGGCGATTTCCCCGGCGGTATAAGCATGATGGTCGTTAAAACGAGCGGCGAAGACGATCTTTGCCCCCAAATGTTCGACCGTTTTTTCAAAGGAAAACGGATCTTCGATCCCCGAAATGACCGCCAGCTCTTTTCCCGCTATTCGGACGAAAGGAACGCTTTCATTCCGGATCAAATCTTTCAGATCCACCGCCTTGTAAAAGGCTTCGTAAATCGGCGCATGGGGCTTGATCGAAAGAAGCTTTTGCCGGATCCAATGAAGATTTTTGGAGCCGAGGTTGCTCTTCGTCAAAATAAAAGCATGGGCGCGGGACAAGTGCTCGAGGGGTTCCCGCAGCGTCCCAAGCGGAATCAACCCCCCCGGCCCAAAAGGAAGGGTCGCATTGATCGCAACAATATCCAAATCCCGGTGAAGACGCAGGTGCTGAAAACCGTCATCCAAGAGGAGAATCTCCGAACCAAAGGAACGAACCGCGAGGGCGGCGGCTTTTGCCCGATCGCGGTGGACTACCACCGGAACTCCGGGCAAGCTTTCTCTAAGCTCTTGAATCTCGTCATGACCGTAACCGCGCGTCAGCACCGCCACTTTCTTCCCGGTGTCCATTAAATCCCGCGCCAGCCGGATCACGAGAGGCGTTTTTCCCGTTCCTCCCCACGTAATATTGCCGATACTGATGACCCGCGCAGGAATCCTTTTGACCCGGGAAGGAAATTTCCAATAACTCATCCACCACAACCAAATGAATCCCTGATAAATCGAAGCTAACGATTTTGCTAGGACCTTTTTCATTTTTCATAACCTCCCGTCTGGGATCTCAAAACCGCCAAGATCCTTTCCGCATTTCTCTGGGCCGCTCCTCGATGCCCGGCCATTAGGTCTTTCGCGGCCCTCCCCAACCGCCGTCGTTCCGTTTCATCTCCAAGAAGCGCTTCCAGCTCTTTTTCCAATTCCTCCGCATTCGAGACTTGACGCGCTCCTTTTGCGTTTTTAAAGGTCTCCGCCATTTCCTGAAAATTTTCCATAAACGGACCGAAC
Source organism: Candidatus Omnitrophota bacterium (assembly GCA_016206825.1). Classification (GTDB taxonomy): domain Bacteria; phylum Omnitrophota; class Gorgyraeia; order 2-02-FULL-51-18; family 2-02-FULL-51-18; genus JACQQY01. The sequence continues at coordinate 21,869 of JACQQY010000003.1, forward strand.
ACAATGGGTTTTTCGAAGAAAGCCGGCTCCGCCAAGTTGTGCCCCCCCTTCGGCACGAGACTGCCTCCTACAAATACGAGATCCGCCGCTTGATACAAAAGAGCAAGAACCCCCATGACGTTTAAAACAAAAACCTCGCCTCTTAGAGACTCCTTCTCCATTTCTTCTTGCATGATCTCTTGAACCGCCAGTCCCTTTTTCTCCGCGATGGCCTTTACCTCTTGAACCCTTCGCAAATGTCTTGGAGCCAAAAGAAGCCGTAACCGAGGATGGCGTCTTTTTAGAGATTGGTAAACGTCCAGAAGAGCCTTTTCTTCTCCCTCATGCGTGCTTCCGGCGATCCAAAGCAAATGATCCCGGCTCTTGAGCTCCCCCTGAAAACTCCGCAGCCAAGCCTCTTCCGTAAGAGACGGTTTCCAGTCAAACTTCATGTTCCCCGTAACCTGAACCGCCTCTTCTCGTGCGCCGAGATCGATAAAACGCCGTTTGGCTTCCTCATCTTGCGCATAGATTCCCGTTATCCGGCGAAGAAGCGGTCGAAAGAAAAAACGGAACCGGCAATACCTCCAAATGGCTCGATCGGAAATCCGGCCGTTCACGATAAACAAAGGGATCCGGTTCTCCGAAAGCTCCCAGATCAAGTTCGGCCAGAGCTCCGTTTCTACAATCACGACCGCCTTCGGTTTGACGGTTTTCAGAAAAAGCCGGACGGAGGGTCCAAAATCCAGAGGAAAGTAGAGCGCCCGATCCTGCGGATGAAGGCGCTTCTCGGCCACCTCCTTTCCGGCCGCCGTCGTTGCGGTAAACACAAAGCGGACTCCATCCCCCAGCTTTTCCCTCAAGCGCTCGGCTAGTTTCAAAGCCTGGGTCGTCTCTCCCACCGATACCCCATGAAGCCATACGATGGTGCCCGGATACTCACGGCTCTCTTTCGGAAGCATTCCCAGGCGGGATAAAAAACCATCTTTGTGTTTGCCCTTCTTTAAAAAAAACGGCAGATAGGCAAGAAAACCTATTAGAAATAAAATATCGTAACTCCATTTCACGAATGACAATCGAAACCTCCGTTTTTTTTACCCGGCCCTCGGATGCGCTTTTTGATAGGCCTCTTTCAACCTTTCCACCGACACATGGGTGTAAATTTGAGTCGTGGAAAGGTTCTCGTGCCCCAGGAGTTCTTGGACCGAACGCAGATCGGCGCCGTGGTTCAGAAGGTGAGTCGCAAAGGAATGTCTCAATGTGTGAGGAGACACTTTCTCTCTGCGGCACGTCTTCTGAATATATTTCTCAAGAATGCGTCTCACACTGCGGGCCGTCAAACGAGAGCCGCTCTTATGAGACGAATGATTCAAGAACAAAGCCTTTTGGCTCTTCCCCGCAAACTCATGACGAACCTCCAAGTACCGCCGGATGCTCCGCAAAGCCCTGTCGCCGATGGGACACAGCCTTTCCTTGGAACCTTTTCCCCAAACACGGCAGACTCCTCCGATAAAGTCAACGTGGTCTATCTCCAATCCGATGAGTTCGGATACGCGCATCCCCGCGGAATACAAGGTTTCCAAAATGGCTTTATCCCGTTTTCCCGCCGGGTCACCGTCCGGCGATTCCAAAAGCTCATGCACCTCCCTTTCGTCCAGCACGATCGGAAGTCTCTTTTCAAGTTTTGGGCTTCGCAGCAAAGCAACGGGATTCGTGTCCAGCCAGCCTTCCCGATTCAAAAACTTGAAGTATGTCCGCAGTGCCGCCATCCGCCTGGCTATGGTTTTCTTTGCGAAGCCCTTTTCCTTTAGAAAGGCGAGGTACTTTCTCAAGGTAAAGATATCCACGCTCGGGAGAGACCTGTCCCCCAAAAAACGGCTGAATTCCTTCAGATCGTTGGAATAAGCCGAAAGCGTATGCGAAGAATAATTTTTCTCCGCTTTAAGATACGTCAGAAACTTGTCAACAGAAGGATCCATTTAACCCGCAGGAGGCGCCGTCTCCGCCGCCGGTAATTTCTGAGCAATGTAATTGCAATCCGGATAAGCCGTGCACCCATAGAAGGGGCGCCTTCGCCCAAACCGCGCCCGCCGTTCCACTAATTTCCCTTTGCCGCACTGAGGGCAAACGATATCCGTTGAAATGGACTTGGCGTTCTTGCACTCCGGCCAGCCGGAACAGCTCATAAACCGGCCCCTCCGGCCCCATTTGATCACCATCGGCCGGCCGCACTTTTCACACACCTCATTCGTCGGTTCGTCTTTTTTCTTCACGACCTCCATCTTTGTTTTTGCGGCATCGAGCTCATGGCGGAAGACTTCATAGAAGTCTCTCACGGCTTTCACCCACTCCATTTTTCCTTCTTCGATGCTGTCCAGCTCGCTTTCCATCCCGGCCGTGAAATGGAAATCCAAAATTTTGGAAAAATGCCGCACCAAAAGGTCCGTCACCAGCGTTCCCAATTCCGTCGGAGCGAGGCTTCCTCCTTCCCGGTGCACGTAGCTTCGGTCGATCAGCGTCCCCAGCGTCGGCGCATAAGTCGACGGGCGGCCGATCCCATTCTCCTCCAACGCCTTTACTAAGGTCGCATCGGTGAATCGCGGCGGGGGCTTTGTAAAATGCTGATTCGCTTCCAGCTTCACCGCTTCCAAAACCTCTCCGCATTCCAAAGGAGGCAGAGGGCGTTCCATTTCACCGGTTTTCCCGCGCACGAGCAGATACCCCGGAAACTCAAGGCGGCCGCCGGTTGATCGAAAGAGATGCTCGCCGGCGGCAATGTCGGCCGTCTCCTGGAGAACAACGGCGGGCATCATCTGGCTTGCCGTGAACTGCCGCCAAATGAGAGAATAAAGCTCGAACTGATCCTCGGTGAGATAAGGTTTTAAATCCTCCGGCCTTCTCTTGACGGACGTCGGCCGAATGGCTTCATGCGCTTCCTGCGCCCCCTTCTTCGCCTTGTACATGGGAGGCTTCTCCGGCAGGAAGCTTTTCCCGTATTCTTTTTGGATAAACTCCCGTACTTCGCGCAGGGCCTCTGCCGATACGCGAACCGAATCCGTTCGCATGTAAGTGATAAGACCCGTCGTGCCCGCTTTGCCGACGGCGACTCCTTCGTATAAGGTTTGAGCGACTCTCATCGTTTTGGAGGCGGAAAACCGAAGCTCGTTGTAAGCCGATTGCTGGAGTTTGCTCGTGGTAAAAGGCGCCGAGGGATTTCGTTTCTTCTTCTGGGAGCGGACGTCCTTCACCACGAACGGGTGCGGCTTTATTTTCTCCAATACCGCGTCGGCCGTTTGACGATCTTTGATTTCCGCTTTTGCCCCGCCGATTTTTTCAAGGGCGGCGGAAAAAACAAGCGGCGGCTCATGGGGGGCTTCTTTTTTAAGTTCCGCGTCGATGCTCCAATATTCTTCCGGGGTAAATGAGCGGATCTGCCGCTCCCGCTCCACAATCATTCGAAGCGCCACGGACTGCACGCGCCCTGCGGATAAACCCCGCCCCACCTTCTGCCACAACAGGGGACTCAGCGAATATCCCATGAGGCGGTCCAAAATCCGCCGGGCCTGCTGGGCGCCGACGAGGTCCATGTTGATGTGACCCGGATGTTTGAAAGCGTGTTCGATGGCTTCTTTGGTGATTTCGTTAAAGACCACCCGAAAAACCTTCTTGCCCTTCCCCAATGCATTTCTAAGATGCCAACTGATGGCCTCCCCTTCCCGATCCGGATCGCACGCCAAATAAATTTCTTTCTTGCCTTCCGCTTTTTTCTTAAGCTCCTTCAGCGTCCTTCTTTTGTCCTGAACCACGATGTATTGAGGTTCGAAGTTATGGTCGATGTCGATCCCCATTTTGCTTTTGGGCAAATCGATCACATGGCCCATGGAAGCGGCCACCTCAAAACCGGGCCCTAAGTACTGGTGGATCGTTTTGCACTTGGCTGGCGACTCCACCACGACAAGGGCCTTCTTCTCCGAACCCCCGCCCACAAAATGAACGATTTCCACCTCATCCCCGCCCTTTAAACGCCGCCGTGAAAAATCCTTTTTTGGAATGACGTCCAGATTCAATTCCACGGCCACTTTTTCCTTCGGAATGGAAAGGCGGCGGAGAAGCTCTTCGATGGTCAAGCCTTCGTCAAAACGCTTCTCTTCTCCGTTGACTTTAAGGACCATGAGTTCCGACACGTCTTCTCTCTTGTGGTGAGCCTGTCGAACCATCATGCTTCAACCTTCTTGAAATTTTTTCCCGGCATCTGCCGAATGAGCCCCTTCAATTCCAAAAGAGACAAGGCGGCGGCCAGTCGGCTCGCGGGAAAACAGGAGGTTTCCGCCAACTCATCGATGGAAAGGGCCTCTCCATTCAAACAAGACAAAACCTTCTCTTCCTCCGTGCTCAAAGAAACTTCTCTTTTCGAACCATTTTTAAGCGGGGCGGTGTCCGGAAGAGCGCCGGGAATATCCCGCGTTTCCCAGCAAAGTTCCTCCAGAATGTCGGAGGCGCTCACCGTGAGTTTGGCGCCCTGCTGGATCAACCGATTGACTCCTGCCGACCGGGAAACATCCGCGTTTCCGGGAACCGCAAAGACATCCCGTCCCTGCTCCAAGGCCGCATCGGCCGTGATCAAGGCGCCGCTTCTTTCCGCCGCCTGCACCACCAAGACCGCCCGGGAAAGACCGCTGATGATCCGGTTCCGTACGGGGAAAAAACCCGGCTGGGGCGCTGTTTCCAGCGGATATTCCGAGACAAGCGCTCCCTTTTCCGTTATTTTATCCAGGATCTTTTGGTTTGGGTGCGCGCGAAGGTGCTGCAAAAGCCCGCCCGCCAAAACGGCGATCGTTACGCCTCCCCCCGCCAAAGCCCCTTCATGCGCCGCCAAATCGATTCCTTTAGCAAAACCGCTCACAATCACGACGCCGGCCCCCGCCAAATCTCCGGAAATCCGCCTGGCCATCTGCAAACCATAAAACGTCGCGAGCCTCGATCCCACGACGGCCACTTTGGGGGCTTGAGAAGAAGGCAGATTGCCTTTGACGTAAAGAAGGATGGGCGGGTCGTAAATCTCCTTCAATTCCTGCGGGTAGTCCCCGTCAAAAAAGGTGACGACCTTTATCCCATTTTCCGCCGCCTTCTCCATCTGTCGATCGGCTTCTTTGAATAAATCGGCCGCCTTAAGGTCCGAATAAGACAATCGGGGAACGGCGAGTCGATCGAACTCTTCCCGTGTCATGGAAAAAAGCTTCGAGAGGTCCTCCTGCACGGCCTCTCTTACGCGCTTAAAAGTCACAGGCCCCATTCTTCCGATAAGGCTTAAAGCCACAACCTCTCTTAACCGGTGGTCTTGTTCCATTCCCCGCTCTCCATCAGCCTTTGCAGTACCCTCCGCGCTGCCTGCCTGGCCGTACACCCATCCGTTTCCACGCACATATCGGCCTGCCGGTAATAAGGCCCCCGGATCTTCAGCAGTCTTTTGATTTCGAGAAGCTTGTCTTTGCCTTCTAAAAGAGGCCGCCGCCGCGAACGCTGAACACGCTTAAAAATCGTCCCGGGTTTCGCTAAGAGGGCGATCACGAAACCGATTTTCTTAAGAAGCTTTCTGTTGCCGGGATCCAAAATCGCCCCGCCTCCCGTAGCGAACACAAGCCCTCTCTTCCCGGCCAGATCCCGGATCGCTTTTTTCTCCAACGCCCGAAAATGAACCTCTCCTTCTTTTTGAAAAATATCCGAAATCCTTCTTCCCTCCTTTTTCTCAATGGTTTCATCCACATCCATAAAGGGGCGTTTCAAACGCTTGGCCACCATCCGACCCACGGCGCTCTTGCCCGTCCCCATAAAACCAATAAAAATGATATTTTTTCGCTCAAAACTTCTCAATTTGCTTTTTGTAACCCATGAAGTTTCTTTGGGTTTCTTTCAGACTGTCTCCCCCGAACTTCTCAAGAAAACTATTGGCGAGTTCGAACGCGGCCATCGCTTCGCCGATCACGCCGCAGGCGGGCACGGCCGTCACGTCGGAACGCTCCACGGCCGCCGGCTCCTCTTTTTTGGTGTCGATGTTCACCGACCGCAAAGGGCTCATCAAGGTCGAATAGGGTTTAACGGCCGCTCGAAGAACGAGATTCTCGCCGTTGGTAACGCCCCCTTCGAAGCCCCCGGCATTGTTGGTCTTTCGATAAAAACCTCTTTTCCGGTTATGGAAAATTTCGTCATGAACGCGGCGCCCGAAAGTCTCCGACACCTTAAAACCCATGCCGATTTCCACCCCTTTCACCGCTTGGATCGACGCCAAAGCGGCGCAAAGCTTGGCGGAAAGCCGCCGGTCGTAATGAACAAAGCTCCCGAGGCCCACCGGAACGCCTCTGGCGATCACTTCGAAAACCCCTCCTACCGTGTCTTTGGTCTGCTTTGCCCGATCGATCAAACGCATCATCTTTCTCCCGGCGTCTTCATCCGCGCAGCGCACCGGCGAAAGGGAAGACCGCCTTTTAACTTCTTCAAAACTCAAACCCTCCGTCCGCGCCTGCACGCCCCCGATGACCACCACGTGGCTCGTTACCTCTATTCCGAAGGCCTTCAGAAAAATCCTGCACACGGCGCCTACGGCCACCCGGGCGACCGTCTCGCGGGCGCTGGCCCGCTCCAAAACGTCGCGCACGTCCTCTCTCTCGTATTTGATGGCTCCCACAAGATCCGCGTGGCCCGGCCTTGGGCGTTTCACCACCGGAAGGTCGTTGATTTTAAAATCCTTGTTGGGAACCAAAAGAGCGATGGGACTGCCTATCGTCTTTTTAAACCGCACCCCGGAAAGAATTTGAGCCTCATCTTTTTCGATAGCCATCCGCCCCCCGCGTCCGTAGCCCATTTGCCTTCTGGCCAACTCGGCATTCACTTCTTTCTCGTCGACTTCAAGGCCGGCGACCATTCCCTCCAGAATCGCAACAAGGCATCTCCCATGCGACTCCCCACTCGTCAAAAACCTCAGCATAACCCCTCCCGCTCAAAACCCCATCGATTGAACGTACCACCCAATCACCCGTCCGCCGAACCAAATATACGTAAAAGCCCCCAGCGCGAGATAAGGACCGAAAGGAATTTTTTCCTGCCCGGTCCTAAGGCGCAAATAAATCCCCACGATCGATCCGGCAAGCGACGACACAAAGAGAGTCCACCAAACGCCCGCCCAGCCCGTGAAAGCGCCTATCATCGCCAAAAGCTTAACGTCCCCCCCGCCCATCGCTTCTTTTTTTAAAATCTTCTCGGCGAGGGTCCCCGCCGCATAGAGCAAACCTCCCCCCAGCAGAATCCCGAAAAAAGAAGCCTTTAATCCCTGAAGCGGAGAGAGTTCGCCCTGAAGCCCAGGCCAGCATCCGGAGACAATAAACCCAACGGCTATGCCCGGCAAGGTGATCCCATCCGGCAAAATCTGGTGTCTCCAGTCGATGACGCTCATCACCAAAAGGGCCAAAGTCAATCCCAGGGTCACGACTCCTTTGACGCTCAAACCATAACATCCATAGTAAAGAAGAAAAAAAAGCGCCGTCAAACCCTCAATGACCGGATACTGCCGGGAAATCTTGGCGCGGCACCAGCGGCAGCGCCCCTTTAAAAAGAAAAAGCTAAAAAGCGGAATATTGTCATGCCACCTGATCGGGTTTTGGCACAGGAGACAATGAGAGCGCGGGCGAATGATGGATTCGCCCTTGGGAATCCGAAAAATACACACGTTCAAAAAACTTCCCGTCACGGCGCCCAGAAAAAAAACGACTACCCACGCCACTTTTGAAGAACCTCCGACATGATTTCCCGAACGTCTTCCTTCCGCCCCGTCCAAAGCCCAAAAGACAACGCCGCCTGAGCGGCGAGCATCCCCATCCCATTGGCGCATTTAAAACCAAGTTCCCCCGCCAATTTCAGAAAAGGAGTTTGGGAAGGCGAGTAAATCAAATCATAAACGACGGCCTCGCCGCTCAAAAGCCTTAAATCCATCGGCAGCGGATCCGTTTCTTTCATCCCGCAAGAAGTCGCGTTCACCACGAAGTGCGCCTTTTCTTTTTTTAAGGCTTCAAAAGTCTCGATGGATTCGATCTCGGTTTCGGGAAAATAACCCTCGAGGTATTCTTGGAGGCCCTTGGCCTTTTCAGGAGTGCGGTTATAAATCCATATTTTATCGGCATGAGCATACGCGAGCGCGAAAGCAACTCCCCTCGCCGCTCCTCCCGCCCCCAGCACCAAGGCCTTTTTCCCTCGGGGGTTAAATTCAAGCTCTTCTTTCACGGCGGTCAAAAAACCCGGGGCGTCGGTATTAAAGCCGAGAAGCCTGCCCTTTTGGTTCACCACCGTGTTCAAAGCGCCGATCCCGCGGTCGAGATCCTCGGGGACATCATCCACGAAATTCAAGGCCGCTTCTTTATACGGGACCGTGACATTGACCCCTTTCATCCCGAGCGACCGGATCCCTTCGAAGGCCAATCCCAAAAAATCCTTTTCAACTTGAAAGGCCAGATACACGGCATTCAGGTGAAGCCGTTGAAAAACCGCATTATGAAGCAGCGGGGAAAGAGAATGGCGAACGGGATTTCCGAATATCCCGTAAAGTTCCGTATGCGCGTCAATAGGACTCGTTGGAAAAACCGCCATTCTTATAAACACCACGAGCGTATAGGCAGGAAACAACGGGCGTATGGCCCCATACGCCCCTACACCCCATACGCTATACGCTCTTTCTTGAACGTCCGGCGCTTTTGCAGAAGCTTATTGATGGCATCGAGGTACGCGTGGACGCTCGCCTCGATCACGTCCGTGCTGACCCCCCGCCCCGTGATCACTTCCCCGGCCAAACCTTCGATTTTAACGGTCACTTCACCCTGCGCGTCTTTCCCCACCGTCACGGATCGTATTTGATAGTCCAAAAGCTTCGCTTTCCTTCGGATCATTTGATCCACCGTCTTATAGGCCGCGTCCACGGGGCCGCTGCCGGTGCCGCCGGCTTCGAGAACCCTGGATTTTGACTTGAGCCGGATCGACACCCTGGGTTCTTTCCCCGTTTGCGTCAAAACGCTTAACGAAAGAAGCCGATAGGTCTTAGGTGTGGCGACGATTTCCTTTTCAATGAGAGCCACGAGGTCTTCATCAAAGACCTCTTTCTTTTTATCCGCCAAAACCTTGAAATCTTGAAAAACGAGGTCAAGCTCCTTCTCGTTCAAGTGATAACCGAGCTTCTTCAAACGGTTTTCCAACGCATGGCGTCCGGAGTGTTTTCCCAAGACAAGCTGTGTCTCGCCGAAACCGACGTCGGCTGGATGCATGATTTCGTACGTCTTCCGGAGCTTCAAGAGCCCATCCTGATGAATCCCGGACTCATGGGTAAAGGCGTTGCGTCCCACCACGGCCTTGTTGGGCTGGACCACCATTCCCGTGAGAGAGCTCACGAGACGGCTGGTCTTGCAGATTTGGTCTCTCCGGATGCGGGTGACTTTCTTAAAAACATCCTTCCGCGTATCCAGCGCCATCACGATTTCCTCCAAAGCCGCATTCCCCGCCCGTTCGCCGATGCCATTGAGCGTGCACTCGACTTGTCTGGCGCCGAAACGAACCGCCGCCAAAGAATTGGCGACCGCAAGGCCCAAATCGTTGTGGCAGTGAACGCTGATGACCGCCTTGCCGGCATTGGGAACGTTCTCAAAAATCCCTTTGATCAAATTTCCAAACTCGAAGGGCACGGCATAGCCGACGGTATCGGGAATGTTGACAACCCCCGCTCCCGCTTCGATCACGGCCTGAATCACCTGATACAAAAATGCCGGCTCCGTCCGGGAGGCGTCTTCCGGAGAAAACTCCACCTCTCCGATCCGGTTTCGGGCATACTTGACCGCCCAGGCGGCGATCTTCAGGATCTCATCCTTGGCTTTGTTGAGCTTGTACTTGCGGTGAATTTCGGAAGTGGCGATAAAAACATGGAGCCTGCTTTTTTTCGCTCCTCTCAAAGTCTCAAGCGCCACATCCATGTCTTTCTGCACGGTCCTCGCCAAAGCGCAGATCGTCGGTCCTTTCACCTCTTCGGCGATCTTTCTGATGGCGGCCGCATCCCCGGGGGAAGTAATGGGAAAACCGGCTTCGATCACATCCACCCCAAGCTCGGCCAACTGCCTTGCGATCTCCAGTTTGCTTTTCGCGTCAAGGCTCGCCCCGGGTGATTGTTCCCCATCCCTCAAGGTCGTGTCAAATATGTAAATTCTATCTTTGTCGTTCATCTGATTAAAGCCACTTCATCATTCCGCGCAGTTTGGCTCCTATTTTCTCGATGGGATGGCCGTCATCCGCATGGCGGAGCTTTTCGAATTTCGCTTTGCCGTTCCGATAAACCGACAAAAACTCCTTGGCAAACCGGCCGTTTTGGATTTCCTTCAGGATCTTTTCCATCTCCCGCCGCGTCTTTTGATTGATGACCCGGGGTCCGCGGGTGATGTCCCCATACTCGGCCGTGTCCGAAACCCGTTTCCGCATTCCCTGAATCCCCGATGAATAAATCATGTCGGTAATGAGCTTGACCTCATGCAGACACTCGAAATAAGCGACTTCGGGCTGATAGCCCGCCTGAATAAGCGTCTCAAAACCGGTTTTAATGAGAGCGCTCACCCCGCCGCACAAAACCGTCTGCTCGCCGAAAAGGTCCGTTTCCGTCTCCTCTTTAAAGGTCGTTTCGATCACGCCGGCTCGAGTGCCGCCCAGCGCCTTTGCGTAGGCCAGAGCGGTCTTTTTGCACCGTTTGGTCGCGTCCTGGTAAACGGCCACAAGGCAGGGGACGCCCTTTCCTTCTTCGTAAAGCCGCCGGACCAGACTCCCCGGCCCTTTCGGAGCCACCATAAAGACGTCGACGTCTTTGGGAGGAACGATTTGCTTGAAGTGAATGTTAAAACCATGCGAAAAGGCAAGCGCTTTTCCGCGCGTCATGTGGGGCCGGAGACACTCCTCATAAAGATCCTTTTGCAAGGGATCCTGGACAAGCATCACCAGAATGTCCGACTCCTTGGCCGCTTCCCCGGCGCTTACCGGTTCAAAACCGTCGCCTTTGGCCGTCTCGTAATTGCTCCCCCCCGGTCTTTGAGCGACGAGGACCCTCACTCCGCTGTCCCGAAGGTTCAGGGCCTGTCCGCGCCCTTGAATGCCATAGCCGACAACCCCCACCGTCTTATTCCGGATAACGCTCAAATCTGCATCCTTGTCATAATAGATTTTTGCCATCTCTCCTCCTTACTCTCCTTCGGCTCCCGCCTTCTTCGACAACGCCACCGTTCCTGTCCTTGCGATCTCTACGATTCCCAGTTCTTTGAAGATCCCAAAGAGCTTCTCGGCATTTTGACTGGATTCGGTGCATTCAAAAGCCACGACTTTGGGATTTTCCTCCAGGACCTTTAGCGAATGCTGTGACAGCAGAACCGGCAAACGCTCTTTCAATTCCGGAGAATGGCGCACTTTCACCAGCATCAGCTCCCGGTCGATGAAATCCTCCTCCGTGAGATCCTGAATTTTGATGACATCGATCAATTTATTGAGCTGTTTTTTAATCTGCTCGAGCGTCTTCTCATCCCCATGCAAAACAAGCGTGATCCGCGAAAGCGTCGGGTCTTCCGTCTCTCCAACGGCCAGCGAATCAATGTTAAATCCGCGCGCCGAGAAAAGCCCCGTCACGTGCGACAAGACACCCGCCCTGTTTTCCACTAAAACCGATAACGTTATCCGCCTCACCGGCGTCGGTTCATGAACTGCCATTTTTAAGCCATGTCCATCATCTGTTCGATCGACTGCCCTGAGGGGATCATGGGGAAGACGTTTTCTTCTTCCGTCACCACAAAATCCAGCACGCAGGGCCTGTCCGTTATGGTTTTCGACCACTCGATCGCCTTCTCCACGTCTTTCTTTTCCGTCACCCTTATCCCGACGGCTCCATAAGCCTCCGCCAATTTCACGAAATCAGGATTTCCTTCCATGTATGAGCTCGAATAACGGTGTTTGTAAAAAATCTCCTGCCATTGTCTCACCATTCCCAGATAGTTGTTATTGATAATGGCGATTTTGACGGGCAGTTTCCATACCACGGCGGTGGACATCTCCTGAATGTTCATTTGGAAAGAGCCGTCGCCCGTGATGCACACGACGGGCTTGTCCGGATGGGCCAGTTGGGCCCCGACGGCCGCTGGAAAACCGTAGCCCATCGTGCCGAGGCCGCCGCTTGTCAAAAATTGATTCGGACCGTTCAAAACGTAATATTGGGCCGCCCACATTTGGTGCTGACCCACGTCGGTGGTCACGACGGCATCGGGGCCGAAGATCTCTGAGAGCTTCCCAATCGCGTATTGCGGCCGGACCGAAACGGGATCGTCCTTATACCGAAGCGGGCTTTCTTTTCTCCAATGCGCAATCTGCTCGAGCCAATCCCCGGTGTCTGCCGCCTTCACGATTTTATTCAATTCCCGCAGAACCTCCTTCACGTCGCCCACGATGGGAACGTCCACTTTGACGTTTTTGGAAATGGCGGATGGGTCGACGTCGATGTGGATGACCTTCGCTTTTGGAGCGAACTTCTTGATGTCGCCGGTCACCCGGTCATCGAAACGGGCGCCCACTGCAATGAGACAATCGCACTCATGCACGGCCTTATTGGCATAAACAGTCCCGTGCATGCCCAGCATTCCCAAAAAGAGAGGATGCGAGCCGGGAACCCCTCCCAAACCCATCAAAGTATTGGTGCAGGGGGCATTTATCTTTTCCGCAAATTCTTTGAGTTCAGGGGCGGCATTCGCGATGATGACGCCGCCGCCGGTGTAAACCACCGGGCGCTTCGATTCGGCGATGAGCTTAGCCGCTTTTTTGATTTGGCCGGGATGACCCTGCATGGTCGGTTTAAAGCCCCGGATGTTCGCCGTCTCCGGATAGTGAAAATCCACCTCCGCAAGACTCACATCCGAAGGAAAATCAATGAGCACCGGCCCCGGCCGGCCGTGCGTGGCGATGTAAAAGGCCTCCTTCAGGATCCGCGGCAGTTCGCGGACGTCCCTTACCAAATAATTATACTTCGTGATCGGACGGGTGATCCCCGTTGTATCCGCTTCTTGAAATGCGTCATTGCCTATGAGATGAGTTTTGACCTGCCCGGTGATCACCACGAGCGGGATCGAATCCATATAAGCATCCGCCAGTCCCGTCACGGTGTTGGTTGCCCCAGGCCCGGAAGTCACCACGACCACCCCGGGTCTCCCGGTCGATCGCGCATAACCCTCCGCCATGTGGACGGCTCCCTGCTCATGTCTCACCAGCACCACCTTAAAAGGAGCATCGTACAGCCGGTCAAAAAGAGGCAGACACGCTCCTCCCGGAAGCCCAAAAACGTGCTCCACCCTCTCTTTAACAAAAGCCTCCACAACCGCCTGCGCCCCTGTCATCTTCGCCATGACTTTTGTTCCCCGTTTGGTATCGTATCCTACTTAATTTACTATAGTTACGATAAATCTAAAAAGAAAAATCTAATAAAAAATGGGGCTTCTCAACCCACAAAGGAGTTTTTATTATATCACGAAGGAAGGCGCTGTCCAAAAAAAAGAAGTAGGGGCACATTGCCATGTGCCCCTACTCCCGATAAATTCGGGGGACACGGCTGTGAATGGAGCAAAGAATCTCATAAGGGATGGTCCCTGCGATCCGGGCCAGATC
>JACQQY010000036.1 GCA_016206825.1 Candidatus Omnitrophota bacterium
CACCCAATTCCTCAAGGGCTTTCTTCTCTTACGAGGCTTTGAGATTCACGTCTCAAACTCTGGGCTAGAAGCCCTGGAGCGCCTGAAGAAAGAGACTTTCGACCTTCTCCTTCTTGACATAGGCTTGCCGGATTTAAATGGCATCGAGATTCTAAAGAGCCTCAAGCCCTTGAACCCTTCCCAGAAAACCGTCGTCATCACAGGCCACGGGAAGGAGTATGACGAAGAGCTTAAATCCCTTGGCATCGCCCATATCCTCCAGAAGCCTTTGGGTCTTAGTATTCTTCTCGACAAGATAAAGGAGCTTTTGGGGTCGTGATAAGACCTGAAGATGGTTCTTTGATGTTTACTGAGGAGGCAGTTTTTGTTAAATTAGCTTTCGAGGAGGAGTTCAAAATGACGCCAGGTTCATCGGTGGATTTGAAAATTAAAATAGCCGGCCGCCTTGCGTGTGTTTCGCCTTCGGCGACGTTGGGATTGACGGCCAAAGCCAAGGCCATGAAAGCAAAGGGACTGCCCGTTATCAGTTTTGGGGCCGGCGAACCTGACTTTGACACCCCGGAAGCGGTTAAGGAAGAAGCGATTAGGTCTTTAAAGGCAGGTTTCACCAAATACACGCCTACGGCGGGCATACCGGAGCTTCGTGAGGCGGTTTGCCGGAAGTTCCAAGAAGACCAAGGCTTGAGCTATTCATCCGAGAATGTCGTCGTCTCTTGCGGGGCCAAGCACTCTCTTTATAACCTCTTTCAAGTGTTGTGCGATCCGGGCGATGAAGTGTTGATCCCCGCGCCCTATTGGGTGAGTTATCCCGAGATGGTTTACCTGGCCGGCGGCGCCCCGGTTTTTGTGGAGACTTTTCAAGGCGAGGGCTTTTTGCCGAAGCCGGAGCGGCTTCTGAAAGCGGTGACGCCCAAGACGAAAATTCTTCTTTTAAACAGCCCTTCGAATCCCACAGGGGCTGTTTTGGGGAGGCGGGATTTGGAAAGAATAGCGGACATTGTTTTGGAGAAAGGTCTTTTGTGCGTCAGCGACGAGATCTACGAATACTACCTTTACGAGGGTCTCACGCACGTATCGATAGCCGCCTTGGGGGAAGAGATCAAGAATCGCACGTTTGTCGTGAGCGGCGCTTCCAAAAGTTATTCGATGACGGGGCTTCGTATCGGTTACGCCGCCGGGGATGCGGAAGTGATGAAAAAGGTCGGCATGCTTCAAGATCATTCCACTTCCAATCCTTCGTCGATCAGCCAGAGGATGGCGCTTGAGGCGCTTCGTCTCCCGAAGAGCTATCGGGAGGAAGTAAGAGGTATTTTTCAAAAAAGGCGGGACAAGACGGCGGCTCTTTTGTCCAAGGTGAACGGCCTGCGCCCGTTTATGCCGCAGGGCGCGTTTTACGTTTTTTGCGGCATTGCGGAAACGGGGCTTTCTTCGGACGTTTTCTGCGCGCGTCTTTTGGAAGAGGCTTACGTCGCGGTGATCCCGGGCAAAAGCTTCGGTTCCGACAAGCACGTTCGCTTCAGCTTTGCGGCGAGCGAAAAGGACATCGAAGAAGGGATCGAGCGGATCAGCCGGTGGATGGGGAGGACGATAAAAGGATGAAAAGAAGAATTACGTTGATTCCGGGCGACGGCATCGGTCCGGAGGTGGCTCTTGCGACCCAGCGGTGCGTCGAGGCGACGGGTATTTCCGTTGAATGGGAAACCGTCCATGCGGGCAGTGATATCATGGAAAAGAAAGGCACTCCTCTGCCGGAGGAGGTGCTGGAATCGGTGCGGAGGAACAAAATCGCGATTAAAGGGCCGGTGACCACGCCTGTCGGGACGGGTTTTCGGTCGGTGAACGTGGCCCTTCGCAAGGAGCTGGATCTTTATGCGTGCCTTCGGCCCTGCAAGGGGTATCCCGGGGTCCGGAGCCGGTATGAAGGGGTGGATTTGATCATCGTCCGTGAAAATACGGAGGATCTTTACGCCGGAATCGAATTTGAGCGGGGGGCGAAGGAAACGAAGGAGCTCGTCGAAAAAATTCTGGCCCTGAACCCCAAAGCGAAATTCAATCCCGATCCGGCCATCAGCATCAAACCCATTTCCAAAAAGGCTTCGGAGAGGATCGTGCGGTTCGCTTTCGAAACCGCCTTGAAAAATCACCGGAAGAAGGTCACCGCCGTGCATAAGGCCAACATCATGAAATGCACGGACGGGCTTTTCCTCGAGACGGCGAGGGAGGTCGCGCGGGGTTACGAGGGGCGGATTCAGTTCGAAGACCGGATCGTGGACAACATGTGCATGCAGTTGGTCCAAAGGCCGGGGGATTATGACGTTCTCGTTTTGCCCAATTTGTACGGGGATATCCTTTCGGATCTTTGCGCCGGTCTTGTCGGAGGTCTCGGGGTGGCGCCCGGCGCCAACATCGGCGACGACTGCGCGCTTTTTGAAGCCACGCATGGGAGCGCTCCGAAGTATAAGGGTCTGAATAAGGCCAACCCGACCGCCATGATTTTATCCGGCGTTTTGATGCTTCGTTACCTCGGCGAAGAAAAGGCGGCCGACCGGCTGGAAGGCGCCGTGGCGAAGGTCATTCGGGAAGGGCGGCAGGTGACCTACGATTTGAAACCCGATAAAAACGACCCCACCGCCGTCGGAACGAGCCAAATGGCGGACGCGATTATCGCGGCGATGAATGGACAGTCTTAAATCCGCGAGAAGATTGCCCGATTGGTTTAGGAAAAGCCTTGCGCCGGGGCAGGAGGCGGCGAGGACCGACGCTCTTTTAAAGGAGTTCGGGCTTCACACCATTTGCGAAAGCGGGCGGTGTCCCAACCGCAACGAGTGTTATTCCCAAAAGACGGCCACCTTCATGATCATGGGCGACATTTGCACGCGGAGCTGTGCTTTTTGCTCGGTGAGCACGGGCCGCCCCGGGCCTTTGGATTTGGATGAACCCCGCCGGGTCGCGGAAGCGGTGAGACGTCTGGGTCTGGATCACGTCGTGATCACTTCCGTCGACCGGGATGACCTGGAAGATGAAGGCGCTTCTCATTTTGCGCGGGTCGTCGCCGAAGTCAAAAAGATTTCCTCCCGTCCCATCGTTGAAATCTTAACTCCTGATTTCAAGCGCACCCAAAGGGCGGCGGTCCGGCGCCTCGTAACGACCGCTCCTCATATTTTCAGCCATAATATCGAGACGGTCCCTCGTCTTTATAAGCGCATCCGGCCCCAGGGAGATTACGCCAAGGCGCTTGAGATTTTTAGAGAAATCAAACGCGCTTGCGCGTCGCTTCTTGTCAAGAGCGGTTTGATGGCCGGCCTCGGGGAAACGAAGGAGGAGGTTTTGGAGGCGCTCGGGGATTTGCGGGAAGCCGGCTGTGAGATGCTGACCATCGGGCAGTACTTGCGGTCCAGCGCCATCGGCGAGCCGGTTCACGACTATCTCAGCCCGTTCGCCTTTCAATCCTACAAGGAGGAGGCGCTTCGGCTCGGATTCCGCTGGGTGGAAAGCGGCCCCTTCGTGAGAAGCTCTTATCACGCGAAAGAATCCTTTCAATCGTTGAAGGCCCTGCTTCCGGCGTAAGACGCCCGGCGGTCTTCCATTTTTTCGATTTCTCCGATATCTTTGATCATGCGTGTCTAAATTAGACAAGAGCCGGAACGGTTTAAATCCCCCCTGCCCCCTTTGAAAAGAAAAGGGGGTAAGGGCTTTCTTTTCACTAAAGAGAAAGAGCGAAAGACCAACCCCCTTTTTATTTCAAAGGGGGCAGGGGGGATTTGATTCCACGGCTTGAGGATGTGATCCATATAATTCTCTTTGAGAGGCGGGGGGAGTTCGGTAGAATAGGGGAACTTTATTTTTGGGAGAGGAAACATGCAGGAAGCGAATCGGTTAAAAAGACTGCCGCTTTATTTGTTCACCATCATCGATGAGCTGAAGAAAAGGGCCCGGGACAAGGGGATGGATGTGATCGATTTCGGGATGGGGAGTCCGGATCAGCCGGCGCCGGCCCACGTCGTCCAGCGGCTGTGCGAGTCGGCCCAGATCACCGAAAACCACCGCTACTCCCGGCCGGACGGCGAAGTGGAAAGGCGTTTGCGGAGGACCATCGCCAATTGGTATAAAGGCCGCTTTGGCATCGAGCTCGATCCCGAAACGGAAGTCCTGCCTTTGATCGGTTCCAAGGAGGGGATCGCCCACCTCTGTCTTGCTTTTTTGAATAATGATGATTTTGTCATCGTGCCGAGTCCCGCGTACCCGGTGCATTTTAACGGCGTCATCATCGCCGGCGGGGTTTTGTACAATATCCCGATCGTTCAAGAGAAGGGTTTTCTGCCGGATCTCTCCTCCATTCCCAAGGAAGTGGTGAAGAGGGCGAAGCTCATGTTTCTGAGCTACCCGCACAATCCGACGGGGGCTGTCTGCGACATTCATTTTTTCGAGGAGGTCGTGAATTGGGCGAGCGGCAAGAACATCCTCATCGCCCATGATTTGACTTATTCGGACATCGTGTTCGACGGTTACAAGGCTCCGAGTTTTCTTCAAGTCAAGGGCGCGAAAGAAATGGGCGTCGAGTTTCACACGCTTTCCAAGTCCTACAACATGGCGGGGTGGCGGATAGGGTTTGTGGTGGGGAATGCGGAAATCCTGAAGACGCTGGGCAAGACGAAGAGTTACCTGGATTTTGGGATTTTCCGGGCGGTTCAGGAGGCGGCTGTCGCCGCTTTGGAAGGACCGCAGGATTGCGTGGAAAAAATGGTGAAGCTTTACAAAGAAAGGCGCGACGCGCTCGTGGACGGTTTGAATGCCGTCGGATGGAAGACGGAAAAACCTAAGGCCACTTTTTACGTGTGGACGCGCATCCCGCCCAAGTATTCGGCCCTGACGGCTCTCGAATTTGCGAAGCTTCTGGTGGACGAGATCGGGGTGGCGGTGGCGCCCGGCACGGGATTCGGTGAATACGGAGAAGGTTATGTCCGGTTTGCTTTGGTGGAAAGCGTCGAGAGGATTCGATTGGCTTTGCAGAGGATCAAGGGCTTTTTAGACGTAAAAAGCTAAATGCCGGAAAGACGCATTCTCATTTTGTATCTTCACGAGCATTCGGGCCACCACCGGGCCGCTTTGGCTTTGGAAAAAGCTTTTAAAGAAATCGATCCAAAAATAAAGTGCCGGTCGGTCGACGCCCTTCGTTACACGCATCCGCTTCTTGAAAAGCTGATTCAGGGGACCTACCTTCAGATCGTTAAAAGCGAGCCCGAGGTTTGGGAGCGGCTTTACGACAACCCTCTTATTTTAAAGACGATTCAGAAGCTCCGTTTGGCGACGTACCGTTCCGAATCCAAGCGGTTTAAAGCTTTTCTCGAGGATTTCCGTCCTTCGGCGGTTCTGTGCACACAGGCTTTTCCCTGCGGAGTGGTTTCGGATTACAAGTCCACGTGTTCCGGTTTACTGCCCCTCTATGGCGTGTTGACGGATTTTTTTCCTCATGCGTATTGGCCGGCGGAGAACGTCAACGGTTACTTTGTGCCGGCGGAAGAGGCCAAAGGGAAATTGCGCGAAAGGGGCGTTGCGTCCGATAAGATTTTCGTCACAGGCATACCGGTAGACGTTTTTAATCGAGAGAACCATGATGCTTCTTCGAACGTGCCTCTGGTTCTTGTCATGGGTGGGAGC
>JACQQY010000001.1 GCA_016206825.1 Candidatus Omnitrophota bacterium
AATCAACGAGAATTCCCATGATCCCGAGGATGACATCGACCTCTACATTGTGAACGTGAACTACAAGTTCGCGGAGTACAATGCGGTGGCCGAGGGTTATTGGGTGAGTGAATTGGACAAAGCCACGTTGGCCGGCGCCACGGGAACGAGAGACAATGACACTCACACCATCGGCGGCCGTGTCCAGTTCGATCCCATTTCCCAGATCACGCTGGGCGGTGAGTTGGCGTACCAGTTCGGAGACTACCGCGCCACCACCACGGTTGGAGCGCGCGATCGGGGCGCTTGGGGGCTCGATCTGTTCGGCACGTATCGTTGGGATAATACCTGGAAGCCCGAGATCACCGTGGAGTACGTGCTTTTCTCCGGTGAGAATGATCTGGGCGGCGGGTCTACCCAGGATTACGGCGCATGGAACAGCCTCTATCGCGGCAAATTCTGGACCGCTTACGCGGATTTCCGTGAATTTGTGTATGCGACCTCCGATGCCGGCGATACCTCAGCTACGACAAACCAACAGTTTATCCAGGTGAAAGGTTCCCTCAAGCCCATGGAGGACTTGATGCTGGAGGGTTCTTTCACTTACCTGTGGTTTGATGAGGACATCCACACCACTGCGACCGATCCCAACAGCGGTTCTCGCGACGACCAAATCGGTTGGGAAATCGACTTGCAGGCGATTTACGACTATACCGAGGACGTTTCTTTTGGAACCGTTGTTGCATGGTTCGTGCCGGGCGATTTTTACCGGTCGCCTAATGATGCGACAGCAGTGGACGTCGTTTCCTCGGTGAAGGTGACCTTCTAAAAGAGGTCGGAGAGAAGTTTAAAACCCCTTGGGGCTTTCGGGCTCCAAGGGGTTTTTGTTTTTTGGGGTGGGGACGGGGTCAGATTAGTTTTTCCGCCGGGCGGCGATGAAATCCTGGACGAGCTTTTTGGCGTGGGAGTCGGGGTATTGGCGGGGAGGGTGTTTCATGAGGTAGGCCGAGACCGAATAAAGGGGGCCTTTTATTTTACGTTCGCGCGCGAGTTTCAAACAGCGGATGGCGTCGACGGCCACTCCCGCGCTGTTGGGAGAATCTTCCACGGAAAGCCGGACGTCCATGTGCAGAGGCACGTTGGCGAAACCGCGGCCTTCGATGCGGATGAAGGCGACCTTGTTGTCGTTTTGCCAGGGAACGTAATCGCTCGGGCCGATGTGGATGTTTTCGGATTCCAGCCTTTCGGATAATTGGGATTGGACGGATTCCGTCTTCGAAATTTTTTTGAACATCAGGCGCGAGCGGTTCAGCATATTGAGGAAATCCGTGTTTCCGCCCGTGTTCAGTTGGTAGGTCCTGTCGATCTTGACGCCCCTGTCTTCGAAAAGCTTGGCGAGGGTGCGGTGAACGATCGTGGCTCCCACCTGCGATTTGATGTCGTCTCCGACGATGGGAATGCCTCTTTCGGCGAAGCGCTTCGCCCATTTCGAATCGGAGGCGATGAAGACGGGGATGCAGTTTAAGAGGCTGACCCCTGCTTCCAGACATCGTTCCGCGTAAAATTCAGCGGCCTTCGCGGATCCCACCGGGAGATAGTTCACGCAGATTTCGGCGCCCGTTTCTTTTAGGACTTTGGCGGCGTCGGCGGGCGTCCTGCCGCTTGGCATAAAGGTTCTTTCTTGAGGGTAATCTTTCATGTGGTCGGCGATCCCGTCGAGGATTTGACCCATTTGGACGACGGCGTTGGGGGAGGCGAGGTGGTTCGTGATGAGCTTGGTGCAGTTGGGCGCTTGGAAGACGGCTCGTTTGACGGGGAGCCCCACCTTTCGTTTGTCGATGTCGAAGGCGCAGACGACCTCGATGTCCTGCGGTTTGTACCCTCCGATCTCATCGTTCATGAGGCCGAGGGCGTTTGGTTTGGAGGAAGCAAAACCGTTTTTCTTGTAGAATTCGATTCCCTGAATGAGGGAGCTCGCGCAGTTGCCGATGCCCACAATGGCGATCCGAATTTTTCTTCGGGAACTCATCTTTGGTCAGCCGCCCCTTGGCTCAGTCGGTTTTTGGAGTTAAACTCTATAGGGAGGGAAGGAAGACGGGTCATGCGGAATTATCTTCCTACCCTATCTAAATTTGTCAGTATAATCAAGACGCGTTGTTATTGTCAAGCAAAGAAGATGTTGATATAATGACTCGGCTTTTGGAAAGGGGATTTTGAAGGTGAATGCGCAGAAAAAGAAGGAACCGTCCGGTCAGAAAAAGACCTCCAATGCGTGGCTTCCGGGGTCCATTTTTCTTTGGATTTTTCTTTTCCTGACCGTTTTTTATTTTGCGCGGCTGGGGACGCTTCCTTTGGAGAAGCCTTCGAAGCAGCTCACGTATGGGGAGTTTTATGCCCTTTTGGAAACTAATCGTGAGAAGCCGGTCCTCAAATCGGGCGCCCGTATCGTCAATGAGCTGCAAGGGGAACTGGTGGATGGGGCGCGGTATCGCGTGACCCTGCCCATTCAAGACATCGATCTCGAAAGGCTCTTAAGGCAAAATTTGCCCGTTTATGACATCCGGCCCGAGAAGACTTTTTGGGCCCAGCTTCTTTATGCGGTGATCGGGCCTTTGGTTTTTGTGGGGCTTTTTTGGTTTTTGCTTTACCGGGGGGGCGCCGCGGCGGGCGGGGGGCGTCTCATGTCCTTTGGAAGATCCCGCGCGCGCCTTTCTTCGAACGCTCAGATCACGTTTAAAGACGTGGCGGGCGTGGAAGAAGCGAAGGAGGAGCTTCGGGAGATCATCGAGTTTTTGAAGGATCCCAAGAGATTTCAGAGGCTGGGCGGCAAGATTCCAAAGGGCGTGCTCTTAATGGGCCCTCCGGGCACGGGAAAGACGCTGTTGGCCAAGGCGGTGAGCGGAGAGGCGGACGTGCCTTTTTTCAGCATTTCGGGCTCCGATTTCGTGGAGATGTTCGTGGGGGTCGGCGCTTCCCGCGTGAGGGACCTTTTTGAGCAGGCGAAGAAGAGCGTCAAGGCAAGCGGCCGCGGCTGTATTATTTTCATCGATGAGATTGATGCGGTGGGACGACAGCGCTTCGCCGGGATAGGCGGCGGCCATGACGAGCGCGAGCAGACCTTAAACGCCCTTTTGGTGGAGATGGACGGATTCAATACGAACGAAGCGATCATTTTGGTTGCGGCGACGAATCGTCCGGACGTGTTGGATCCGGCGCTTTTGCGGCCGGGCCGATTTGACCGGCAGATCGTGATCGACCGCCCCGATTTAAAAGGACGGGAAGAGATTCTGAAGGTGCACACCCAGCCCATCAAGCTCCTTTCAGGAGTAGATTTGAAGTCCATCGCCCGTCAGACGCCCGGCTTTTCCGGCGCCGATATCGCCAATTTGGCTAATGAAGCGGCTCTTTTGGCGGCCCGCCGCAACCGGGAAGGGGTGGGAATGGAGGAGCTGCAGGCGGCCATTGAGCGCGTGATGGCGGGCCCCGAGAGAAAAAGCCGTCTGATTTCGGACAGGGAGAAAAAAATCGTGGCGCACCATGAATCGGGACATACGCTTTTGGCGCTTCTGGTGCCGGGGGCGGATCCTTTGCATAAGGTATCCATCATTCCCCGCGGGGTGGCCGCGTTGGGCTATACGATGCAGGTTCCCCTGGAGGATCGATATCTGACTTCGAGGCAGGAGCTTTTTGGGAGGCTCATCGTTCTCATGGGGGGGCGGGCGGCCGAAGAGATTATTTTTGGAGAAGTGACGACGGGGGCTCATAACGATTTGGAGGTGGCGACGCAGCTCACCCGCCGGATGGTTTGCGAGTTCGGGATGAGCGAGAAATTGGGAAATCTTACCTTTGGCCGCCGGGAGCATCAGGTTTTCCTGGGGCGCGACCTTGGGGAGGAGAGAAACTACAGCGAGGAGACCGCGCGCCTCATTGACGCGGAGATTAAGAGGATCGTCGATGGAGCGTTTCAGCGGGCCAAGGAGTCGTTGACGACCCATCTGCAGCAGCTTAAGACGCTGGCGGGCGCTCTTTTGGAAAAAGAAGTTTTGGATGCGGAGGAAGTAAGAAAAATCGTTGGAATTCCTGAAGGCGCCCCCGTCGCTCTGGGCGCGGCATAAATGGGTTTTCGAAGACCTCTTTTTTCTCTTTCGTTGGGTGATGTCAAGCTTTGTTTGGGCCGGGAAACGAAAGTGATGGGAATTCTCAATGTGACCCCCGATTCTTTCAGCGATGGGGGGCGGTTTTTGAATCCTGCTTTGGCGGAAGAGCAGGCTTTAAAAATGCAGGAAGAAGGGGCTCATCTCATCGACGTCGGAGGCGAGTCCTCGAGGCCCGGCTCGACGCGGGTTACCGCCAAGGAAGAAATTCAAAGAGTCCTGCCGGTCTTAAAACGTCTCTCCAAAAAGATCAAAATCCCGGTGTCCATCGACACCGCTAAATCCGAAGTGGCGCATGCGGCGCTGGATCAGGGCGCCGTTTTGGTGAATGACATTTATGCCTTAAGAGGGGACAAGCGCTTGGCGAAGCTCATCGCCCGTTACCGGGCGGGCGTGGCGCTCATGCACATGCGCGGCGATCCGGAAAACATGCAGGCCGGTCCCGTCTATCGCTCGGTGATCAAGGAAGTTTTTGATTTTTTAAGGGATGCGGTTTGCCGGGCATTGGATGCAGGGATTTCGAGGACCCGGATCCTGGTCGACCCGGGATTCGGGTTTGGAAAAACCGCTGGGAACAACATGGAGATTCTGGGCCGCCTTGAGTTTTTTCGAAAACTTGAGTGCCCTGTTTTGGTCGGTTTGTCGCGCAAGTCTTTCATCGGCCATCTGCTGGGATTGCCGGTTTCCGGAAGGCTGTACGGATCGTTGGGAGCCGCCGCCGCGGCGATCTATGGGGGAGCGCACATTTTGAGGGTCCATGACGTGCCGGCCCATCGGCAGTTGGCGGTTTTGGTGGATCAAGTCTTGGAGGCGAGGTAATCATGCCTTTTGTTCTTCATTGGGCCCAGGAGCTTTGGAGGCCGGTCTTTGAGATCGTTCTTTTCTGGTTTATCTTTTATTTTCTGCTCGTTTACATTAAGGACAGCGGAATGGCGCAGGCATTGAAGGGGCTCGTCGTTCTGGTCGTGTTTTTTCTCGCGGCTCAGGTTTTCGAATTGAAAACGATTCGGTGGATTCTGGCGCATTTGTTCGAAATTTCCATTTTAGGGTGTTTGATCCTGTTCCAGCCGGAGCTCCGCCGCGGTCTCACGCGCATCGGCCAAAATCCTTTATTTAAAATTTTTCTGAAGGAAGAAAGGGCGGTGGAAGAGCTGGTGAAGGCGGTGACGGCGCTTGCCGAAAGGAAAATAGGCGCTTTGATCGCCATTGAGCGGGAGGTGAGTCTTAAACCTTACGCGGAAACCGGGATTGCGCTCGATGGGATTCTCACGTCGGAGCTTCTTTTGACTATTTTTATGCCCAACACGCCCGTTCACGATGGAGGCGTGGTGGTCCAGGGCGGACGGGTGGTCGCCGTCGGTTGTCTTTTTCCTTTGTCGCAAAGTCAGAGTTTATCCAAGGTATTCGGCACCCGGCATCGCGCGGGGCTGGGGTTAAGCGAAGAGACCGACGCTCTTGTCATCGTGGCGTCCGAGGAGACGGGAGGCGTCAGCTTGATGAACCACGGCAAGATGATGCGCGAGGTGAACGAAGAGAAGCTGAGGCAGAATATCTTGGAGCTTTATAAGCCGCAGGGGGCGTCTTCGGCCAAGTCGTTTGGGAGGCGCCGTTTTTGGAGGCGTGGTTCCTAGGGATAGGCCCTAAGGGAGGTTTTGAATGAATTGGCTCAAGGGTTCTTGGTTTTTGAGGATGTTGGCCCTTGCTTTGGCCGTTTTAACTTACTTTTATGTCCGGAACGAGATTATGACGCTTGAGAGCCAGCGCAGGGCGACGGATCCTTCTTATAAGTTGATCAAATTGACGGCGAAGAGCCTGCCTCTTAAGGTGCGTTTGGCGGCGGGTCCTTCGGAAGGGCATAGGATCATCGAGGATAAGGTCTCTTCCCATCCGGCGCGGGTGATTGTGATCGGTCCCGAGGCCCTTTTGGAGGAGGCCTTTATGGCCGAAACGGCGCTTGTGGACGTCGGGGACAGCGCCAAGACGGTCACCAGAAGAATTCCTTTGGAGAGCGTAGCGGGCATTCACCTGGTGGGGGAGCCTTACAACGTGGAGGTCACGATTCCCATTGAAAAGGTTCAGGAGAAGAAGTAGATGAAACTGGGAGTGAATGTGGACCATGTGGCCGGCTTGCGGCAGGCGCGGGGGGGGATGGATCCGGATCCTGTCATGGCGGCCAGGATTTGTCAGAAGGCGGGAGTCCATGCGGTTGTCATGCATTTGCGGGAGGACAGGAGGCACATTCAGGACGGGGATCTTTTCCGGGTGAAGGAAGTGATCCGGATCAAGCTTAATTTGGAGATGTCCGCCGCACCTTCGATCGTCAAAACGGCGGCAAGGCTGTGTCCCGATCAGGCGACCCTTGTACCCGAAAGACGTCAGGAAAAAACCACGGAAGGCGGCATCAACCTTTTTCGAAACGAGCGGGCCGTCCGGAATTGCTTGGAGCGCTGCCGGAAGAAAGGGATTGAAGTGAGTTTTTTCATCGATCCGGACCCGCGCCAGTTGGAAAAGGCGAAAAAGATGGGGGCGGATGCCGTGGAGTTTCATACGGGTTATTATGCCGACCAGCAGACCCCGCAAGGGGTGGAGAAGGAGTTTCTTCGCCTGGAACGGGCGGTGAAACTTGCCTGCCAAATGGGCGTCGTTCCGTACGCCGGGCATGGCTTGGACTACCAGAACGTGAAGAGGGTGAGAGATATAAGGGGTCTCCAGGAGTTGAACATCGGTTACTCCATCGTGACGCGGGCGCTGTGGGTCGGTTTCGAAAACGCCGTGAGAGAAATGTTGGGGCTGGTTTCGGGATGAGTTCTCAAGCCATCGGGGTCGATATCGTCGAGATTGGGCGTTTGTCCAAAACGGTCAGAAAATGGGGAAAGGGTTTTTTGAAAAAGGTTTACACCGACCGCGAGCTCTCCTACGCGATGTCCAAGCGTTTTCCTTACCAGCATTTGGCGGCGCGCTTTGCCGCGAAGGAAGCGGTGTTTAAGGCCTTGGGAGAGGTGGAAAAGGATTTCGTGGGATGGCGGAATGTTGAAATCTTGAACGATCCCAGCGGCAAGCCCATGGTTCTTTGGCATGGCAAGGCCGAGGAGGTCAGGCGAAAAAGGAATTTGAAGGGGGCTCTGGTGAGCCTTTCCCACACGGAAAATTACGCGGTGGCGACGGCGATGCTGGTGTTTGGTTCCAATGGGAAGAAGCGATGAAGATCCCTTTGCCTAAGAAGTTTCCACTTTTGCCCCGGAAGAAAGACGCCGATAAATCGTCTTTTGGACACGTGCTCGTCTTGGCAGGTTCACGGGGGATGACGGGCGCCGCCGTTTTGACGGCCAGAGCGGCGCTCGTGTCCGGCGGCGGGCTTGTGACGCTGGGCGCGCCGAGGGGGTTGGAGGTTTTTATGGCGAGAGCGCCGCTTGAGGTCATGCCTCTGGGGCTTCCTGAGACGAAGGAGGGGACCTTGAGCGGGACCGCTTACCGGTTTATTTTGGATTTTGTGAAGCGAAGGCGCGTCAATGCGTTGGCCGTGGGGCCGGGTCTTTCTCAACACGAAGAAACAGGCGCTTTGGTAAGGCGGGTGGTGCAAAGCGTTTCCACTCCGATGGTGTTGGATGCCGATGGGCTGAATAGTTTTAAGGGCTGCGCTTCTCTTTTTCGCCGCCATCGGGGGGAAGTGGTTTTAACGCCGCATAAAAGGGAGTTTGAAAGATTTTTCTCGGAGCCTTGGCCGGAGGAACTGTCGGCAAGGATCGCGCTTGCCAAAAAATTGTCGGGGTTTTATCATGGGACGCTTGTGCTCAAGGGTTCGCCGACCGTGGTGGTAAACGGGGAGGACTTTTATGTCAACTCCACGGGAAATCCCGGGATGGCAAAGGGCGGCGCGGGGGATGCGTTGACGGGAATCACGGCCTCTTTTATCGCTCAAGGTCTTTCTTCTTTTCAAGCGGCGTTGTGGGCCGTTTATCTCCACGGCAAGGCCGCCGATATGGCGGTGAAGGAGACGAGCGAACTGGGCCTCACCGCCAGCGACATTGTCGAATATCTGCCCAAGGTTTTTTGCCGTTATTCGTGAGGAATTCGAGAGTTTCGCTGGCGTAGCTCAGCGGTAGAGCAGCCGCCTTGTAAGCGGTAGATGTCAGTTCAATTCTGACCGCCAGCTTTTCGGGCAGGTACCAAAGCGGCCAACTGGGGCAGACTGTAAATCTGCTGGCTTTGCCTTCGGGGGTTCGAATCCCTCCCTGCCCATAAGTTTTTTATTCCAGCAGGGAGGGATTCCAGGTTCTTCTTCGCGGGTGTAGTTCAATGGTAGAATCCGAGTTTTCCAAACTCGTCATACGGGTTCGATTCCCGTCACCCGCTCTATAACATCAATGAAGAATCTAGAGTGAAGAATGAATATGGAAAGATGGAAAAATCAAATAGCGGGCGTTCTTTCACGGGCGGGGCTTTCTCCGAATGTTTCAACCTGCTGTGGGTTTTCTTTGGCGGCGGCGGCGGGATTTTTTGTTTATAAAGGGTGGTTCCTATGGGCTGGGGGTCTTCTTCTCCTTTCCGGTTTTTTTGATCTCATGGACGGAGCGATTGCCCGTCTTTCGAACCGGGTGAGCCCCTTTGGGGGCATACTCGATTCTTCTTTGGACCGGTATGGAGATGGTTTTGTCCTGGGCGCTCTTTTATTTTACTGTTTGTTTCAGGGCAACACGGTGAGCGCCTTTTTGGCGATAAGCTCTTTGTGGGGATCATTCATGATTAGTTACGTCCGCGCGAGGGCGGAATGCGTCATTCCCGAATGCAGGGTGGGGTTTTGGGAAAGAGGGGAACGCCTGGTGGCGCTGGCCTTGGGGTTTTTTGTGGGGAACGCCGGGCTTGTGCTTTGGGTATTGGCTGTTGGGACGCACTGGACGGCGCTCCACCGGCTTTTGTACGCCTATCACCGCCTTAAAGCGGAAGAGAAACCTTTAGGAAAAGCCGCCGTTGTGTGGAATTTGTTATCACGGCCCAAAGATCGAACAAGCCTCCCTTATTTTTGGAAAGCCGCTCTTCTTTCTCTCGCCATCTTCTTTATCCGAGCGCCTTTGCCGTAGAAGACGCCTTGTGAAAATTTCAATAACGGGAATCGCCGAAAAACGAATGATCTATCCGACAATTGTTTTGGTATAATGGGTTTATGAGTCACATCGATCTCCGATACACGTCGCATTTGGCGAGGCTGGGTTTTAAGCCGGAAGAGCTGAAGGTGTTTGGGCCGCAGGTGGACAAGATCCTTCATTTCGTGGAGCAGTTGAACAAGGTGGACGTGGAAGGCGTCGAGCCGACGAGCCACCCCCTGCCGCTGGCGAACGTGTTTCGGGAAGACAAGATCGCGCCTTCGATCGAAATGGAAGAGTTCCTTCAACACTGCCCTTCAAGACACGGCTCGTTTTTTAAGGTGCCGAAGATCATCGAAGAAAAATCCTAAATCCCCGTGGATCTCGCTCAAAAGACCGTTTTTGAACTTTCCGAACTCCTGCAAAAGGGTTCCTGCGCTCCCGAGGACGTTTTGCGTTCGGTCGCGGAAGCGATTCGGACGAAGGACGGCGCCGTCCACGCTTATGTCGATTTCGATCCCGAACGGTATTTGAAAAGATGGAAGAAGATGCCCAAGACTTCGTCGCGTCTTTGGGGGATTCCTTTCGCGGTGAAGGACAACCTTTGCGTCCGCGGCGAGGAGATTACCTGCGCGTCGAAGATTTTGAAGAATTTTATCTCTCCTTACCATGCGACGGTCATTGAAAAGTTGGAAGAAAAAGGGGCGATTGTCTTTGGCCGGACCAATATGGATGAATTTGCTTTCGGTTCGAGCTGTGAGACGTCTTGTTATGGGCCGACCCGGAATCCGTGGGATTTGGAGCGGGTTCCCGGCGGGTCGAGCGGCGGGTCCGCCGCGGCTGTGGCCAATGACACGGCGGTTTTTGCTTTGGGAACGGACACGGGCGGTTCCGTCCGGCAGCCGGCTTCTTTTTGCGGAGTCACAGGGATCAAGCCGACCTACAGCCGGGTGTCGCGGTATGGTCTTATTGCGTTTGCTTCAAGCCTGGATCAAATAGGCCCGCTGACGAAGGACGTGCGGGATATGGCGCTCGTGCTCGAGGCCGCGGCGGGGCACGATCCGAGAGATTCCACCTCGGCAGACGTGCCGGTGCCCCGCTATTCGGATTTCCTGGGCCGGGACGTGAAGGGGATGAAGATCGGAATTCCGAAGGAGTATTTTCAAAAGGGGCTCCATGGGCTTCACGGGGACGTAGAGGAGGCGATCCTAAAAGCGGTGAAAGTTCTCGAAGGGTTGGGGATTTCCGTCGAGGAGGTGTCCCTTCCCCTTACGCATTATGCGATCAACGTTTACTACATCGTCGCGCCGTCCGAGGCAAGCTCCAACCTTGCCCGCTTTGACGGAGTTCGTTTCGGCCGCCGCTCGGAGGTCCCGTCCGGTATGTTGGACATGTACGAGAGAACAAGGGGGGAGGGTTTTGGGGCGGAGGCGAAACGCCGGATCATTCTGGGCACTTTCAGCCTTTCCTCCGGATACTACGACGCTTACTATTTAAAGGCGATGAAAGTGCGGACGAAGATCATGCAGGATTTTAACGCGGCGTTTCAGAAGGTGGATGCGCTGATCACCCCCACGTCGCCTACTGCCGCTTTCAAGCTCGGTGAGAAGATGAACGACCCCTTGGAGATGTACCTCTCGGATATTTACACGATTTCGGCGAACCTCGCGGCCATCCCGGCCCTTTCGGTGCCGTGCGGTTTTTCGAACGAAGGCTTGCCCATCGGCCTTCAGTTTTTGGGAAAGCATTTCGATGAGGCGGCGCTGTTGAACCTGGCCTACGCGTTTGAACAGAGCACGGATTTTCATCGGAGGACGCCATGAAAGGGGACGCCTCTCCTGAATTTCTAACCACGATAGGCCTTGAGGTTCACGCGCAATTGAGCACCCGGACGAAGATCTTTTGCGGGTGCGAGGTGCGTTTTGGAAGTCCGCCCAACACGCTCGTGTGTCCCGTGTGCCTGGGGCTTCCGGGGGTCCTGCCGGTTTTGAACCGCGAGGTGTTTTTGCTGGGCCTGCGGGCCGTTTTGGCGTTTGGCGGGGCGCCGTCCAAACTGATTAAATTTGACCGGAAAAATTATTATTACCCCGATCTCCCGAAGGGCTACCAAATTTCCCAGTACGACGCTCCGTTGGGACGCGGGGGATTTGTGGAAATCGAAACGAGCGGCGGTCCAAAAAGGATTCGCTTAAACCGCATTCATCTCGAGGAAGATGCAGGCAAACTGATCCACGATGCGGCGGCTGATTCAAGCCTCGTGGATTTGAATCGGGCGGGGGTTCCTTTGATCGAAATGGTGAGCGAACCCGATCTCGAGAGCCCCGATGACGCCCACGCGTATTTATCGACGTTGAAATCGGTGCTGAAAACCATCGGCGTTTCCCTTTGCGACATGGAAAAGGGGCATCTGCGATGCGATGCCAACGTTTCCGTGCGAAGGGCCGGAGACGCGGTTTTGGGCAAGAAGGTCGAAGTCAAGAACATGAATTCCTTTAAAGCGGTGAAGGCCGCTTTGCAGTACGAAATTGGCCGCCAGACAGAAGCGCTGGGAAAAGGGGAAGGGCTTTACCAGGAGACGAGGCTTTGGGACGAAGCCAAGGGCATGACGTTTCTCATGCGTTCCAAGGAGGAGGCGCATGACTACCGCTATTTTCCCGAGCCGGATCTCGTGCCGTTTTTTGTCACCCAAGAGCAAATCGAGGCCGAGCGCCGCCGGATCCCCGAGCTCCCCCGCCAAAAGGCCGCTCGTTTTGCGAGCGCTTATGGGCTTTCCGCTTACGATGCGAATCTTTTGACGCAGGATGAGGAGCCCGCCGAATTTTTCGAGACTTGCGCGAAGATTTATCCGGATTACAAAGGGCTGGCGAA
The DNA here is from genome assembly GCA_016206825.1 of Candidatus Omnitrophota bacterium. Lineage (GTDB taxonomy): Bacteria > Omnitrophota > Gorgyraeia > 2-02-FULL-51-18 > 2-02-FULL-51-18 > JACQQY01. The sequence goes on from JACQQY010000001.1 coordinate 12,083, forward strand.
TTGGATGACGGGGCCGGTCTCCGCTTATTTAAATGAAAAAGCAGTTTCGCTTTCGCAAACGCGGCTGTGTCCTGAGACGCTCGTTGGCCTTCTCCAATTAGTGAAGGAAGGGAGTCTCAGCTTGCAGGCGGCGCGCGAGAAAGTGTTTCCCGAGGTGGTTGGAGACGGCCGGGATCCGAAAGAGGTGATGGAGAAAAAGGGGCTTTTGCAGGTTTCGGACGAAGCGGCGCTCGACGAGTGGGTGGCGGAGGCGATTCGGAGCAATTCCAAGGTGGTAAATGATTTTAAGTCCGGCAAAGAAACGGCGGCAATGTTTTTGGTGGGCCAGGTGATGCGAAAGAGCGGCGGCAAGGCCAATCCGGGGAAGGTCCAGGAGCTTGTGAGGAAAAGATTGCTTGAGACGGCAGGTCCCGCATGAAACGGCTGAGGTTCAGCAAGAGCCGGCGCGAGCGTTTGAAGCGGGCGGCGCGGATTTTGGGATGGACCGCTTTTGCGGCGGGGGCTCTTTTCTTTTTGATGAAGAGCGATGCCGTTCACCGGACGGCGGAGGGTTTTCTGTCGCCGCGCCCCGAGACCTTTCCTCTCGAGAAACCGGGCATCCCTCCTGCTTTTGCTCCGAAGCGCCCGGAGATTTTGCCGAGGACAAAGGCGGCGAAGATGGCGATTATCCTGGACGATTGGGGGAATAATTTTTCTTTGCTGAAAGACGCCGTCTCCATCCAAAGGCCTTTGACCGTCGCTATCCTGCCTCATTTGCCTCAGAGCCGTAGGATCGCCGAGGAGGCGCGCCGGCGGGGACTTGGGGTCATGCTCCATATACCGATGGAACCTTTCGGGGCAGGACAGCCCCTCGAGCCTCATACCATTTTCCGGACCATGCCGGACGACAAGATCGTTCAGTATTTGGAAGAGGCGCTTCGGAGCGTTCCGTATGTCGAGGGCGTCAACAACCATCAGGGTTCTGCCGCAACCACGGATCCTCGGGTCATGCGTACGGTTCTCGGCTATTTGAAGAGGAGAGGATTATTTTTCGTGGATAGTCATGTGATTTCAAAAACAGTGGGACCCCGGATTGCGGCGGAGGTCGGCATCGATTTCGCCGAGAGGGACGTGTTTATCGATAACCAGGCGGAGAAAGAGGCGATCAAGCAGAGTTTACGCAAGGCCAAGGTTCTGGTTAAGCGCAAAGGAGAGGTTATTGTGATAGGGCATGATAAAAAACCGACCCTGCAGGCGATTAAGGAGATGATTCCGGAGTTGGAGAAAGAAGGAGTACAGCTCGTGTTGGTGAGGGAGTTGGTGAAAGGCGCTCATGGAAAATCATAGGTTGACAGCGGAGAACTCGTAGAAACGCGCGGCACGAAAAACTAAAAGATTTTTGAACGAAAATGGGCTCCTTCGTCGTCTTATAAAGTAGGGGACATAAGGCGAACCGATGAGTGAAGGAGGGAAAAGGCTATGGAAACAACCAAGATAGCGGTGTTTAAGGGTAAGAAGGTGAGAAAAACGATTCACAACAACGAGTGGTGGTTTGTCATCGAAGACGTTATTTTTGCGCTTACCGATTCGGATGACCCGAAGCAATACATTCAGCGCATGAAACAGCGCGATTCGGAACTGGTGAAAGGGTGGGTACAATTTGTACATACCCTTTCTGTCTCGACGGAGGGCGGCAACCAAAAGATGAATTGCGCCAATACTGAGGGTGTTTTTCGTATCGTCCAATCCATCCCCTCTCCCAAGGCCGAGCCTTTTAAACGCTGGCTGGCGAAAGTCGGTTATGAGCGTATCCAAGAGATCGAGGATCCTGAGCTTGCCACTAAAAGAACCCGAGCTTTGTATAAAGCCAAGGGGTATAGCGATGCTTGGATTGAGAAGAGAATGCGCGGCATTGCGGTTCGGGAGCAATTGACGGGTGAATGGAAAAGCCGCGGGGTAAAAGAGGATAAGGACTATGCCATTTTGACCGCTGAGATTTCCAAAGCGGCTTTTGGCATGACACCCGCCGAATACAAAAAATTTAAAGGCCTGGACCGAGAAAACCTCAGAGACCATATGACTGATCTTGAATTGATTTTTTCCATGTTGGGGGAAGCGGCTACAACAGAAATCGCGGTTAATAAGGATGCTCGGGGGTTTGAGGAGAACCAAAAGGCCGCTCAAGAAGGCGGCGGGGTTGCGGGAAAGGCCATGCAAGATTTGGAGAGCAAAAGCGGTAAACAAGTGGCTGCCAAGGAGAATTATTTGATCGAACCGCAGGATAAAAAGGCAATAAGATGATCACTCTTGGGATTGAGACTTCCTGCGATGAGACGGCGGCGGCTTTGGTGAAGGGCGGGAGGGAGGTTTTGGCTTCGGTCGTTTTTTCGAGCTTGGAGGAGCACAAGGAGTTCGGCGGGGTGGTGCCGGAGATTGCCTCCCGTTCTCACGTGGAAGCGGTTCTCAAGTGTTTGGATTTGTGTTTGAAAAAGGCGAAGATTCATTTGAGGGACATCGGCCTTATCGCCGTGACGCAGGGACCGGGGCTCATGGGGTCGCTTCTGGTGGGTCTTTCGGCGGCCAAGGCGCTGGCGCTGGCGCTCGGCAAACCTCTGGTGGGCGTGGATCACGTGGTGGCGCACGTTTACGCGGGATTTTTGACCGATGAGAAGCTTTCGTTTCCGTGTTTGGGATTTGTAGTTTCGGGCGGCCACACGGTCCTCGCGCGCATGGACAGTCCCAGCCGGTTTAAAGCGCTGGGCGCCACGGTCGATGATGCGGCAGGGGAGGCCTTTGACAAGGTTGCAAAAATTTTGGGTTTGGGGTATCCTGGAGGCCCTGAAGTGGACCGGCTGGCCCGCGGCGTCCGTTCCACCCGTTTTTTCTTTAAGAGACCCATTCTTTCACGAGAGTCTTTGAATTTCAGTTTTAGCGGCATCAAGACGGCTGTGTTATACGAAGTCCGGAAGCTGCGCAGTGAACAGGAAAGACGGAAGGCGGCCAAGGAAATCTGCGCCGCTTTTCAGGAATCCGTGACGGAAGTTCTCACCGAAAAAAGCATCCAAGCGGCCAAATCCCAGAACTTGAAGGCGATCGTGGTGGGCGGAGGGGTGAGCGCCAATTCCCGGCTTCGGGAAAAGCTTTGGGCCCGCTCCAGGAAAGAGGGCATTCGAGTCGTTTTTCCTCCGCTTCCCCTGTGCCGGGATAATGCCGTGATGATCGCGGGGCTTGGCCGAGCGCTTTATGCGGAAGGCAAAAGGGACACGCTTGAGATGGGAAGTTATTCGGATTTTGAGGAGTTTTTGCGAAGCGCAAATGCCGGAAACTAAACAGAGCGATTCTCTCGAAGATTATTGGGACATCCACCAGGCGGCCGAGATCCTGGAGGTCAGCGAGGAAGAGCTTTGGGACCTCGTTCACCGGCATAAGATCCCCACCCACACCGTCGGTGGTTTCTTTCTTCGGTTTAAAAAAGAAGACATCGACCACCTGAAGAACAAATGGAGGATCGAGCGCGAGCTTTTTCCCAAAAGAGGACGTTATTTTGCTCATCAAAGCGCCTTTGGCGGGCCGCCTCCCGGTTTTTCCGAGAGGCTCAAGGATTTCTGGTACTTCAATGATTTTTACATCCTTTGCGCGGCTTTGATCATCGCGCTCTTATACTTCATCTTGTTTTCGCAATGACTTCCAGAGGATTGAAATGAGAGTGGTGCTGATCGACGGGAATTCGTTTTGTTACCGGGCGTTTTACGCGATTCCGGGGCTTCGGACGTCGAAGGGGGAGCCGACGAACGCGGTGTATGGTTTTATCACGATGCTGGAGAAGATCTTAAAAGAGATCGATCCCGAGGGGATTGCGATTTCCTTTGATTTAAAGGGTCCCACTTTCCGGCATAAGCGCTATGAGGCCTACAAAATCCACCGCCCGCCCATGCCGGATGAGCTTGTCTTTCAAATGCCCGTGATTAAAAAGGTGGTCGGGGCTTTTCGCATCCCCATCTTTGAAAAAGAGGGTTACGAGGCGGATGACGTGATGGCGACTTTGGCGAAGAAGCTGGAGGCGAAGGGGCATGAGGTTTACATCGTCACGGCCGACAAGGACGCCCTGCAGCTTGTGAATGCTTCCATCAAGGTGCTTAATCCCCAGAAGGAAAATTTTATTTACGACGAGGAAAAAGTGAGAGAGCGTTTCGGCGTGGAGCCGGGGCGCGTGGTGGAAGTGATGGCGCTCATGGGCGACGCCTCGGACAATATTCCCGGGGTTCCGGGCATCGGCGAGAAAACAGCCGCGAAGCTCATCACCGAGTTTGGCACGCTGGACGAAGTGTTTCGTCATCTTTCGAAAGTAAAGCCGGATCGACTGCAGGAAAGCTTGAAAAAATATGAGGAGGAGGCGCGGCTTTCGCGGGAGCTGGCTCAAGCGGACTGCCGGGTGCCGCTGGACGTGGACGTGGAGGCCCTTCGGCGCGGCGAACCGGACTTGAAAGAGTTGGCCGGGCTTTACACGGAACTTGAGTTCAGGAGCTTGTTGAAGAACCTGCCGGTGAAGCAGGAGAAGGATTTGGATCCGGGGCTTCATTACCGTTTGATTCAGGATCGGGACTCTTTCGAGGCGTTTCGGAAGAGGCTGGCGAAGGAAGAGGAGTGGGCGTTCGATTTCGAAACGACCGGCACCGATCCCCTTTTGGCGATGCCCATCGGAATTTCTTTTTGCTTTAAGGAAAAAGAGGCCGCGTACGTCAGCTTTCAAAAACCGAAAGAAGCTTTCCGCCCGGCGCAAGGGGCAGCGGACTTTTTTGAAACCCGGCGCGTCGAAGAAGGCCCGATGAGCGCAGGGGGTTGTCTCGGATCCTTGAAGGAGCTTTTTGAGGACCCGCAGATCCGGAAGATCGGCCAAAATCTCAAGTATGAGATCGTTATTTTGAAAAATTTCGGAATCAGGCTGGCCGGCGTTTTCTTTGACACCATGGTGGCTTCCTATTGTTTGAACCCCAACAAGCCCAATCACAATTTGGACGACATCGCTCTCGAATATTTGGGCGTCCGGATAACGCCCATCACGGATCTCATCGGTTCGGGAAGGAACCGGATTTCCATGGAAGAGGTGGACCTGGAGCGCTTGTTTCGCTATGGGTGTCAGGACAGCGACGCCGCTTACCGCGCTTCCAAGGTGTTGAAGAAGAAACTGAAAGAGGAGGGTCTGTGGGATTTGTTTGAGGAGATGGAACTGCCGCTCGTGACGGTGCTGGCGGACATGGAAGCCGCCGGCGTGGCGATCGACCAAAGGCTTTTGGCTGAATTCTCCCAAGAGATGGAGAAGAGCCTTCGGGCCTTGACGCGAAAGATCTGCCAAGAGGCGGGGCAGGAGTTCAACATTAATTCCCCCAAACAGCTCGGAGAAATTTTATTTGTAAAATTGGGGCTTCCTGTGGTAAAAAGAACCAAGACAGGCGCTTCGACGGACGTTGAGGTTTTGCAGGAACTTTCCGAAATTCATCCTCTTCCAAGGGAAATTTTAAAATTCAGGGAACTTTCGAAGCTAAAATCAACTTATGTGGACGCCCTTCCGGCGCTCGTGAATCCGAACACGCATCGGGTCCACACGTCTTTTAACCAGACGGTGACGGCCACTGGAAGGTTATCCTCGAGCGAGCCGAACCTCCAGAACATTCCGGCAAGGACGGAGGAAGGGCGTAAAATTCGAAGGGCTTTTATCGCCGGTTCCAAAGAGGCCGTTTTGGTTTCCGCCGATTATTCTCAAATCGAGCTTCGCGTCTTGGCCCACCTTTCAGGGGATGAGAACTTGACACGGGCTTTCCGTGAGGGCGCGGACATTCACCGCTATACCGCAAGCCTTATTTTCAACGCGCCGATGCCGGAAGTGACCGAGGCGATGCGGGATTCGGCTAAAACGGTCAATTTCGGAATTCTCTATGGCATGGGCGCCTTTAGTTTGGCGAAGAGCCTCGGGATTTCCAATGAGGCCGCGCGGGATTTTATCAAAGCTTATTTCGACCGGTACCCCCGTGTGAAGGAATTTTTGGAGAGTCTCGTGGAAAAGGCGAGGAAAGAGGGTTTTGTCTCCACGGCCTTTAAAAGGCGCCGCTACATTCCGGAGATTTCATCCCGGGATGCGCGTCTGAAGAGTTTTGCGGAAAGGACCGCGATCAACGCCCCCATCCAGGGAACGGCCAGCGACATCATCAAGATTGCCATGCGGCGGATCGCCGGCAGACTGGAAAAAGAAGGCTTTCTGTCGAAGATGATTTTACAGGTCCACGATGAGCTTGTTTTTGAAGCGCCGCGGGAGGAGCTGGGGCGGCTCGTGCCGATGGTGGTTCAAGAGATGCAGGGAGCGGTCTCCTTCAAAGTCCCGCTTCAAGTTTCCGTGAAGGCCGGGCCGAATTGGCTGGAGATGGAGGAAATAAGTCCGTCACGGGAGGGATAGTTTTATCAAAGTTCTGTTTTGCGCGAGTGAGGTGGCGCCGTTTGCGAAGACGGGGGGGCTGGCGGACGTGGCGGGGTCGCTTCCGGCCGCCTTGGGAGAGCTGGGAATGGAGGTGACGGTGGTGATGCCCCGATACCGGGGGATCCCCGTTACGAAGAAGAGGCTTTCCGAAAAAGTCCGCATTTATTTTATCGAAAACGAAGCTTATTTTAACCGCGCCTTTCTTTATGGAAACGAAAGAGGAGATTATCCCGATAACTTGGAGCGTTTCGCCTATTTTTGCCGGCGGGCGCTGGCTTTGGCGAAGGAGCTCGGGTTTAAACCGGACGTCCTTCATGCCCATGACTGGCATACGGCGCTTTTGCCGGTTTTGCTGAAGACCGAGTTTTTGTCGGACCCGTTCTTTAAAAAAACAAAGTCGATTTTGACGATTCACAACCTGGCCTACCAAGGGGTTTTTCCTGCGAGGGCCTTCGCGGGTTTGGGTCTGGATCCGGAGCTCTTTTCGATCCGCGGTTTTGAGTTTTATGGAAAGATGAATCTTCTGAAGGCGGGCATGCTCTTCGCCGATGCCCTGAGCACCGTGAGCCCTGCCTACGCTCGCGAGATCCAAACGGAAGAGTTCGGCTGCGGATTGGAGGGGGTGATCCGGGAAAGAAAGGACCGGCTGCGCGGCATCTTAAACGGGATCGACACCCGTTTCTGGAATCCGGCAAGGGATGCGCGCATTAAAAGGCGCTTTTCGTGGCGGAATCCGCAGGCGAAGGAAGAGGACAAATTGGATTTCCAGGAGCGCCATGGGCTCGAGAAGGACGCGTCGATTCCTCTTTTTGGAATGGTCTCGCGGCTCGTGCAGCAAAAGGGAGTGGATCTTCTGCTGGAAGCCGCCGCCGCGTTCCTTTCCCGGAGGGTTCAGTTGGCGTTCTTGGGAGAAGGGGATGGAGCTTATCAAGCCGTTTTTCGGGACGTTGTTAAGAGGCATCCCGGGAAGGCGGCCGCCTTTTTTCGATTTCATCCGGAAGAGGCCCACCGGATTTACGCCGCGAGCGATTTTTTTCTCATGCCGTCGCTCTTCGAACCTTGCGGTTTGGGACAACTGATCGCTTTGAGGTATGGGGCGCTTCCGGTCGCCAGGCGGACGGGCGGCCTTGCCGATACGGTGGTGGACGCCGATGAGGACCCGAGACGCGGAAATGGATTTGTTTTTGACCGCTATGCCGCGCATACTTTTGTGGGAGCCTTGAAGAGGGCCCTTGCGGCTTTTTCCGATACGGCCCGCTTCGAAACCCTCCGCCGCCGGGCGATGAAATTGGATTTCTCATGGGAAAAAAGCGCCAAGGAGTATGTGAAGTTTTATAGGGAAATTTCGAAAGGATCGGAGTGAGAATGGTTGTAGCGGGAGTTACCGGAAACCTGGCGTCGGGAAAAACGGAGGTTGCCCGTATTTTCAGGAAGCTCGGCGCCCGGGTGTTTGATGCTGATCTCGCCGCGCGACGAGCGCTCGAGAAAGGAAGGCCGGCTTATCGGGCGCTTCTAAGGATTTGGGGCAGGAAATTTCTTGGGTCGAACGGAGAAATCGACCGGAAGGAGCTGGCGGAGCACGTGTTTCATCACCCCCGAGCTCTTCGCAAGCTCGATATTCTGGTCCATCCTCAGGTGATTTTTGATTGTTTGGGTTGGATTCGCAGGCTCTCGGGGAAGAAAGGGGTTCTCGTGTTGGACGTTCCGCTCTTGTTCGAATCGCGGATGGAGGGGCTCGCCGATTTTACCGTCGTCGTCCGCGCTTCCCGGAAGAAGATGCTGGAGCGGGCGCGGAAGAAAGGCATCCCATTCGAGTTGGCCGAAAAGATTTTATCCACGCAATGGCCGATGGAAAAGAAGGCGCGATTGGCCGATTTTGTGATGGATAACAATGGGACGCTGGGGGATTTGAGGCGGAAAGCGATGAAGATCTGGGTAAAAATCAACAAACAAAAAGGAGGGAAATAGCGTCGATGGACATTGATTTGGCAAAACTCAAGAAAATGAAAATGTCGGAGCTCGCCGGCGTTGCGCACGGTTTGAAGGTGAGCGATATCAGCGGCCTTAAGAAGCAGGACCTTATTTTTAAGATTCTTCAGGCCCAGCCCGAGAAAAACGGCGTGATGACGGGAGAAGGGGTGATCGAGATCCTGCAGGATGGTTTCGGGTTTTTGCGTTCCCCGAACTACAATTATTTGCCGTGTCCCGACGACATCTATGTTTCTCCTTCACAGATCCGGAAGTTTAACTTAAGAACCGGCGACACGGTATCCGGCCAGATCCGCCCCCCCAAGGAAGGAGAGCGTTATTTTGCGCTTCTCATGGTGGAGAAGGTGAATTTTGAGCGGCCGGAGGACAGCAAGGAAAAGATCCTCTTTGACAACCTGACGCCCATTTATCCGCGGGAGAAATGGAGACTGGAGTCTTCACCGGACGAGGTTTCCACCAGGATCATGGATCTCTTGTCTCCCATCGGAAAGGGACAGCGGGGACTCATCGTTGCGCCGCCTTACAGCGGCAAAACGGTCCTGCTTCAAAAAATCGCCAACAGCATGACCACGAACCATCCGGATGTGGTGTTGATCGTTCTTCTGATCGATGAGCGGCCGGAGGAGGTGACGGACATGCAAAGGTCGGTGAGAGGAGAGGTGATCAGCTCCACCTTTGATGAGCCCGCCGAGCGCCACGTGCAGGTTTCCGAGATCGTGCTGGAGAAGGCGAAGCGGCTCGTGGAGTCGAAGAAAGACGTCGTGGTTCTTTTGGACAGCATCACCCGGCTGGCGCGGGCTTATAACACGACCGTCCCGCATTCGGGCAAGATTCTTTCCGGCGGCGTGGATTCCAACGCCCTCCATAAACCGAAGCGCTTTTTCGGAGCGGCCCGGTGCATTGAAGAGGGCGGGAGCCTCACCATTATCGCCACGGCGCTGGTCGATACGGGCAGCCGCATGGATGAGGTGATTTTTGAAGAGTTCAAAGGCACGGGCAACATGGAAATCCAACTGGACCGGAATCTCTTCCAGCGCCGCATTTATCCCGCCATGGACATCAAGCGGTCGAATACGCGCAAGGAAGAACTCTTGGTGCCGGGGGATGATTTGGCTAAAACTTGGATTTTGAGAAAGGTGCTGAATGAGCTCAATTCGACGGAAGCGATGGAGCTTTTGATCGAGAAAATATCGAAGACCAAGAGCAATAAGGACTTCTTGAAGAGCCTGAATAAAGTATAAGGAGAAATCAATGAAAGAGGCGATTCACCCCAAATATTTCGACACCACCATCACCTGCCTTTGCGGTTCGGTGATCCACACGCGCTCGACCAAGCAGAACGTCCGCGTGGAGATCTGCTCAAGCTGTCACCCGTTCTTCACGGGCAAGCAGAAGTTTGTCGACAGCGCCGGCCGCGTGGAAAAATTCCAGAGACGCTACGCGAAGAAGTAGGGTTCGTTATTAGGTTATTTGTTACTGGGTTATTCGCGATAACCTCATAACGAATAACTCAATAACGTCTTGATCATAGTCCAGGTGATTTATGCGATTCTTAAAAAAGATCGAAGATAAAATCAAACGGCTCGCGGAGCTTGAGGCGGCGCTTCAAGATCCGAAGGTGGCTCAGGACCCGGCTCGTCTTAAGGATTTGGGGAAGGAGTTTAGGGATCTCGAGAGGGTTGCCGCTGCCTATAAGGATTATTTAAAAATAGAAGAAGGGATCGAAGGAGCCCAAAAGATCCTGGCGGAGAAAGAGGCCGGGGCCGAGTGGGCGGCCATGGCGAACGAAGAGCTTCAACGTCTTGAATCCCGGAAGAAGGACGCCGTCCGGCATTTGGAAGGGCTGGTGGCGGCAGAAGACCCCATGCTTTCCAAAAACGTGATCTTGGAGATCCGCGCAGGCACCGGCGGATTGGAGGCGGGGCTTTTTGCCGCCGATCTTTTCAGGATGTATTCCCGCTTCGCCGCCGCGTCGAGTTTTAAAGTCGAGATCCTTTCAAGCTCTCCGAACGAGGCGGGAGGGTTTAAGGAAATTATCGCTTCCATTGCCGGGTCCGGCGCTTATGGCCGCTTCAAGTATGAGAGCGGGACGCATCGCGTTCAGCGCGTCCCCGCGACGGAGGCCCAGGGGCGCATCCACACGTCGGCGGTTACGGTCGCCGTTTTGCCGGAGGCAGGGGAAGTGGACATCGAGGTGAAACCCGAGGAACTGCGGATCGATACTTTTTGTTCGAGCGGGCCCGGCGGACAAAGCGTCAACACGACTTATTCGGCCATTCGGATCACCCATCTTCCGACAGGGCTTATCGTCACCTGTCAGGACGAGAAATCGCAGATGAAAAATAAGCAAAAGGCGCTCAAGGTCCTGCGGTCAAGACTGCTGGAGAGGAAGATGAGGGAGGAGGAAGAAAAGAGGGCGAAACAGCGCAAGGAGCAGGTCGGCACCGGCGACCGAAGCGAGAAGATCCGGACTTATAACTTTCCGGATCATCGAGTGACGGATCATCGGATCGGACTGACCGTTCATAACCTGCAGGCGGTGTTGGAGGGGGAACTGGACGCTTTTGTCGACGCTCTTTATGAGGAGGAGTTGGCAAAAAGTTGAAGATGGGAAAGAGCCGCTCGAATGTCTTGTTTTTGAAAAGCCTTGAGAAGCGTCTCGCGCGAAGGCACGTTCCTCAAGCTTTGGCCGAGGCGGAAGGGCTTCTTGTCCATTTTGGGGACGTGGATCGGCTGAGTTTTTTCACGGGCGACAGGGCTTTAACGAAGCGTGCGAGAAAGAAAGTGGAAGGGGCGCTTCGCGCCCGTTCTAAAGGAGTTCCTTTTGCACATCTTTTGGGGGAGACCGAGTTTTATGGACGGCATTTTCAGGTGACGAAGGATGTGTTGATTCCACGACCCGAAACGGAGCTTTTGGTGGAGGAAGCTCTTAAGGTTTTGGAGTCTGTTGCTTCGCCGAAGGTGTTGGATGTGGGGACGGGTTCCGGATGCATCGCGGTGAGTTTGGCGATGGAGAGACCTGATTGCAAAGTGACGGCGCTGGACTCCTCGGCAAAGGCGCTTCGGGCAACGCGGCATAATATCCGTTCTTATCACCTTGGCAGGAGGATCCGGCTTTTAAAGAGCGATCTCTTCGGAAGGCTTTCCGGGAAAGAAAGGCATTTCTGGGACGTGATCGTTTCAAACCCGCCGTACGTTCCCGCCGAGGATTTTCCGACGCTCTCGAAAGAAGTTCTGTCGGAGCCCCGGCTTGCTTTGGATGGGGGGCCAAAAGGGCTTTCCGTGATTCGCAGGATTTTGAGCGAAGCCCCCTTGTTCCTCAAGCCGGGCGGATGGCTTCTCATGGAAATAGGGAAGGGGCAGTCGAACGTCCTGCGGGAAGAAATCGAAGAGCGGGAGGTTTTCTTAGGCGTGCGTTTTGTCAAGGATTACGCGGGGATCGAGAGGGTGTTGGCGGTGAGGCGCCAAGAGAAATCCCTTTGAAAATTTGTTCGATGATGGTATAGTATTACAAGAGCCTTATCGATGGAGGATGGGATGAGCACCGTTACCATTTCGCCGAAGTTTCAAGTCGTCATTCCTAAAGAGACACGGGATAAACTCTGTTTAAAAGCCGGCCAGAAGGTGGAGATTTTGGATTACGAGGGACGCATCGAACTCGTTCCCATAAGAGCCATGAAGGAGCTGCGCGGGTTTTTAAGGGGGATCGATACTCGCGTGGAGCGGGATCGGGACCGTGCATGAATGTCGTCGATTCTTCGGGCTGGCTTGAGTATTTCGCCAACGGAGCTAACGCCGAAGTTTTTTCCAAGCCGATCGAGCAAGTCCCTCAGCTTTTGGTTCCTTCCATTACCATTACGGAAGTGTTCAAACGGGTTTTGCAGCAACGCGGCGAGCAAGCGGCTCTCCAAGCGGCGGCGCAGATGAACCAAGGCCGGGTCATTGGTTTGGACGTGACCTTAGCGGTAAAAGCGGCGAAGATCGGATATGATTTAAAACTTCCCTTGGCGGACAGCATTATCTTGGCAACCGCCCGCGCTTATGATGCGCTCTTGTGGACACAGGACGAAGATTTTAAGGGGATCCCGGGCGTGCGCTGCCTGCCTAAGAGGTGATAGTTCAAATTTTTCGCTCATGTTTAGGTGCATTTAGATGTCGGTCGTTGTGGAAATTCGAAAATTCGGATAGGGCTTGACGCCTAATTTTGACTATGGTAATATTACTATGGTTATAAGGAGGTGGTTTCCATGAATATGCCGGCAGGTTTGTTTAAGGCAAAGTGTTTGGAGTTGATGGATAAGGTTGAGCGGCTTCATGAAGAAATCATCATCACCAAATACGGAAGGCCAGTTGCCAAGCTCGTTCCTGTGGAGGAAGGGGGGAAAAAGTCCCTTGTTGGGTTTTTAAAGGGTTCCGTCGTCATTCGGGGGGATATTGTAGGGCCGACGGGAGTCAAGTGGGAGGCTGACCGGTAAAAGATGGACGAGCTTATCCTTTTGGATACTCATATATGGATTTGGCTCGTGAATGACGACAAAAAGATTCATTCACCTAAGTTTTTGTCTCGGGTGAACCATGCGGCTTCAAAAGGAGCCATCCGGGTTTCCATTATTTCCGTTTGGGAGGTCGCTGTTCTCGAAGCAAAAGGAAGGATTGTTCTCCCGTATAGTGTTTTGGAATGGGTTCAAAGAGCGCTCAAAGCGCCGGGGACGATGCTCGAACCCTTGACTCCCGAAGTGGCCATAAACAGCACGAAGATCGGTCCGGATTTTCATGAAGATCCTGCCGATCGTATTCTGGTTGCGACGGCGAAAAGCTTGGGCGCCGCATTGGCTACTTGTGATGCCCGCATTCTTTCCTATTCCAAGGAGCATTCTCTCCCAACCCTGACGGTATGAACGAAAGACATACGAATGGAGTGAAGATTCGCCCTACACCTCTTACCCCCCTCCCTATTTGAGGGGAGGGGAGGTCTTAAGCAAAAAGGATAAAACTCCCCGATCCCTCGAGTAAGTCTGCTGCCCCCATTGCGTGAACTCCCCCAGGAACGGATTGTGTTGGACAAGTCTCAAAAGCAAAGAAGCGTTAGACGCACTACACTATTGAGTTACGTAAAAGCAATGAAACATAAGAAGAACGGATGCGCCTGCTCATAGTGGAAGAGCTTAAATCCCCCCTGCCCCCTTTGAAGAGAAAAGGGGGTAAAGGCTTTCTTTTCACTAAAGAGAAAGAGCGAAGGAGCAACCCCCTTTTTATTTCAAAGGGGGCAGGGGGGATTTGATCTACGGCTTAGCTTCTCATTGCTTTTCCGTAGATCAATAGTAAAGAAGCGTTAGGGACACTACACTAGCGATACGATTCTTTCTAAAAGGCCCGCAGTCCGAAGACGAGCGGCGCGAGGGCGCGCATGGCGAACGTGATCCAAAGCGCTCCAAGGATGTTGAGCACAAAACCGGCCTTCGCCATCCGGGAGACGGTGAGGTAGCCGCTGCTGAACACGATGGCGTTGGGAGGAGTGCCGGACGGCATCATGAAGGCAAAGGAGCAGGCGAAGGTCACCGGTACCATGAGCCAATAGGGGTGGATCCCCAGCGCTTGGGAGGCGGCGGCGAGAACCGGCATCATGATCGTGGCTTGCGCGACGTTCGTCATGAGCTCCGATAGAAAAGCGGTCAAGAGGCAAAGCAAAAACAAAAGCCATAAAAGAGGCATGCCCTGAAGAAAGCGGAACCCCTCTCCAAGCCAGGAGGCAAGCCCCGTTGCTTGAAAGCTTTCCGCCAAGGCAAGCCCGCCTCCCAGAAGCAAGATGACTTCCCACGGCAGTTTTTTTGTCCACTCCCGATCCAGAAGAAATTCTTTCCTCTTAAGATCTCCGGGGATAAGCAGCAACAACAACCCGGCGGCCATGGCAATGGTCCCGTCATGCACGCCTTTTAAATGGAGCAGGGAAGTCCATCCGGGGATAACGAAGTTCCCGATGGCAATATTTTCCCTGGTAATCCACGCCAGGGCTGTCGCGACAAAGACCCCCATCACGGCCGCTTCCGGCCAGGACCAGGGACCCAATGCCTTTACTTCTTTGCGGATCGCTTCTTGGTTGACGCAGATCGGCAGGGCGCGGCGGACCACAAAGAATGCCAGGTAAAGCCATGCTATCGCGAGAAAACCAAAAGCAAGCGGAAAGGCCAGGATAAACCACTTCACAAATCCTACCTCGGGGAGGTCCGGGAAAAGCGCTTTTGCCTGCCCCGCGAAGACCATGTTTGTCGGCGTGCCAACGAGAGTCGCCGCGCCTCCGATGCTGGCGGCGTAAGCGATGGCGAGCATCAGAGCGATACTGAAGCCTGATCGGTCCTCCGCGCCCGCCTGGCCTAAGCCCAGCTCTTGGATGACGGCGATGGCTATAGGCAGAGCCATCATCGTCGCGGCCGTGTTGGAAACCCACATGGAAATGAAGGCCGTCGCCAGCATGAATCCCCCGAGCATTCGTCTCAGGCCTCCGCCTACGGAGCAAATGACATGGAGCGCCAGCCGCTTGTGCAGGCCCCACTTCTGCATGGCCAGAGCGATCATGAATCCGCCCATGAGGAGAAAGACGTTCGGATCCGCATAATGCTTGGTTGTTTCGGAGGCTTTCATGACGGAGAGCAAAGGATAAAGAACCAGCGGCAGAAGAGCCGTCATCCCAAGCGGCATGGCGTCCGTTATCCACCATACAGCCATGAGGAGCGCCACGGCCCCCGCGCTTTTTGCGGGGGCGGACAAACCAGGCGGAAGAGGCGCCAATAAAATCAAAACGAAGAAAAGAATCCCCGCCAAAAATCCACACGAGCGTTTAGACATCTCTTTAGGCTGCGTTTGTCCACGGGTTTTTTGCCAACGGTAACCTACCACACAAAATTCGGTTATTCAAGGAAAGCGTTCAAGCCGTTCGATAACACAACGCTCAAAGGCTTAAAGTATTTTCAGCTGCGGACAGCAGCGCCCACGAAGCCGAAAGGTAAAAAAGATGTAACAGGTTAGTCTTTGCCTGTTCTCCTCCGTCATTGCGAGGAGCGCAGCGACGAAGCAATCTCAGTTTTAAAAGAGAGATTGCTTCGCTGCGCTCGCAATGACTAAGGAGGTGTGAGAAAATTCCTTCAGGCCCTTTGTCACCCCCGCAATGTTTAAGCGGGGGTCTTTCACTGAGGGGGCCCCTCCACGAAAGATTCCCGCTAAAACATTGCGGGAATGACAGGGGGCGGTTGCGGGTTAATTTTTTCACACCTTCTAAACTGTTACAAAAAGATATTTTCTGGATGATTTCATCATTGCACAGTAATTGTTAATATGATAAACTTAACTTGTGATTACGTATTTTCGAGATCCCGGCACGGAGGATATTTTTAACGGTATTTCCTCGAAGAAGGCCTTGAGGTTTCCGCGGGAGATTTGGCCTGTTGTCCAGCGCAAACTGGATATGCTCAACGCCGCTTATGAACTTAAGGATCTCATGGCTCCGCCGGGCAATCGATTGGAGAAATTGAAAGGTGAGCTCAAGGAATTTTACAGCATTCGGGCGAACGATCAATTTCGGATCCTTTTTAAATGGACCGGCAACAACGCAACGGATGTCGAATTAACCGATTACCATTAAACGTAAAAGGGGTTAAACAACATGATTCCCAAATATCGCAAACCTAATCATCCGGGCGAGGTTCTTCTGCATGAGTTTTTGGAGCCTCATCACACAAGTCAAGTCGAACTTGCAAGGAAAATGGACGTTCCTATCCAGCGGGTGAATACCTTAATTAACGAGAAGAGGGATGTCACCGCGGAGACGGCTATCCTCTTAAGCCGCGCGCTCAAAACCTCCCCGGAGTTCTGGATGAATCTTCAAGCGGCTTACGATCTTTATGAGGCCAAGCTCCAGCTTAAACTGGCCGCTTGAGATTCGCCCACCATTTCCGAAAGGCCCTGCTGATCGTCACGGGAAAATCAGAGCGCTTTCCGCCAGACCCATGAACCGGAGGGAAAGGAGAGATTACCATGAAAGACTTAAAGAAAATCCCCAAGTTTAAGAACAAAGAAGAGGAGTTTGAATTTTGGGCCACCCATGATTCCAGCGATTACATTGACTGGTCCAAGGCGAAACGCGTCATCTTTTCTGATCTAAGGCCGACCTTTACCGGGAAAAACTCGCCCTAAAACTCCCCAAGAAACTCGCCTCCGAACTCTACCGGGAATACCTCAAAGTCAGAACCTTCTCCGTCGCCGCTTAAGTAAGACCGGCTGTAAGATTCCACCCTCCCCCTGCCTGCCGGCAGGCCGCCCCTCCTCTCAAATGATGAGTTCTACAGATTCCTGAGGAACCTCGAGACCGCATCGTGGTCCCCGGCCAGGATGAACGAAACTCTGTTCCTCTCTCTGGCCCACAGGATTCTTAAGGCAAGACTGATTCTCGCTTCAAAAATCTGAGCGTCCCCGGCATGATGAAGCTTTTTAACCCTAAGACCATAAGAGGCTTTTCCCGTGCGGCAGTATTCACGTATCTCTTCATCCGCGAGGAGGACCAGTTCTTGCTCTCTTCTGCTTAAGGAATCAAAGGACTTTAAATATTCCTTCTTGTAGATAACTTCAATCACGCCTCACCCGCTTCTTAAGAAAAACCTTTGCCTCCTCCGGCGAAACGACTTTATCTCCCGGCTCGAGAGTAAACGCCTTCTTAAGAAGTCTTTCGTAAGCTTCGGCGGGCAGACGTTCTTCAATGTCGACGGGTTTGAGGCAAATAACGCCTTTCATATATTCCACATCCACATAGTCGTTCCCTTCCCGGATATGGGCCTTTTTGACGATATCCTTTGGAAGCGTGACCTGGTTCCCACGAGTGACTTTGGCTAACATGGTCTTCCCTCCTCTCAGAAAGCAAGTATACATGGAAAAAGTAAAAAAGTAAATCCCTATTACGAAGACACCGTGATGAGGAGGTAAAAACAAAGTTGTTATCCGCTTGGGGAAAGAATTATAATGGTAAACCTTATGGCGGTGGAAGATGGATAAGCTCGTTATCGAAGGCGGGAGGCGGTTGGAGGGGGTGGTGGAGATCGGGGGCGCGAAGAACGCTTCGCTTCCGATTTTAGCGGCCACCGTGCTTTCCAGGGACGCGTCGGTCATTCGGAACGTTCCTCAGGTGGCCGACGTTTTCACCCTGGTGAGGATCCTCAAGTTTCTCGGCGCAAAGGTGCGGCACGAAAAAGACAGGGTTGAGGTGGATCCACGGGGGATCAGCGAACCCGTTTTGCCGTATAAGCTGGTCAGCACCATGCGGGGTTCGATTTGTTTTCTCGGGCCTCTTCTGGCCAGGTTTGGACGCGCGCGGGTCTCGTTTCCCGGCGGGTGCATCATCGGCCCGCGGCCCATTGATTTGCACATCAAGGGAATCAGGGCGCTGGGCGCCGATGTGACGCTGGATCACGGGTACGTGGTCGCGGAGGCCGAAAGGTTGAGAGGGGGGCGGGTTTATCTCGGAGGCGCTTTCGGTTCCACCGTTCTTGGGACGGCGAACGTCATGATGGCCGCAACGCTCGCGAAAGGGAAAACTCTCATCGAGAACGCGGCTTGTGAGCCGGAGGTGGTGGATCTGGGGAATTTTTTGAAGAAAATGGGCGCGAGGATCGAGGGTCTGGGATCGCCCTCCATTCGGGTTGAGGGCGTCAAGAGGCTCGGCGGAGCCCATCACTCGGTGATTCCCGACAGGATCGAGGCGGGCACTTACATGATCGCTTCGACGATGACTTCCGGGGACGTCACGGTCAAGAACATGCGTCTTGACCTATTGAGCGCGATGGTGGATAAATTGGGGGAAGCCGGAGCGCTGATGACCGAGAAAAACGGATCGGTGAGAGTCCGCCGGCGGAGAGGTCCGTTGAAGCCCGTTTCCGTCACGACGCTTCCTTATCCCGGTTTTCCCACGGACCTTCAGGCTCAGATGATGGCCTTTATGTGCGTGGTTCCCGGGATCAGCGTGATCACCGAAAAAATCTACCCCGAACGGTTTATCCACATCAGTGAATTAAACCGCATGGGGGCCGGCATCATTCTTGAAGGTCCCAGCGCCATTGTGAGCGGGAGAAAGAAACTGAGCGGAGCGCCCGTCATGGCTTCGGATCTGAGGGCCAGCGCCGCTTTGGTTTTGGCCGGCCTTGTGGCCGAGGGGCGCACGGAAGTTTCGAGGGTCTATCACTTGGATCGCGGCTATGAGAATTTGGTGGGGAAGCTCCGCAATTTGGGAGCGAGGATTAAGAGAGAAAAGGAATAGGAGGCAAACATGTCGGTAGTGATTCGATTGAAAACGATGGGGACGAAAAAGAAGATCAAGCACCGGATCGTGGTGACGGATACGCGTTTTCCGCGGAATGGAAGATTTCTTGAGGAAATAGGTTTTTTGGATTCGTCCAAGAACCCCCCGGTGCTGAGCGTGAAGGCCGACCGCGTAGAGCATTGGTTAAAGCACGGCGCGCGGCCGTCGGAGACAGTTGCGTCGGCTTTGAAGAAGGCGGGGATTAAAAGGTAGGTTGTGAAAATCCACGTTCTCACCCTTTTTCCCGGGATGTTCGATTCGTTTTTATCCCACTCGATCGTCAAAAGGGCCGTTGAGAAAAAAAGAGCGGATATCCGGATCCACGACCTTCGCCGTTTTACGCACGATCGGCGCAAGACGTGCGATGACCGGCCGTTTGGCGGGGGGCCGGGGATGGTGTTGAAACCGGAGCCGATTTTCGAAGCGGCGGAGAAGCTCTTTGGGAGCGTCCGGAAATCGAAAAAGCGCCCCTTTATTTATTTGACTCCGCAGGGAGTTCCTTTTAACCAAAAAAAGGCAGAGGAGCTTTCGAAATACAAGGAGCTGGTTTTCCTGTGCGGTCACTATGAGGGCGTCGACCAGCGGGTTTTGGATAAGCTGGTCACCGATGAGATTTCCTTGGGAGACTACGTGCTGACGGGCGGAGAGCTTCCGGCGATGGTGGTCATCGACTCCGTCGTCAGGCTGGTGAAGGGGGTTCTCGGCCGCGAGGAGTCCAAACTATTTGAATCTTTTACCGGGAATTTGTTAGAATACCCTCAATACACCCGGCCGGCCGTTTATCGAGGGCTTGAAGTTCCGCCCGTCCTTTTGTCCGGAAATCACAAGGCGATTGAGCGTTGGCGAAAAGAAGAAGCGGTTAAGCGTACAGGGGAACGCCGCCCGGATCTTTTGAAGGAGAACCAAACATGCATCGGTTGATTCAAGAAATAGAAGCGGAACAGATGAAGCTGTTGAAGAAGGATATCCCCCGGTTTAAAGTGGGGGATACCGTTTCCGTGTCGGTGAAGGTGGAAGAAGGCGATAAGGTCCGGACCCAGATGTTCGAGGGGGTCGTGATCCGCAAACAGGGTTCCGGCCTGCGGGAGAGTTTCACCGTTCGGAAGATTTCCTTTGGAGAAGGGGTAGAGCGCAGTTTCCCTTTTTATTCTCCGACCGTGCAGGCCGTGCAGGTGATGCGGTCAGGGAAAGTCCGCCGCGCGAAGCTTTATTACTTAAGGAAAACGGTAGGGAAGAAGGCGAGGATTGAGGAGGAACGCAGACCCGAGGAAGCGCCGTCCGCACCGCCTGCTTCCTCTCCGGCACCGAATATTTTGGCCTCGTAGGGGCGAACCTATGTGTTCGCCCAAACCTAGGTCAGGGCAGACACATAGGTCTGCCCCTACCGAGGGAGGGGGGATAAGAAGAAGAGAAGCAATGAAGCGGAAGGCGGAAGAGCGGAAAGAGGCGCTGTTACTTCATGACCGCTCGTTTTTCGAGCGGGGGTTCGGGACCCTGGCGGGTGTCGACGAAGCGGGGCGGGGGCCTTTGGCGGGCCCGGTCGTCGCTTCGGCGGTTATCGTCAGGGATTTTTCATTTCAGTGCCCGATCGATGATTCCAAAAAGATGACCGCCCGGCTCCGGGCGGCGGCTTACGAGGAGATCAGGGAAAAAAGCTGGGTGGGTGTCGGCGTTGTCGACCACGAGACGATCGACCGGGTGAATATTTACCAAGCGACTTTGATGGCGATGGAGGAGGCGATAAAGAATTTGGGGGAGACTCCGGATGCGGTTTTGGTGGACGGGGGACACGGCCCCGATCTTCCTTTTGTCTGGTTTCCCATCGTGAATGGAGACGCTTTGTCTTTTTCGATTGCGTGCGCTTCGATTGCGGCAAAGGTGACGCGGGACCGGATGATGGAACAGTACGATGCGTTGTACCCCGAATACGGCTTCAAGCGGCACAAGGGGTATGGGACGAGTGAACATATGAGGGCGCTCAAGAAACACGGCCCCTGCCGGATTCACCGGAGGAGCTTTGAACCTTTGAAAGGGATGAGTTCTACAGGGGTGATGGATGGTGGATATGGAACGCCTTTTAATCATTGACTTCGGGTCGCAGTACAATCAACTCATCGCGCGGCGGGTGAGGGAGGCGCGCGTTTTTTGTGAGATTGCGCCGCCGACGGTTTCGATCCGGGAGATCCGGTCGAAAGAGGTCAGGGGGATTGTTTTGTCCGGCGGGCCGGCGAGCGTGTATCAAAAAGGCGCGCCGCGGCTCAATCCTGATTGGCTGAAGCTTGGAGTTCCGGTTCTGGGTATATGTTACGGGATGCAGGTTTTGGCCCACCATTTGGGCGGCCGCGTTCGGAGGACGGCGACGCGGGAATACGGCCGTTCGGAGCTTTTCCTTTCTTCCCGCCCGGGGGGTTTCTTTCAAGGGGTCCCCGCGAAATCCGTTTGCTGGATGAGCCATGGAGACGAAGTGGCGCGCCCGCCGGAAGGTTTTGTGAAAACGGCCTTTACCTCGAGCGCCCCCTTCGCGGCTTTTGAAAATCCACAGAGCAAAATTTACGGCGTCCAATTTCATCCGGAGGTGGTTCACACGGAATACGGGGTCCGGATGATCCGCAATTTTCTTTTTTCGGTATGCGGTTTCCGGAAGAGCTGGACGATGGAGAATTTTATCCATGAGACCGTTCGGAAAATGCGGGGGGAAACCGGAAAAGGGAACGTCGTCCTGGGTCTTTCCGGCGGAGTCGATTCTTCCGTGACGGCCGCTCTTCTGTCCAAGGCGCTGGGAAGGCGGCTTCATGGTATCTTTGTGGATAACGGGCTTCTTCGGAAGGACGAGCGGGAGGAGGTTGAGAAAGTTTTCAAGCGCCGCTTCCACGTGGATCTTCGCGTGGTCCATGCCCGGAAGCATTTCTTGCGAAAGTTAAAAGGGGTGGTGGATCCTGAGCGCAAAAGAAAAATCATCGGGCATGAGTTTATTTATTGTTTTGAGCGCGAAGCGAAGAAGATCCATGCCGATTTTTTGGCCCAAGGGACGCTTTATCCGGACGTGATCGAAAGCCGGTCGGCTTTCGGAGGGCCGACGGCCGTCATTAAAAGCCACCACAACGTCGGGGGGCTTCCCAAGAAGATGAAGCTGAAGCTCCTTGAGCCGTTGAGGGAGCTTTTTAAGGATGAAGCGAGAACTCTGGGGCGCAAACTCGGACTTCCCGAGATGATCGTCGGCCGCCACCCTTTTCCGGGGCCGGGGCTTGCAGTGCGGATTGTCGGTGAAATTACGCCGGAGAGACTCCGTATTCTTCGGGAAGCGGATGCGCGTTTCATCGAGGAAATCCGGGAGGCGGGACTCTATCCCCGCATCTGGCAGGCTTTTGCGGTGCTCTTACCCGTTAAGAGCGTCGGAGTGATGGGGGATGAAAGGACTTATGAGAACGTGATCGCCCTGCGCGCCGTGACCAGCACCGACGGGATGACGGCGGATTGGTTCCGTTTTCCGGAAAAAGTTTTAGCGAAAATATCGAATCGCATCATCAATGAAGTGCGCGGGGTGAACCGCGTCGTTTACGACGTGAGTTCGAAGCCCCCCGCGACGATTGAGTGGGAGTAAGAGTAATTCATGAATTACCTTCCATGTAAATCATGACCGCCGATTTTGTCCATCTGCACGTCCATTCCCAGTACAGCCTCTTGGATGCGGTTTGTCCGATCGAAGCTTTGGCTGAGCGGGCGAAGGAATTGAACATGCGCGCTTTGGCCGTTACGGACAACGGCAATCTATTCGGCGCGATTGAGTTCTATAACGCCTGCCTCAAAGCCGGGGTGAAACCTATTCTCGGCGCGGAGGTGTACCTTGCTCCGGAGAGCCGTTTTGAGCGCTCGACCCATGGTTTGCAGGGCGCTTCCTATCCCTTTGTCCTGCTTTGCCAAGATGAAGCGGGGTATCGCAATTTAATCGAGCTCGTCACCATCGGTTACCTCGAAGGGTTTTATTACCGCCCCCGGATCGACAAGGAAGTTTTGCGCAAATACTCGAAGGGACTTATCGCTCTTTCGGGAAGCGTGCGCGGCGAGATCCCGCATCTTCTCAACATCGGCCAGGCGGAGAGGGCCCATGCCGCTCTGTCGGAGTATCTCGCTATTTTTGGGAAAGACCGTTTTTATCTGGAGATCACGGCAAGCGGCCTGAAGGAACAGGAGCGGGTGAACGCCGAGATCGTGAAACTTGCCGGGGAAAGAAACGTCCCGCTTGCGGCGACGAACGACGTCCATTATTTGAAAAAGGAATTCGCCAAAGCCCACGAAATCCTCCTGTGTCTCCAGACGCAGACGACCCTCGATGATCCCCACCGCATCCAGCTCCAGACGGACGAGTTTTATTTCAAAACAGCGGAGGAGATGAAAGAAAAATTTAAAGATTCGCCCGAGGCCCTTTCCAACACGCTTAAGATCGCCGAAAGCTGTAACTTAAAGCTTGATTTCAGCAAAACCCACGTGCCGGAGTTCGTCCTTCCGGAAGGCAAGACGCAGGAAGCGTATTTGAGGGAACTGACGCGGGAAGGTCTGCGCAAACGCTATCCGGGCGGGAACCATGAGACGATTCAAAAGCGGGCGGAGCATGAGCTCCAAGTGATCCAAAAAAGCGGCTATACCAGTTACTTTTTGGTGGTCTGGGACTTCGTGCGTTTCGCCAAGGAGAAAAACATTCCGGTGGGTCCCGGCAGAGGATCCGCCGCGGGAAGCGTGGTGAGTTACGCCCTCGGCATCACGGACATCGACCCTCTCCGGTACGATCTTCTGTTTGAACGATTTCTCAATCCCGACCGCGTGAGCATGCCGGATATCGACATTGACTTTTGTTATGAGCGGCGGGACGAAGTGATCCAGTACGTGACCGAGAAGTATTCCAAGGAAAACGTCGCGCAGATCATCACTTTCGGGACCATGATGGCGAAAGCGGTGATCCGGGACGTTGGACGCGTCATGGGCATGCCCTACGCCGAAGTGGACAAAATCGCGAAACTCGTTCCCATGGAGCTGGATATCACGATCGAAGAGGCGCTTGAGAAAGAAGAGGAGCTGAAGTCGCTCTATCAAAATAACCCCCAGGTGAAACAACTCATCGATACGTCGAAAGTTCTGGAGGGTTTGACGCGCCACGCCTCCACGCATGCGGCCGGCGTAGTGATCAGCCGCCGTCCCTTAAAGGAACACGTTCCGCTTTTCAAAAGCGCCGATGGCCAGATCTCCACGATGTATTCCATGGAATCTTTGGAGAAGATCGGGCTTCTCAAGATGGACTTCCTGGGGCTGCGCACTCTCACGGTGATCGATGATACGCTGAAAATCATCAAAAGGATCCGGAAGGAGGACGTGGATTTGAGCCGGATTTCCCTTGATGACTCCAAAACGTTCGACCTCCTCTGCCGGGCGCAGTCCATGGGGGTGTTCCAACTGGAAAGCGGAGGGATGCGCGACATTCTGAAAAAGCTGAAACCCGATAAGTTCGAGGACCTCATCGCGATTTTGGCGCTTTACCGGCCGGGTCCGATCGGTTCCGGCATGGTGGATGAGTTTATCAAAAGAAAGCACGGCCAGATTCCGATCGTGTACGACCACGCGCTTCTGGAGCCCGTTTTGAAGGACACGTACGGCATCATTGTGTTCCAAGAGCAGATCATGAAAATTGCGAACGTCCTGGCCGGTTTCTCCCTGGCCAAGGCCGATTCCTTGAGGCGCGCCATCTCCAAAAAGAAGGAGGAGGTGATGCAGGAGGCAAGGGTGGATTTCGTCGAAGGGGCCGTTCGAAACAAGATGGACCGGAGAATCGCCGAAAAGGTGTTCAATCTCATCGCCCATTTTGCCGGTTATGGTTTTAACAAAAGCCACTCGGCGGCCTACGCGATGATTTCTTATCAAACGGCGACTCTCAAGGCGAATTATCCGGTTGAGTTTATGACGGCGCTTCTCACCAGCGAAAAGGACAACCAGGACAAGGTGGTGGTGTACATCGACGAGACCAAACGCATGGGGATCCGCGTTCTCCCTCCGGACGTGAACGAGAGCTTTCCTCAATTTACGGTGGTCGGCGACCGGACCATTCGTTTTGGCCTCGCGGCGGTGAAAAACGTGGGCCAGACCGCCATCGACGCGATCATTCAGGGCCGGATCAAGAGAGGCGGGGGTTTTAAGACCTTTTATGATTTTACGGAAAACGTGGACCTGCGCGTCGTGAACCGTAAAGTTCTCGAGAGCCTTATCAAGTGCGGGGCCTTTGATTCCATGGGGCTTTTTCGTTCCCAGCTTTTCGCCATCCTGGATGACGCGCTCTCCGTCGCGAGCGATTTGCAGAAGGACCGCGCGAAAGGGCAGTTTTCCTTTTTTGATTCTCCGGAGAGCGGCGGCGTTTTTAAGAAGAACTTCCGGGAAGTGCCGAGCATCCCCGAATGGCCGGACAATGAAAAGCTTGCTTTTGAAAAGGAGATGCTGGGGTTTTATGTGACCGGCCATCCGCTGGACCGCTACCAAAAGGAATTGAAGAGTTATTCCACGGCCTCTACCGGGACGCTTGCCCAAAAGAGGGATGGGGAGGAGGTGGTGATGGGAGGTCTTGCCGGCAAGCTCAAATTCACCCAAACGAAGAAAACGGGCGAGAAGATGGCGATCGTCACGCTCGAAGATCTCGAGGGAACCGTGGAAGCGCTGGTTTTTCCCAAGACGTTTAAGGAATGCGGTCAGCATTTGGTGAAGGACGCCGTTTTATTCTTGAAGGGCAAATTGGATAAAAGGGAAGAGGACCCGAAGCTCATCGTCAATGACGCGGTGCCTTTGACGGAAGCCCATAAGAAATTCGCCCGCAGTCTTCGCATTCATCTGGAGGGGGATGGGTTGGGCGAGGAAAGATTGAAAACCCTCCAGGAGGTTTTATTGCGATATCCCGGAAGCACGCCGGTTTATCTTCATTTTATCCAAAAGGACCGTCCCTCCTCGGCCATTTTGGTCGATCGGAGCCTCTTTGTCAGCCCCGGCGACGGTTTGATTCAAGCCCTCCAAAAGGTCGTCGGCCCGGAGGCCGTGGGTTTCGGGGTTTGAGACCAAGAGGCTCCGGCGTTCTGCCAATCCCGCCGAATATAAGCTTTATCGAGCCGCCCTTGAATGGAGGGGCTAAACTATCGCATTTTTCTTGACTTCATATTTCAGTTATGATACACTTCTGTCATAATTATGAAAAGCAAACAAAACCTACTAGACCAGTTAAAAGGCATGCCCCATTTCAGCAAAGACAGTTTGTATCAGCTCGGCAAGCAACTGGGGCTTGCAGATGCCACGGTTAACACCTATGTAAGCCGCTTTTTGAGGCATAAGGAAATTATTCAACTGAAAAGGGGGCTGTATGTCGCAACCGACTTTTTCAGTAAAAATAGGAGCAACCTTTCCTATTCCTTTTATTTAGCCAACATTATTCGCACACCTTCCTATGTCAGCTCATGGTCGGCACTTCAATTTTACAACCTCACCACCGAAGCTATCCACGGCATAACGTGTGTCACGCCGAAAGTGACCAGAACCTACAGGACTAAGGCCGGTAATTTTTCGTATCAGTCCATCAAGCAGGATCTGTTTTCAGATTTTTCATTGATGCGGGGCAAAGGTCCCTCATTTGATTTTTTCATCGCCTCCCCGGCCAAAGCTTTGTTTGATTTACTCTACTTCAAAACTAGCCAGTTCCGCAGTGTTCGCATAAAAGACACAAAGGCGCTCGTTGAAGAATTGCGGATCGATATTAACGAAATGGATAAAAAGGAGCGGTCCAGATTTTATGCATGGATCGAAAAGTATTTTCACGGTGAGTGATCAAATTCTTGCAGTTTTAAAAGGAAAGCTTGATGATCTTGCCTCGCAGGGCGGGGCGGACCCCGAAACACTCCGTAACGCCCTTAAAGAGGAGCTCCAGTTTTATGTCCTTAATTTTATTTATCATCATCCGGAATACAATCAGTGGGTCATGTATGGCGGCTCCGCGCTTCGCATCATTTATGGACTTGACCGCATGTCGGTCGATTTAGATTTTGAGGTTTCGGGCGAAGTAACTAAAAAATTTCTGGATGAACTAAAAGAAGAAATCGAAGATCATTTTTCCCGCACCTATGGGGCCCATCCGGATTTCTTGACCGCCAAAATTGTTACGGAAAGAGGGCTGCTTCTTAAATTCAATGTCGGTGAAGCATTAAGCCTGGGCCATTCATCCAGTCAGGTGCATGTTAAAATTGATCTCAATTATTTCACTGCCACCAAGGGGGTGACGGAGCGCCGGCCGATCAATCGTGACCAGCTTTCCTTTGTGATTGTGACTTATAAAATGTCGACGCTTATGGCCAGCAAAGTGGCCGCAATCTTCCTGCGCGGGACGCGCGGCGTGGGCAAAGCTCTTTATGAGGAAAAGGGCCGTGATATTTATGACCTTCTGTGGTACATGAACAACAGGATCGTGCCTGATCTTGATTATCTTGTAGCTAAAAATGTGAAAGAGGCCAAAGACTTACGCACCCTTTTCGATAAACTTACGGTTAAGATGAATGCCGTCAGTGATGCAAACCTCAAGCAGGATCTTCTGCCGCTTTTTGTGAATCGCACTTACATTGAAAATTGGCTCAAAAACTGGAGGGACAGCTATTTGCGGCTTGTCGATGCGTACAAAATCTGCATGGTAACGACATTAGAAAGTGTGCGCATACACCAGCATTTTGATACGGATAATTTTTCTTTTCTATTTACTTACAACACCGAAGAAGAAGGCAAAACTTGCCGGATACGATACGCGGTCAGCGAATACTGGCTGGAATGTCGGGAAGGGGATTTATCGATTAAGCCTGACCAAAAAATAACTAGTCTTATAAAAATGACACGTGATGGCGTAAGCACCCAATCGCTTCCTGAGAGCAAGCTCAGGCAGTACGCCACGCTTTTCTACCAAAAAACTGAAAATTATTTAAACAAAGTCAAGCGGAACCTGCTTGGCAGGAGCATCGATACAAAACTGATTAGAATGACCGCCGATAACTTAAACCAGAAAGAGCAGATCGTGCTCAATAAATCAGCGCTCTTGTCTTGTGAACTAGATGATTTATTAAAATAAACCGTTTGGCGGGGACGAGAGGGGTCAATTCAAGCCGCTCTCCTCTTACCTGCCGGTTAGTCAATAAAAAATCTAGAAAATGTTTGAACGAATTTGCCTTCCTCGGTCGTCTTATAAGGTAGGAGGAGGTTTTGGCGATGAGGAAGAGAAGCGCTTTCACGCTTTCAAGAGTGCATGCGGAAGCGGAGCAGTGGCACAGCGGGCGGGTCGACTTGTTGAGGAGAATAGAGAGGTATTTTCAGAAACGCATTTTGGTTTTTCAAACCTCTTTTTTCTTCGACAATGGTCTTATCACCGACGGGGATGCGGCGATGCTGGAGGAGGTCTTATTAAGCAGTAAGATCCGGGACAATCTTTTGCTTCTTATCAACTCTTCCGGAGGGTTTGGTTTGGCGGCGGAAAGGATCATTCGCGTTTGCCGGAAGTATTCCAAAAGCGGCTTTGAGGTTTTGGTGCCTCACATGGCCAAATCGGCCGCCACCCTTGTTTGTTTGGGTTCCAAAAAGGTGTGGCTGGGAGAGACCTCGGAGCTTGGGCCGGTGGACCCGCAATTGGCCGTTCAGAATCGGAGAATATCCGTTCACAACATTATCAAGAATTACGACAGGCTTTTATCGAGAGCGGCTCTGGCGAAGGGCCGCATCGAACCTTATTTGCAGCAGCTTTCGGTGTACGATCCCCGCACGATCGAACAGCTTCGTCAGGAACTGAAGCTCTCCGAAGAAATGTCCATCCGCCTTTTGAGGACCGGCATGATGAAGGGGCAGGGCGAAAAAGCGATTCGGACGCTCATCCGGGTTTTTATTGATCCGGAAGAGACGCTTCAGCATGGCCGCCCCATTTACCATGAGCGGGCGAAGGATTGCGGTATCATCATCGGCACGCTGGGGTTGGACAATCCTATATGGAACGCCATCTGGGAACTGCAACTGCGTTACGATCACGTCCTGAACCGCGCTTATGGCAAGCTTTTTGAAGCGGTGGGGAGCTCCTTTACCATGCCGGGTTATCGCTCCTCCGCGGGTGAACCGGTCCCTTGTTTGGAGGAAATGAAATGGGCAGAACAGAACCTGGGAGAGGGATCAAGGCTCTTGCCGGGCAACGGTCGAAAATGTTTGAGTTATTGAAGCGGTTTCCGGTGAAAGGAGACGTTTCTCTTCTGCCTCCCAGAGGATGGGACGTCTGGGAACCGGAAAAAAGCTTTAGGAATGTTGAGTCATTCTCTTAGGAGATCGGACCCCTGCACTTCCAGGGCCTTTGCGATTTTGGATAAGGTGGGTAAGGAGGGAAGATCGGTTTGAGAGGTCATTTCCAGCCTCTGCCAGTATTTTAAGGTAATATCCGCTTTCTCGGCGGCCTGCTCTTGAGTGAGTTTCAACCCCGCCCGGTATTTCTTGATATTCTGCACTAAAACCTGCTTGATTTTCGTTTTGTTGTCTTTCATCGAAACCGCCTTAACTTAAGATTGCTCCTATTATCCGTTATCGTACCCCAAAGTGAACACTCACAAAGAGGTATGTTTTTTATTGACATACTTTAAAGGTATGGTTAAAATGACGACCGTTGGAGTTGGCCTCATGTTTGACTATGAAATGCACATCACTCTGCACAATGGAACGTTGAAGAAGACAACCTATCGTCATCTTGTGGAGGTCTTGACGATTTGGGATGAGGGTTTGGGCTGTGAACTCTTTGCCATCCCCACGGTTTTTCAAGCCCATCATCTCGCCGGTCTTCTCAAGGACCACTTCCCTCACATCCAAATGGTGCAGATTTTTGATGGAGAGGGAAGGGAAGTTTAGGCAAGCCGATAAATGGAAAAAGGAGACAAGTTAGTCGATAGAAAAATCTTGATTTTCTTTGAACGAAAATAGCCTCCTCCGTCGTCATATAAAGTAGGAGGCATGATGTGCCTGAGTGGACGAGCGTCTCACTCAGTTTAACCGAAACCTAAATAAAAAAGGAGAATTCGTCCCATGAAAAAGAAGCATCTTCTTGTTTCTCTGATAGCCGTGACCTTACTCTCAAACTCTTACCTTCATGCGGCCTCGGTGGGTTCGGGCAGAACGATTCCGCAGGGTCAATTGGCCGTTGGGGCTGAGTACAACCATATCTTTGACAAAGACATGGACCCCAAAACGAAAGGTCTGGATGGTTACGATTCCATGGAGATAGATGAGAGCAATCAGGTTTATGGCGTTATCTCCTACGGCCTTTTTCAAAATGACCGTCTCGCCGCGGACCTTTCGGTTAAATTGGGCGCAGGGGATCTGGTCACCCAAGGCGTCGACGGGACTTTCTTCAACAAGGAGAGAATCGAATACGACATGGGTTTTCTGTGGGGCATCGGCGGGAAGGTCGGTATTCAGTTTGATAAAGGGTGGAGTCTTTCGCTTCACGCCGGCTACGATGCTTGGGAATCTGATTTGGACAGCATCACCTATAGCGGCGAGAAAGCGTTTAACGTTGAAGGGGCGAAGACCGCAAAAGTCAGCGAGTTTCAAGCCGCCATCCTCTTCAATTTTCACTTAGACATGAAAGAGTCGAACGGCATGGTCTTCGTTCCTTATGTGGGCCCCGTGTTCGACTGGATGCGCGTCAAGACAGGCAGGATCTCCTACGAGACGGCCAGTTTCACGAGCACGAACACCGCCACCGGCGCTAAAGACGCCAAAGACAACGTCGGAGTGGTTGTCGGCGCGGACGTCTTTTGTTTCAACGATGCTTTGAAGCTCAATGTGGAAGGCAGGTTCATCTCGGAAGAGGCCCTCTCCGTGTCATTGCGTTACCGGTTTTGACCCAAAGAGGTTGTTTTCAAGAGGACATGGCGTTGGCAAGAAGCGATAAGGGTCAAAGGCGGCTTAAGGCATGGATTGCTTTTTGTGTCGTGGTGACGGGAGTCGCTGTGGCCATGTTGCTCCCTAGGCGTGGCTGGGGAAGCGTCTATTATCATTTTCTGATATGCGAGGTTTCGATTTCCGAAGCCAAGGCCGTGAAAATGATTTACGTATCGAAATTAGCCGGTCGATCGGCATACGAGGAGTTAGGTGTTGAGAAAAAAATGCTTTTCAACGGTTTCAGGGTTCTCGAGGAGAATTGTTTCAAGGGTTCGGAGTTTTTTGATTTGTGGATCGATGTCACCTGTGAGGAGTGGTTCAAAGGCAAATTCCAAGACGCCCCTTCTTCTCAACCTTATATTCGGTTCAGGGATTTGCAAGGGAATGAGAGTCTTGTTTATTTTGCCGGTGAAGGCGAGGCGTTCCTTGGCAGCGCGATTGAAAAAGCGGAAGGCGTTCTAAGGACTGCCGGTATGGAGAATTACCGTGTGATTGGGTCGTGAAAAGTGGCGGCATGTTGTTGGTTTAAAAGGAAAGGAAGAGGTGTTTTTATGACAAAGGTTAGTATGGGGATGGTGTTGGCAGGTTCATTCTTTTTTTCAAGTGTTCTCTCAGGCTGTTCGGTGGGGATGGCCCTGTCGGGTAAGGAACAAAAGGACGTATCGGTGCTGGCACCGGGCGCCCCTCGTGACACGGTGATCGCTCACTTGGGTCCTCCTCAGACGAGCGTCACCGGCCCGGATGGACTCTTGATTGACACATGGGATGTGGTGAAGGGAAATAACCCAAGCGCGGGCCGGGCCATTGTGCATGCGGGTATGGATTTTTTGACGTTGGGCCTTTGGGAAATCGCGGGAACGCCCATCGAACTGGCGGCAGGGCAAGAGGCGCACACGATTTACACCATTACTTACGATAAGGAAAATAAAATTAAGAACTTGTCCGCTTCGGATCGGGTGGTGGCAGGCTCGCCTCCTACCAAGGAGGAAAAGGCGGCAAAGGGAACCCTGCCGACCCCTAAGAACAAAAGCAAAGGGGGTTTCTGATTTTTGAGCAAACTGTTGCATTGGAAGGGTTTTTTAGCAGACGGTTAAGAAAGGGGTAAGGACATGAACAATAAGAGTGTTGTTTTGATGTTTCTGACCATCCTTCCTGCCCCACGATCTTTTTTGCCCAAGAAGGTGTTAAAGTTGATGCATGTTCACTGTATAATTATGGTATAATTACTATGCGATTCGAATGGGATGAAAGAAAAAACGTCGTTAACCAACGAAAGCATGGGGTTTCGTTTGAAGAAGCGGCAAGTGTTTTCTATGATGAAAACGGCAGGTTTAAATCCGATCCGGATCATTCTGAAAACGAGGAAAGGTTTATCCTTTTGGGTGTCAGCTCAAAGCTAAGGTTCCTTGTGGTTTGTCATTGTTATGGGGAAAAAGATGAGGTGATAAGAATCATCTCGGCCAGAGAAGCGGCCAAGAGGGAAAGAGGAGAATACATGGAGTTTCTATCATGAGAAAAGAATATGATTTCTTAGATTCGAAGAAGAATCCTTACGCGCGGCTTCTTAAAAGACAGATCACCATTAGACTCGGCATAGAAGTCATCGCTTATTTCAAAGACCTCTCCCGCAGGGTAGGAATTCCTTATCAGAATCTCATCAATCTGTATTTAAAAGAATGCGCAGACTCCAAGAAAAGACCGCAAGTTCATTGGGGTCATTGATCGGCAGATAGTGCCGATAGACTGCATCCGAAGAACGTGTTTCTTGACAGCCCTTCCCGCAATCCTTTCCCGCCCTTCGTTGACAGCGTAACTTCTTGTGTGATAAGATGATGCAAAATTTACAATTTGTGGGAGGGGTGCCGGCATGGCGGTGACGAAGAAAGAGATTGTGATGAAAATCGCGGAGGAGACGGGGATCAAGCAGTTGGAGGTGAAGCGCGTGGTCCAGGCCGTTTTGGATAAAATTATCGGGTATTTGGCGGCGGGGCAAAAGGTTGAGCTTCGGAATTTCGGGGTTTTTAAGGTGAAATCCCGGCGGGGGCGCTTGGGACGCAACCCGCGCACGGGCCAGGAGGTGCCGGTTCCTCCGAAAAAGGCGGTGGCGTTTAAGGCGGGTTTGATCATGAAGAGGGACGTGAGGTAAGGGGAAAGGCAGATGCATTTTCAGCGGTTGAGGGGTTTTCCGGACATAGTCGGGGAGGAAGCGCCGCTTTTTGCGAAGGCGGAGGCTGTCGCGCGGGAGGTTTTTCCTCTGTTTGGGTTTCGGGAGATCCGCACGCCCCTTTTGGAGGAAAAAGGTCTTTTTACCCACGCGCTGGGAACGCAGACCGACGTGGTGCAGAAGGAGATGTATGAGTTTGAAGACCGTTCAAAAACGAGGGTGGTCCTTCGCCCGGAGGGGACGGCGGGAGTCGTGCGCGCTTATATCGAAAACCATTTTCAGAAAAACGAAGGGCTGTCAAAATTTTTTTACCTGGGGCCCATGTTTCGGAGCGAGCGGCCTCAGGCCGGCCGGCTTCGGCAGTTTCACCAGGTGGGCGTGGAGACGCTCGGCAGTTCGAGCCCCTGCGCGGATGCGGAAACCATCCAAGCGCTTGTCGCTTTTCTGGACCGGATGGGGGTAGATGGCTATGAGATTCGGTTGAATCATTTGGGGACGTTTGAGGAACGCGGCCATTTGCGGACGGCTTTAAAGGAGTATTTCCATTCGCATTTGGGGGATCTTTGCGAGGATTGTCAAAATCGGGTCGAGAAAAACGTCTTTCGGGTGTTGGATTGCAAAAGGCCCGCCTGCCGGAAAATCATAGAGAAGTCGCCGCCCATCGCCGGTTATTTGTCCCCTGAAAGCAAAGACGTTTTTAAGAAGGTCGAGGACGCTCTTTCCGCCTGCGGCATCGGTTACCGCGTCGATCCCTACATGGTCAGGGGGCTCGATTATTACACCCAAACGGTTTTCGAGGTTTCTCATCCCAAGCTGGGGGCGCAGGATGCGCTTGCGGCGGGAGGGCGTTACGACCATTTGATTGAATCATTGGGAGGCATGCCCGCCGGGGCGGTGGGGTTTGCCGCAGGCGTTGAGCGGCTCTTGATGAGCCTTCCTTCCGGCTCCGAGGAGATTTCGGGCGCTTCGTTTTTTGTGGCGACTTTGGGAGAGGAGGCGCTCAAAGCCGGCTTCGGGCTTCTGTGGAAATTGCGCCGGGAAGGCGTAAAGGCCGTGATGGATTTTGAGGCGAAGTCGTTGAAGAGCCAGCTCCGTGCGGCGGATAAAGAGAAGAGCCGGTATGTGGTGATCCTTGGGGAGAATGAGTTAAAAAGAGAAAGCTTGGTTTTAAAAGATATGCAGAACGGGGCGCAAGAGGAAATCAGTTTGGACAAAGCGGTGGAGTGTTTGAAAGGAAAAGCAAAATAATGCTTCGCACGCACACTTGTGGTGAATTGATGGAAAAAGATATCGGCCGGGAAGTTGAGCTTTGCGGCTGGGTGGATACGGTTCGGGATCACGGGGGGCTTCTTTTTATCGATTTGAGAGACCGTTACGGAAAGACCCAGCTTGTGGCTTCGGGAGCAGGGTGGGTTGTGGGACATTCTTTCAAACCGGAGGATTACGTCCGCGTCAAAGGCAAAGTCCAACGGCGGCCCAAGGGCACTGAGAATCCTAATTTGCTTACGGGTCAGATTGAGGTGGCGATAGAGTTCCCTTTGCTGGATAGCACGACCTGCAAGCCTTTGCCTTTTGAAGTGGTTAAAAGCCGTGAGACCAACGAGGATTTGCGGCTCAAGTACCGTTTTTTGGATCTTCGCAATCCTGCCGTGCAGAAAAATCTTTTTGCCAGGCACAAAGCCTATCAGGCGATCCGCCGCGCGCTCGATGAGCGTCATTTTATCGAAGTGGAAACTCCGATCTTGACGAAATCCACGCCTGAAGGGGCGAGAGATTATTTGGTGCCGAGCCGTTTGAATCAAGGCGAGTTTTACGCTCTGCCGCAGTCGCCTCAGCTTTTCAAACAACTTCTCATGGTTTCGGGTTTTGACCGCTATTTTCAGATTGCCAAGTGTTTCCGCGACGAGGACTTGCGGGCGGACCGCCAGCCCGAGTTCACTCAGCTTGACATGGAAATGTCTTTTATCACCGAGGAAGACGTTTTCACCGTGGTGGAAAAAGTGTTGGAGGCGATTTTCAAAGAAGTGCTGAACCAGGATTTAAAAACGCCTTTTCGGCGGCTTTCGTACCAGGAAGCGATCAATCAATACGGCACCGATAAGCCGGATTTACGGTTTGATCTGGCGGTTCAGTGTCTTAACGAAATAGCTGCCGATTCGGAATTCAAGGTGTTTAAGGACGTTGTTTCTAAAACCGACGGGGCTGTCGTAGGTATCTGCGTTCCTCAGGGCGGATCGGCTTCGAGAAAGGATATCGATACGCTTACGGATTTTGTGAAAAACGAAGGCGCTTTGGGGCTTGCTTATTTTAAAGTTGTGAACGGCGCCCTCGACTCGCCGATATCCAAGTTTTTTACTCCAAACGTTCAAGGTCGATTCATTCAGAAATTTGCGGCGGCGGACGGCGACTTGATTTTATTGATTGCCGATGAGCTTAAAAAAGCAATAAAGATCGCCGGCGCATTAAGGCTTTACGCTGCGAAGCGGGAAAATTTGGTGGACGGCAAACGGTTTGATTTCAATTGGGTCACTGATTTTCCTTTGTTTCAGTGGAACGAAGAGGAAAAACACTGGGAGAGCGAGCATCATCCTTTTACGTCGCCGAATATGGAAGATTGGGTGAAATACAAAAAGACGGGGGAGCTTGGGAAAATCCGTTCCTCGGCCTATGACCTTGTTCTGAACGGCAGTGAGATAGGCAGTGGGTCCATCCGTATTCACAGACGAAGCGTTCAACAGGAGGTTTTTGAGGCGATTGGTTTGGGAAAAGAGGAGATTGAGAGGCGTTTTGGATTTCTTCTGAGAGCTTTTGAATTCGGCGCGCCGCCGCATGGGGGGATTGCGCTGGGGGTCGACCGGCTTTTGACGATTCTCTTGGGGCTCGACAGCATCCGCGAGGTGATTGCGTTTCCGAAAAACCAGAAAGCGGTTTGCCCGATGACCGAGGCGCCGTCGCCCGTTGCCGCCAAACAGTTGAAGGAGTTGGGAATAAAGATAGCATGATAGAAGTCCGGTCGGCGAAGGGGCTCGGGAAGATCAGCGTCCGGTGGATCAAAAAAGTCATCAGCCGCACGTTGGAATCGGAGAAAGCAAAACGGAGAAGCGTCACGGTTCTTTTGACGAACGATCAAGAGATTCGCAGGCTCAATAAACGTTACCTCCGTCATGACCGGGCGACGGACGTGATTTCGTTTTGGCTGGAGGAAAATTCGCTCACGCGGACGGAGGCGGATTACTTGGGTGATGTGGCCCTTTCCGTGGAAATGGCCGGAAGAACAGCCAAGCGCATGGGCATTCCTTTCCGCGAGGAACTGGCGCGGTACCTTGTTCACGGGGTTCTTCATCTTTTGGGGTATCAAGACGAAAACCCCCGTGATAAAAAAGTGATGGAAGAAAGGCAGGAGCGTCTCTTATGCCTCATCGCACCTTTTTCCAAAGCCTGAACGACGCGGTCGAAGGTTTCTTCTACGTGGTGAAGAATGAGCGCAACATGCGCATTCATTTTTTTCTCGCCTTTTTTATCGTTCTTTCGGGCGCGTTGTTGGGCGTAAGGGGCCTCGAGTGGGTCGTGCTTTGCACGGCGCTTACGTTTTTGCTCGTGACGGAGATGATCAACACGGTGGTGGAGGAGATCACCGATTTTGTCGAGAGCTCGACCCATCCGACCGTCCGCATCATCAAGGACATGTCGGCGGGGGCGGTGCTTTTAAGCGCGGTGAACGCGCTGGTCGTCGTGTTTTTTATTTTTTCCAAGCACGTCACTTGGCCCTTGCAGTTTACGGCCCTTCAGGTGCGCCATGCGCCGTGGCACGTTTCGTTTATAGCGCTTCTCATGATCGTGTTCTTGGTGGTGACGGTGAAAACGGTTTTTCACCGGGG
>JACQQY010000037.1 GCA_016206825.1 Candidatus Omnitrophota bacterium
GGTATCTACTGCTCTGTAACGTTAATTAATGACAATTGATAAGAGTTTAAATCCCCCCTACCCCCTTTGAAAAGAAAAGTGGGTAAGTGCTTTCTTTCACTTAAAAAGAGAAAGAGCCGATGTCCAACCCCATTTTCTTTTCTAAGGGGGCTGGGGGGTTTTGATTCCACTGTCATTCATTAATGTTACACAGTACTACTTTCTTCGCTCTCACGCCGTCAGTGCGAGAAAGTTCCTCAGGATCTGCTTCCCACAGGGGGTAAGAATGGATTCGGGATGGAATTGAACTCCAAAAACGGGATACTTCTTGTGCTGGAGGCCCATGATCTCTTTTTCCCGCGTCTCGGCGGTAATCACAAGGCTTTTGGGCAGGGTTTTTCTTTCCACAAGAAGCGAATGGTACCTCGTCGCCAAAAAAGGGTCGTCGATCCCCTTAAAAATACCCTTTTCGTCATGGAAAATCTGTGAAGTCTTTCCGTGCATGATCCGCTTTGCGCGCACCACCCTCCCCCCAAAGACCTCACCGATGCACTGATGTCCAAGACAAACGCCAAGAACGGGAATTCTGGACCCGAGCCTGCGAATAACCTCGTTCGACACTCCGGCATCCTTCGGGCTTCCGGGCCCCGGAGAAATCACGATCCTTTTGGGTTTTAACGCTTCGATCTCTTGGACCGTGACGGCGTCGTTCCGGAACACGCGGAGCTCTTCGCCCATCTCTCCAAGATATTGAACCAGATTGTAAGTAAAGGAATCGTAATTATCGATCATCAGGATCATTTTAGAGACTCCCCTCCGCCATCTCAATCGCCTTAAAAAGCGCCTTCGCTTTGTTGAGCGTCTCTTCGTA
Organism: Candidatus Omnitrophota bacterium; assembly: GCA_016206825.1. Taxonomy (GTDB): domain Bacteria; phylum Omnitrophota; class Gorgyraeia; order 2-02-FULL-51-18; family 2-02-FULL-51-18; genus JACQQY01. The sequence goes on from JACQQY010000037.1 coordinate 851, forward strand.
TTCCCGGCGGGGATGGGAATCGGCCACAATGCCTGCCCCCGCCTGAACGAAGGCGGTGCGATCCTTCACTAAAATGGTGCGAATCGTGATGCAGGAATCGAGATTCCCGGAATAACCGAAATACCCCACAATGCCCGAATAGAAACTTCTCTTCCGGTTTTCCAGCTCATCGATGATCTCCATCGCACGCACCTTAGGCGCGCCCGTCACCGTGCCGGCCGGAAACGTCGCCCGTAAAAGATCGAAAACGGTCTTGTCCTTTCGAAGACGCCCTTCCACGTGACTCACGATGTGCATCACGTGGGAATAACGCTCGATCGTCATGAACTCCGGCACGTTCACCGTCCGGTAATCGCACACCCGGCCAAGGTCGTTACGCCCCAGATCCACGAGCATCACGTGCTCCGCGCGCTCCTTGGAATCACGGAGGAGCTCTTTCTCCAATCTCGCGTCTTCCTCCGGACTCGCGCCTCTGGGCCTCGTGCCGGCGATGGGACGCAAGGCCGCGCGGTGATCCTCACAACGCACGTGGATCTCGGGAGAAGAACCGATGAGCTGGAAATCTCCGCAATTCAAATAAAACATGTACGGAGACGGATTGATGGACCGAAGCGCGCGATAAATGTCAAACGAAGCGCCGCGCACGGGCGTCTGAAACGCCTGGGAGAGCACCGCCTGAACCACGTCGCCCTTTCGAATGTAATCCTTCGTCCGGAGAACGGCTCTCTCAAACGCCGCCGGCCTGAAATTCGGCCGCATCCGGAGTTTGCCCGGTTCAGAAACGTCTTCCAACAGCCGCGCCCGTATCCGACAAGCCCTGAGGCGCTTGATCTCTTCCTCCACTTTTTGAACGGCGCAGTCGTACGCCTGACCGGGATCTTCGAAGTCCTCAAGAAAGACGCTGCAAACGACTTTGATCTTTTTCCGGACGTGATCGAAAACGAACAGGCTGTCGGTAAAAACGAAGAAGAGATCGGGAATCCGGTAGGGATCGGGATTGCTGTCCGGAAGCCTTTCAAAAAAACGCACGGCGTCATAACCCATGTATCCCACCGCCCCGCCCGAAAAAGGCGGGAGGTCTTCCACGCTCACGGCGTGAAACCGCCTCATCACTTTCTCAAGCTCAAAAAGGGGATCGCGGTCGGTGTGAAACGCTTTCTCCTTTTCACCGGGAACTTGGAGAGAAATCCTTCGGCCCGTGCTTTTAAATAAAAGCGAAGGCGCGCCGCCCACAAAGGAAAACCGCCCCATCCTCTCCCCGCCCTCCACCGACTCCAAGAGGTAGGAATAAGGCTTGTCCCGCAATTTCAAAAAACAGGACACCGGCGTTTCGAGATCCCCCAAAATCTCCCGATAAACGGGAATGAGGTTTCCCTTTTTCGAAAGCCGCAGGAAATCCCTTTTGCTCGGAAAAATGCCGTTCACTCGTATACCTTCGCCGGATCAAAAACCAACGGATCGGTGATGCGTGAACCGCCGTCCGTTTCAAGTTTTTCAAAATAACAGCTAAAATACCCTTTATGACACCCCGCTACTTTTTGATCCACCAAGAATAAAAGGGATTTCCCCTCGCAGTCCACGCGCAGTTCCCGAACCGCCTGCGTGTGGCCCGAGGTTTCGCCCTTCATCATGAGTTTATTCTGCGAACGCCTGAAAAGATAAACGAACCCCTTCTCCAGCGTTTCCCTCAAAGCAAGCTCATTCAAGTAACAAAGGGTGAGAGCCTTCCCCGTCTTGGCATCTTGAATGACGGCAGGAATCAACCCCTGCGCATCAAACCGAAGCCGGACCCTCACCTTGTCAAACGCTTCATCCGTCATAACGTCTCCTCCGTTACAACCTTACCGGTATCCTTTTCTTCTTCAAAAACTCCTTCGCCTGTCGAAGGGTAAACTCCTTGAAGTGAAAAATACTCGCCGCAAGCACCGCATCGGCCTTGCCTTCGATAAACCCATACGCCAAATGCTCCAAGCGCCCCACCCCGCCGGACGCGATGACAGGCACCTTCACCGATTCGGAAATGAATCTGACGAGCTCCACGTCATAACCCTCCCGCGTCCCGTCCCGATCGATGCTCGTCAGCAAAATCTCCCCCGCTCCCAATCTCTCCACCCTCTTTGCCCAAAAAAGAGCATCCAGGCCGGCGGGCGTGCGTCCCCCATGCGTGTAAACTTCCCACTGCCTTTGCAGACGAGAACCCCTCACAAGGCGCTTGGCGTCGATGGCGACAACAATGCATTGCGAGCCAAACCTCAGCGCCGCCCGCCTCACGAAGCCCGGATCTTGGACCGCGGCCGTATTGATGGAAACCTTATCCGCGCCCGCGTTCAAAAGACTGCGGATATCCTCCAAAGAGCGGATGCCCCCCCCAACCGTAAGCGGCATAAACACGCTCTCCGCCGTGCGGCGCACCACATCCAAGAGAATTTTTCTTTTCTCATGGGAAGCCGTAATATCCAAAAACACCAGCTCGTCCGCGCCCTCTTTGTCATAATAGAGGGCGCACTCGACGGGATCGCCCGCATCTTTCAACTCTTCAAACCGGGTCCCCTTCACCACCCGTCCGTCTTTCACGTCCAAACACGGGATAATTCTTTTAGCCAGCATCTGCTTCTCCGGCGCACGCCTTGACGGCTTCGCCCAACCTGAACCGCCCCTCATACAATGCCTTCCCGACCACCACGCCGGTAATATTCTTCCGCCCGAGTTTTCGAATGCTCGCCAGATCCTCAAGCGCGCTCACACCCCCCGAAGCAATCACATCGATCGCCACCGCTTCGCTCATCTTCTTGATTTCCTTTACATTGGGCCCCCGCAGAGCCCCGTCTCTCGAAATGTCGGTGGAAAGAATGCTTTTGGCGCCGAGCCGCTCCGTCTCCCTCGCCAGAGAAACCGCCTCCACTTTTGTCACCCGAGTCCACGCATCCGTCGCCACCCGGCCATCGCGCGCGTCGATCGCCACGATCACCCTTTCACCGAATTCCAAAAGCGCTTCTTTCAAAAAACCCTTATCCAAACAGGCCTTCGTCCCCAAGAGAATCCATCGAACGCCCATTTGAAGGTACTGTCCGGCGGCCTTTAAATCGCGAATCCCCCCTCCCACTTCAAGCGGAATGTTCACACACCTTAAAATATTCTCCACACTGCTTCTATTCTTCGGCTCCCCACTCAAAGCCCCTTCGAGATCCACCACGTGAAGCCGCAAAGCGCCCTCCGCTTCAAAATACCGCGCCACAACCTCCGGCTTGTCCCCGTAAACCTTCTCTTCCTTAAAATTGCCCTGGACAAGCCTCACCACCCTGCCTTCTTTCAAATCAATCGCCGGAATCGGAATCACTCTTCGGCCCTTCCGACATTTTTAACAAAATTCTTAATCAGCAGCAGTCCCTTTTCCTGACTTTTCTCCGGATGAAACTGCACGGCGAAAATCGATCCCTTCCACACAGCCGAGCAAAATTCGACGCCGTAATCCGTCGTCGTCAAAATCCAAGAGCGGTCTTCCGGCGCCCCATAATACGAATGCACAAAATAGAAAAAATCCCCTCTCCGCATCCCTCCCAGCAAAGGGCAGTCCCGGCGGCGGAGCTTCAGGGTGTTCCACCCTATATGAGGCACCTTGAGATCTCCGCGAAAGCGCTTGACCACGCCGGGGATGATTCCCAAACCCCGCGCCCGCCTCGGTCCTCCGCCTTCTTCGCTTTCGGAAAAAAGAAGCTGAAGCCCCAGGCAAATCCCCAAATAAGGCGCCCCGCTTTGAATCTTCTCCCGAATCGGTTCCACGAGCCGCCTTTTTTGAAGCTCCTCCATCGCGCTGGGAAACGCCCCCACTCCCGGAAGAACGATCTTCTCCGCCTTCTCAATATCCTTCACCTGAGAAGTGACCCTGACCTTCGCGCCGCCCGCCTCAAACGCCTTCGCCACACTCCGCAAATTCCCCATGCCGTAATCAACAATGGCAATCACAGCTTCCCCTTCGTCGACGGGACCCCTTTTACCCGCTCATCGATTCCCGCCGCCCAATCGAGCGCCTTCGCCAAAGACTTGAAGAGCGATTCCAAAACGTGGTGCGGGTATTCCCCCGATATAAAATCCACATGAAGCGTGATGCCCGCATGACGCGAAAAAGATTCCAGAAAATGCTTCGCATCGGCGAACGTGTATCCGTTTACGCCTCTCCCGGCACGCGACGGGGCATGGGCAATCCATTTCGTTTTGGACTGCGTGTGTAAATGAAACGATCCGCGGCCGCTCACGTCGATGCTTACGCGCGTCTCCGTCAGCGCCTCGTCCAAAGGCGCCCTGAAATCCGCGAAGCGGCGGATGCCTCTTTTATCTCCGAGCGCTTTCTTGAACGCCTCCCCCAGCACGATCCCCGCGTCTTCATTCGTGTGATGGAGATCGATGTAGAGATCGCTTTTTTTCACCCGAAGCTCCAAATCAAAGAGCCCGTGCCTCGCAAAGCTCTCCAGCATGTGATCCAAAAACCCGATCCCCGTCCGGACCCTCGACCGCCCCGTGCCGTCGATGTCGAACTTCACGACGATATCCGTCTCTCTCGTCTTCCTTTTGACAACCGCCGAGCGCCTGCGCATTTTATTTTTCCTTCCCGAATCTTATCTTAATGGACTCCGTATGCTTCGTCAAACCTTCCAGCGCCGCCAAATGCTCCACGACCCCCCTCACCTTTTCCAACGCCTTCTTCGTGTAAGACACCACATGGGAGCTTTTTAGGAAATCCTGGAGCCCGATCCCGGAGAAAAACCGCGCGGTGCCGTTCGTCGGGAGAACGTGGCTCGGACCGGCGATGTAATCCCCCACCACCGTCGGAGTGAAAGCCCCCACAAAAATGGCGCCGGCGTGTTTCACGTCCTTTAAAATGCGCTGGGGATTCTTCACCATGATCTGCAAATGCTCCGGCGCGATTTGGTTGATCACGTCCACCGCCCGGTTCAAATTCCTGACGACGAGGATATAGCCTCTCGCTGGAACCTTTTTTATCTGCTTGGCTAGCCTCTTCGACGTCGTCACCAAAATCGCCGTCCCCATGGCGTGCTCGCTTTGGGCCAAAAGATCCGCCGCCACAAAGTCGGGATCGGAGGTGTCATCGGCCAAAACCACGACTTCACTGGGACCTGCCACCATGTCGATGTCGCAATACCCAAACACCTGGCGTTTGGCCTCGGCCACGTAGGCATTGCCGGGACCGACGATTTTATCCACGCGCGGAATGGTTTTGGTCCCAAAGGCCAGCGCCGCGATCGCCTGAGCGCCGCCTACTTTATAAACCGCATCCACTTTGAGAAGATTGGCCACCGCCAAGATATGGGGATCCACGCTCTTATATTTGTTGGGGGGCGTCACGAGAACTATTTTTTCCACGCCCGCGAGCTTCGCCGGCAAGACGGTCATGTACACCGTCGAGGGGAGAGGCGCCGTGCCGGACGGGATGTAAATCCCGACGGATTCCAAGGGCCTTATCCGTTCCCCCAAAACGACCCCCTCGTCGCTCATCATCTTCCACGAGCGTTTGATCTGCTTTCGATAAAAACGATTGACGTTCTCGACCGCCATCTTGAGCGAAGAAACAAAATCGGATGAGATGTTCTGGTAAGCTCCGTTAATCTCGTTCTCGGCGACCCGGAACTCCCTCGGCAGGAGCTTCACCTTGTCAAACTTGCGGGTGTAACGAACCACCGCCTCGTCGCCGTTGTGCTTCACGTCTTCGATGATCCGGCGCACGCGTTCTTCGATCAGGCGGTTCCGCCGCGCAAAACGGTGAAAAAGCTCTTGGAACTTCTTGCTGTAGGGCTTGATGACTTTCATGAAGACCTCGTTAGAGCGAGCCAAGCCGCGCTTCGATCACTTTCCTGCCGACGGCTTCTAATCTCTCGCGGTAAACCAAATTCTTCCCTCCGCCGACGGCGAAATCAGGCTTCCCCCCTCCGCTTCCCTCCACCTCTTTGGCGATTTCCTTCACCACGTCCCCCGCGCGGAGACCTTTTTGAACAAGTCCCTCGCTCACCGAAACGACGTAGGTAAATTTATCCTCCCATTCCGAATGAAAAAACGCGACAAAATCCCCCGCGCGGCTTTTCAAGTGTTCGTGACCGCGCTTCGCAAGCTCCGCGTCCAGGCGCGGCGCCCCCAAAGAAACGAGCTTCACGCCCCGAATATCCGGCGAATGCCCAAGAAGCTCCTCCATTTTTGCCTCTACCTTCGCCGCCGTCAAATTCACAAGACGCCCCCGGAGGGCCGCCACCCGATCGCGGGTCTTCTTGAGCTCAAGCGGTAAACCCTCTCGCTCGGTCTGAAAAGCCCCCGCCAACCGCTCCAACTCCTTCTCCCCTTCCTTGAGAAGCCTCGACGCCCTCCGGCCGGTGACCGCCTCGATGCGCCGCACGCCCGCCTGGATGGAGCTCTCGGACACGATCTTAAAAAGCTCTATCTGCCCCGTCGAACGAAGGTGAGTGCCTCCGCAAAGCTCCTTCGAAAAACGGCCGATCGTCACCACGCGGACCTGGTCTCCATACTTTTCCCCGAAGAAAGCGATCGCCCCCTCCTCGGCGGCGGCCTCCCTCGACATCACCCTTTTATCGAGCGCCGTATCTTTACGGATTTCTTCGTTCACCAGCGCTTCCACCTCGCCAAGCGTCTTGGAATCCACCGCCTTGAAATGCGTGAAATCGAAACGCAAACGATCCGGCGCGACAAGGGACCCGCTCTGCTTGACATGGGTGCCCAAAATTTTCCTCAGAGCGCTGTGGAGAAGATGGGTCGCCGTGTGATTTTTCATGACGTCGGCGCGCCGTTCCTCGTCCACCCGCAGGCGGTAGACTCTCCCGACAGCGGCTTCCCCTTCCTCGACGCGCGCCCGATGCCCGATGCACTTTTCAAAGTACTGCGTGTCCGTCACGACGGCTTTAAAATTTTCTCCGGTAATTTCACCGGTATCTCCCACCTGGCCGCCCGCCTCGGCGTAAAAAGGAGACCGATCGAAAATCAGAAACCCTTCCTCCCCCCTTCGAAGATGGGAACTGCGCACGCGCTCTCTCAAAACGCCCAAAAGGGCCGCCTCGGTCTCCGCGTTCTCGTACCCCAAAAACTCCGTCGGAGGAAGATCCCCGACAAGCTCCATCCACGCGTCTTTCGAAAAAATTTCTCCGGCGATCTTACTGCGCTCCCGGGAACGCCTCTTTTGTTCCTCCATGAGCTCATCAAAGAGATCTTGATCCAGCGCCAACCCGTTTTTCTTGAGACAATGCGTAATATTTTCGATCGGCAGACCGTAGGTGTCATAATACTTAAAAGCCATCTGCGCCGCCTCGGCCGGAAGGCGGGCGGGCGCCGCCTTCTCCCTTAGTTGACGAATTTCGCCGTCGAGCCTGGGCGCTTGAATTTTCAGAATCTCGCCATAAGCATTTTCCTCGCTTTCGATGATCGTCGCGGCGTCTTTTTCCTTGGATGCCGTCTCAGGATAGGCGGATCGCATGACGGCCGCGACGGCGGGAACCAGGCGGTGAAACAAACCGGCCCGAAGCGCTCCGGCCTTCTCCAAATGGTCACAGCCCAAACGAACAAGCCTTCGGACCACATAACCCCTTCCCTCGTTGGAAGGAACCGCTCCGTCCCCGATCGCGAAAACCGCCGCGCGCAGGTGGTCCATCACGGCGTTCTCCTCGGCAGTGTGGTCACTGCCCGGTTTCAAAAGGGTTTTGAGCTCCGCTCGGATCGCGCTGAAAATATCGATGTCGAAATTGCTTTCCTTTCCCTGCAAAACGGCCGCCGTCCGCTCCAAGCCCATGCCGGTATCGATGTTCTTCTGAGGGAGCTCCATGAGCGTCCCGTCGTTCTGACGGTCAAACTGGGTAAAAACCAAATTCCAAATCTCCACCCCTTTTCCCGGCGTCTCCCCCGCATAAATTTCCGAACAAGGCCCGCAAGGTCCGTTGGGACCTTCGAGCTTCGCATTGGAAGGCCAGAAGTTGTCGATGGCGCCCATGCGGAGGATCCGCGATTCGGGCAAACCCGCCTTTCGCTTCCATAAGTCAAACGCCTCATCGTCCTCCTCGTACACCGACACCCAAAGCCTCTCCTTCGGAAGCCCCAGCTCCTTCGTCACAAACTCCCACCCCCACGCGATCGCCTCTTCCTTGAAATAATCCCCGAAGGAAAAATTGCCCAGCATCTCGAAAAACGAATGGTGATAAGCCGTCTTCCCGACGCGGTCCAAATCCGCCGTCCGCAGGCATTTCTGACAGCTCGCCGCGCGCTTCACGTCCTTCTTCAAACCCAGAAAATAGGGCTTAAACTGGTTCATGCCCGCGCCGGTGAAAAGAAGCGAAGGATCGCCGACGGGGATCAACGAATCACTCGGAAAAACCCGGTGACCCTTGGACCGGAAGAAATCCAGGTAAAGTTTCCTCAGCGTATCGGTTTTCATTCGAAGGCTTCCACCCCTTGAAACAACTCCCCCAACACCCCGAAAATCACCTCACTCCCGAAACCCCTTCGTTTCAAAAACCCGTAGAGTCTCATCTTCTTTTTCTCGTCGGAAATGCCCGTCATCTTTTCGAAGCGCCGCAAAATAAGCTCTCTCGCCCGGGCCTTCTCGTCTTCCCCAAAAGAGACAAGGGTCTTTTGGGCAATATCCCCGGAAACCCCCTTCCTTTTCAGATCCTCTTCGATTTTCTTTTTCGAAACGGGCTTGGTGTAAATCCGGGAATGGGCGTAAAGCTTGGCGAACTTCTCGTCGTCCAAGAGACCCTGTCTCTTTAACTCTTCGACCACTTGAAGAATCACGGCTTGCGCATGCTTCTTCCGCCGGAGCCTTTCCTCCAGCTCTCGAACGCTCCTTGGCCGAACCGCCAGAAGCTTGAGCGCCTCGCTCTTGGCTTGGAGCATGGTTCGACTACGCTCACCATCATCCGCGGCCGTCTTCATGACTATCCGTTTGGCGTTGCGGCCTTCTCCAAAACCTTTTTCTCGAGCTCCGCCAGAATTTTGGGATTCTCCCTCAGGAACGCCTTGGTGTTCTCCCGCCCCTGCCCCAGCTTTTCATCGCCATACACAATCCAGGAACCGCTTTGTTTGATGATCTGCTGAGACTCCGCCACGTCCAGAATGCTCCCGATCGCGGAGACCCCTTCGTCATACATGAGATCGAATTCAGCCTGCTTGAAAGGCGCGGCGACTTTGTTTTTGACCACCTTCACCCGCACGCGCCCGCCGACGATCTCCTCGCCGCGTTTAATCTGGGCGATGCGCCGGATGTCCAAACGAACGGATGAATAAAACTTAAGCGCCCGCCCGCCGGGAGTCGTCTCAGGGTTGCCGAACATGACGCCGATCTTGTCCCGCAGTTGGTTGATGAAAATGAGGCACGACTTGGACTTGGCGATCGCGGCCGTCAATTTCCTCAAGGCCTGGCTCATGAGACGCGCCTGCAAACCCATGTGGGAATCCCCCATGTCCCCCTCGATTTCCGCCTTGGGGACCAGGGCCGCGACCGAGTCCACCACGATCACGTCGATCGCATTCGAGCGGACCAGCATCTCCGTGATCTCAAGCGCCTGCTCGCCCGTATCCGGCTGTGAAATGAGAAGATCGTCCAAATTAACGCCCAGCTTCTTGGCATACGTCGAATCAAACGCATGCTCCGCATCGATAAAAGCGGCGCTTCCCTTCCTCTTCTGCGCCTGGGCGATGATGCTCAAAGTCAACGTCGTTTTCCCGCTCGACTCCGGCCCAAAAATCTCGACGACCCTCCCCCGCGGCACGCCCCCCACGCCCAGCGCGAGATCCAGCGCCATCGCCCCCGTCGGAACCGCCGGCACGTCCGCCTTCACGTTCTGACCCAAGGTCATGATCGACCCCTTCCCGAAGTGCTTCTCGATCTGCAAAACCGCCTGATCGATCGCCTTTCTCTTCTCCGACAAAAACTTATTGACCGTCTTTTCCTCTTCCTTCTTATCCTTTGCCAAACGCGTCATCGCCTTTACCCTCCGTTGTTGATGGTGAAAATCGGCTTTATCATACCCCCTCCGCTTCTCCCCTGTAAAGCGAAGAATCGGCATTCCTTCTCCTACTTTATTAGACGACGCGCCTATCGATTTTCGTTCAAAAAAATTTCGGGGTAAGCTTAGGAGAGTTTACAGGGGGGATTTGATCTACAACCAGGGTTTGACCATTTTTAATGACCTTTCAGCGAAAAGCAGGAAGAACTTCCTCCAAAAACTCTCGGAAAGGCGCAGCAAATTCTGATGAAGAAAATTTCTGGACCGTGGCGCCATTATAGACAATGTATTTCAAGACCGGCTTCGGAGAAAATTTCTCAAAAATCCGTAAAGGTCCAAAATCGTGCTGGGAAACTTGTTTGCCCCATTTACACTCAATGGCGATACAGCGATTGCCGGTATCCAGCACCCAATCCACCTCTGTTCCGGTATCGGTTCTGAAGGAACTCAAATGCCACTGTTTTTTTTCTGCATGAATAAAGGCGGCCATTTGAAGGAACACCCACTGCTCAAAAAGCGGGCCCTTCTCCATGGGGCTCAAAGGGTTCTGATGAATCCCCAGAAGGGCGTTGCGGACACCCAAATCAAAAAAAATAAAGCGCTCCCGCTGACTCACACGCCTGGCCGAATCCTTGGGACGAAAAGCGGGCACGCGGTGCACAAGAAGCGTGTCTTCCAAGAGAGAATAAAAACGGCGGAGCGTTTCTTTGGGAATTTCGCTGTCGCTTGCCATCTTGGTATAGTTTATCCATTGGCCGCTTGCTTGGGCCGCCATATCCAAAAAACGCGCATAAGACCCAAGATTTCGAGTGAGCGCCTCCGCATGGATCTCTTCTCTCAAATAAATTTGACTGTAACTGGATAAGACGTCGACGGCCGTCCGCCTGTCTTCCAGATAAATCCCAGGAAGACTCCCCAATTGGATCGATTTTTCCAAATCGAACTTGGTTCCCAACTCCCAAAAACACAAAGGATCCAAATGTTCAATGAGAACTCTGCCCGGCAAAAGATTGGCATGGCCCCGTTTCAGCTTACGGGCGCTCGATCCGGACAAGACAAAACGGTATTTCCCTCCTTCGTCCAGTATGGCCTGAATCATGTTCAAAAGAACCGGCACCCGCTGAATCTCATCCACGGCGATTAAGGCCGGCCCTTCGAGGGCTGTTATCTCCCGTTTAAAGCGTCCCGGATCTTTCGTGTAGGCCAAATAAAGCGTCTCGTCCATGAGATCAAGAAAGAGCCGCGGCTTGAGAGACCGAATCAAGGTTGTCTTACCCACTTGTCTTGGACCGAGCAACAGGACGCTTTTATGAGAGGACTGAATTCGAGGAAATACCATTCTGTCTAACATATAGGCTATTTTCAATGAAAATAGCCCACTGTCAAGATAAAAACGCCTTACGCCTATAGATCAAATCCCCCCTGCCCCCTTTGAAAAGAAAAGGGGGTAAAGGCTTTCTTTTCACTAAAGAGAAAGAGCGAAAGACCAACCCCCTTTTTATTTGAAAGGGGGCAGGGGGGATTTGATCTACAACTACGAAC
>JACQQY010000039.1 GCA_016206825.1 Candidatus Omnitrophota bacterium
CAACCTCTCCGGCCCCTTATACAAAGCCATGCTCAAAATATCACCAGACGTATCGTAAGCCAGCAAAATCATGGAAGTAAAGTAAACCCTCTCCACTTTCTCCGATAGGTGCGCGGCCACGGCGGTCCTCTCGCAGGGAGCGTCCAAACGTTGTGGTCCGCACTGATTCCTTGCCGTCCAAGCGACTGAGAGACGAATGCCGTGGCAGGCGCAAACGTACTCCGAATAACCACCAAACAAAGAAAGCCCCCGACTGACCGAACGTTACCCCACAACCCCCGCCGCAGGGCTCGACGCGCTTGCGTACTTCTTCTTCGGCATCCTCCCCGCCAAAAACGCAAGCCGCCCCGCCTCCACCGCTTTCCTCATCGCCTCCGCCATCCTCACGGGATCCTTCGCCTCGGCAATGGCCGTATTCATCAACACCCCATCCGCGCCGAGCTCCATCGCCACCGCCGCATCCGACGCCGTCCCCACTCCCGCATCCACAATCACCGGAATCTTGACCTTCTCGAGAATAAGCTCAATGTTTAAACGATTCAAAATCCCCTGCCCCGAACCGATGGGAGCCGCCAAGGGCATCACGCAAGCCGCCCCCGCCTCTTCAAGGCGCTTGGCGGCGATTGGATCGTCATTCGTATAAGGCATCACCACGAATCCTTCTTTGACCAGCTCCTCCGTAGCCTCCAAAAGCGCCCGCGTATCCGGCAAAAGCGTCTTTTCGTCGCCGATAACCTCCAGCTTCACTAAATTCGAAAGCCCCGCCGCGCGGCCAAGCCGCGCGATGCGGATCGCCTCTTCCTTCGTATAACAACCCGCGGTATTGGGCAAAAGGACGTATTTTTTCGGATCCAGATAATCGAGCAGAGATTCCTTCGTGCGATCGAGATTCACCCGCCGCACCGCCACCGTCACCATTTGAGCGCCGGAAGCCTCCAAAGCCTCTTGCATGAGCTCGAACGTCTTATACTTCCCCGTCCCCACCATCAACCTCGACCGAAGCTCCCTACTTCCAATCTTCAGCGCCTTATCTTCCATATTGAATCCAATCCTTAATCCACCACCCACAACCCACCACCCTATTTTCCTTCCCTACGCCTCTACTACCGCGCCCTTTTCCACAACAGCCACTCCCTGGGGCGTCATGGTAAACCGCTTTCTGTCCCGTTCCAAATCGTATCCGATCCGCGCCCCCGGCATGATCTTCGCTTCCTTATCGATAATCGCCCGCCGGATCCTTGCATGGCGCCCGACGTCCGCGCCCTCCAGCAAAAGCGAATCCTCCACTTCGGAATAGCTGTTCACCCGGACGTTCGGAGAAAGGACCGACCGCCGCACCACGCCGCCGGAAAGAATACAGCCGTCGGCAACGAGCGAATCCAAGGCCATCCCGGATCGCCCCCTTCCTTCGGAAAAAACAAACTTGGCGGGCGGGTACTGAAGCTGGTAAGTGCGGATCGGCCATTCACGGTCATATAAATTAAAATGGGGCGTCACCTGCACCAAATCCATGTTGGCCTCGTAAAGCGCATCGAGCGTCCCCACGTCTTTCCAGTAAAGCGCCTCCTTTTTATTCAAATCGACGAACTGATAGGCGAGGATCTTGCGTTCGCCCCTTTGGATGATTTGAGGAATGATGTTTTTGCCGAAATCATGCTCCGTTTGCCTTTTGGCGTCCTCCTCCAATTCCTTCTCCAGCACCCAGCGGTCAAAAATGTAAATCCCCATCGAACCATAAACATGGCGCGGGTCGCCGGGGATCGCTCTCGGCGCCTTGGGTTTCTCCTGAAATCCCACCACCCAATTCTGGCGGTCCACTTCCACGACACCCACCCCCGACGCCTCTTCGACCGGAACCGGCACCACCCCGATGGTCAAATCCGCGCGGGCTTGCCGGTGCGCATCGAGCATGAGCTTATAGTTCATCTTATAGACATGGTCGCCGGCTAAAATCAAAATTTGATCCGGCTTCTCGATGCGGATCGAGTAAAGATTCTGGTAAATGGAATCCGCCGTTCCCTGGTACCAGTGCTCGTCGACCCTCTGCTGGGCCGGGACCACGTCGATGTACTCGCCCACCTCCGCGTTCAACACGTTCCACCCCATCCGGATGTGGCGCGCAAGAGACATGGATTTGTACTGCACCAAAACGTGGATCCGGCGAATCCCCGAATTGACGCAGTTGGAAAGGGTGAAATCGATGATCCGGTAGATTCCGCCGAACGGCACCGCGGGTTTCGCCCGGTCCTTCGTCAACGGATAAAGCCGCTCCCCCTTCCCCCCCGCCATCACGAACGTCAACAGCTTTTTCATGAAATTTGGATTCTCTCCAACAAAGCTTTTATCTTAACCGATTTGCCCGAATCGCTCAAGCAAAAGCCGTGACGGGGTCTGGTTCCCAAGCTCCAAACGTCAAGATATTTTTTTAAGATTCTCCAAAAGCATCCGGGTGTAAGAATGCTTCGGGCGGCCAAAGACCTCCTCCCTCGGCCCATGCTCGCACACCTCGCCGTCCTTCATCACCAGGATGTCGTCGCTGATATGCCTCGCCACTCTCAAATCGTGGGTGATGAAAAGATAGGAAACCTTCCTCTCTTTTTGAAGCGTCAGCAAAAGATTCAAGATTTGGACGCGGACCAACGCATCGAGCGACGAAACCGGCTCGTCGCAAACGAGAAGCTCCGGATCCAAAGCCAGCGCCCTTGCGATCGCCGCCCTTTGGCATTCGCCGCCCGAGAGCTCGCGCGGATATTTGGAACGATAGGAAGGCGGCAAGCCCGCTTGTCCCAGAAGTTCCTTGACCTTCTTCTCCAAGGAGCGCCCTTCTCTCATCCCTTGAATCCAAAAAGGCTCTTTCAAAACGGCATCCACCCGCATCCGCGGATCAAGAGACAGAAATGGCTCTTGAAAAATAATCTGGACCTTCCTCCTAAAAACCTTAAGCTCCCTCTCTCCCAAACCCTCCACCCTCCGCCCCTCAAAAAAAATCTCCCCGCCGTCGCAAGGCAAAAGCCGCAAAACGAGCTTTGCCAAAGTGGATTTCCCGCAGCCCGACTCCCCCACCACTCCCAAGGTCCGGCCTCTCTCAAGCGAAAAAGAAACGTCCCGCACGGCGAGCACGCCGGATTCCTTAAAACGCTTGGTCAGCCCGTTCACTCGAAGAAGGGCGCTCATATTTCCATCGTTTCCTTCGGTTGAGAAGACAATAATTGCGCTCTAAAAAGCCGTTGGGTATAGGCTTCCGCCGGTCTAAAAGACCCTCTCTCCTTCCTCAGGCCCTCGACGATCCTTCCCTTCTCCATCACATAAAGGGTTTCGGCGAAAGAAGAAACGAGCGGCAAATCGTGGGTGATGAAAAGAACGGCCAGGCGCTTTTCCTTTTGGAAATGAACCAAAAGCCGAAGGACGTCCTGCTCCGTGACGGCGTCGAGCGCCGTCGTGGGTTCATCCGCGATGAGAACCCGCGGGTTCGAAAGAAGCGCCATCGCGATCATCGCCCTCTGCTTCATCCCGCCCGACAGCTCATGAGGGAAACTTCGATAAACCCTCTCGGGATCTTTGATCTTCACCGCGCGGAGCCAATGAAAAGCCTTGTCTCTCGCCTCCGATTTCGCCGCCGGAAAATGCGCCAAATAGGTTTCTTCAAGCTGTTCCCCTATTCTGAAAACGGGATTGAGAGACGAGGCGGGGTCCTGGAAAACGTAGGCGATCTCTCTGCCGCGGAATCGAAGAAGCTCTGCTTCCGGAAGGGTCAGCAAATCCGTTTTCCCGCCGTCCGAATGGAAATAAACCCTCCCCGAAAGACTCTCGGGAAAAAGCAGCCGGCAAACCGAAAGAGCGGTCACGCTCTTTCCCGATCCCGACTCTCCCACGAGCGCCGTAAAAGACCCTTCCTCCAAATCAAGGCTCACGCCATCCACGGCGTAAAAGCGTTTCCCGCCCGCATCCGGTTTCGCTTTGAAGGAAACCCTTAAATTCTTGATTTCCAAAATCGTTTTAGCGATCTGCGCCATGCGCCCACCGGCGAAGCTCTTCCCCCAGCACGTTCACCGACAAAACGGTCAGGAAGATCATGATCCCGGGAAATAGGACAAGCCACCACGCGGCCCCCAAGGCGGCTCTCCCATCCATCAAAATATTCCCCCAGCTCGGGGTCGGCGGCTGAACGCCGATGCCCAGGAAACTCAGACTGCTTTCGATCAAAACGGCCGACGCCAGCCCCAAAACCGCGTTCACGATCACCGGCCCCATCGCATTCGGCACGAGGTGTCTCCCGATAATCCAAAAGTCCCCCGCCCCCAAAGCCCTGGACGCCAGTACGAACTCTCTTTCCTTCAAGCTCAAAATCTCCGCGCGAATAAGCCGGGCCGTTCCCATCCAGTTGGTCAGGCCGATGACGACCGCCACGTTCCAGACGTTCGGACCCAAAACGGCGATCACCGACAAAATAAGAAAAAAGACGGGAAAACAAAGCATCACGTCCACAAACGCCATGAGCGCCTTATCCCGCCATCCTCCGTAATAACCGGCGCAAGCCCCGACCATCACGCCGATCAAAACCGCAAAACCGATCGAGAGAACCGCCACCCCCAGCGAAACCCTCGAACCGCAAAGGAGCCGGCTTAAAAGATCCCTGCCGAGCGAATCCGTGCCGAGAAGATGCCGGAAAGAAGGAGGCTCCAACAAGGCGGAAAAATCCATCGCCTGCGCCATTTCCCGCAGAAAAAGGGGGGCCAAAAGAGAAAAACCCGCGACCAACAAAATCCAAAAACCGGCCAAACCCACGCCCCGCCGCATACCGGTCACTCCATCAAAACGTCAAATCATCCCTCTTTTCGTAAAACTCCCTCATCCACACTTCCCACCGGGCATAATCCTCGAAACCCATCCGAAAAGGAAAAACCGGAGGTTTCTTCGAACCCAAGAAACACTTAAATCCCTCCCGCACCGCAAAAGGTTTCTCTCCTTTTCCGAAAGAAGCCGAAACCGCCGCTTCCCCGTCAAACACCCTGACCGCCGTGCCCCGCTCAGAAACCTGAATCTGACACCCGCCGTACCGGGTCTCCACCCACCCGTCTCTCGTCGACACCCGAAGCGCAGGGGCAAACGGCCGTTCGCCCCCACCGGAGACCGGCCCTCCCGCCTCCTCCAAGATCTCCCTATCCCGAAGAACCAAAAGCGTCCCCTGCTTCAGAAACACCCTGGGAGGCGAAAGGCCCAGCAAATCCAACCGCGAATGCGGTTCAACCTTCATCCCCGCCTCCAACCCCTCACTCAACGCCATTTGAACGAAGCTGTTGGAACCCGTCTTCAAAACGGTTCCCTTTTCCAAAAAAGTGTTGGGCAGCAATTTTCTCTGCGCCAAACGACCTGGATCCAAAACAAGAACGTCCCCATCTGTTTCTATCACCAAGAAAGAGCGCTTCTTCTCCGCCAAACTATCGCTAGAGGCCAGAAAAAAAAGAACCGCCGCGATCGCTATCCATTTATCGACCATGACCCGCCGCTTTCTTCATCGCCTCCAAACAGTAAAACCGAATGGACGGCGTCAACCCCCACTTCGGATCCGCCAATTCTTTCCGGTTGAACCACCGGTACTCGGCATGCTCCCTCTCATGCAAACGCACGGCGGGTGTCCGCGCCGTCCCGCAGTAAATAAAAGCGATGTGCTTGTGAGCGCGGTCGATTTCGTGAACGTCCACGAACGAAGGCGTCGGAATGGGCTTGACGCCTTTGTGCCGGACGGGCGGAGTCTCGGCGAGAATTTTCACGCGCAGGCCGCTTTCCTCTTCGATTTCCCTATAAAGCGCCTGCTCGGGATCCTCGTCAAGCTCAATGTGCCCGCCGATCGGCAGCCATTCCCGGTATTTCTTGTGATAGACCAAAAGCGCGCGCCGCTCGGCTCCGCGTCTTTCCTGATGGACGATAAAAACCGACACGACGAAATCATAAAGCTCGTGGATGTGAGGCATGAGGAGCTTATCGAACGTAAGCCAGCATCACCGTGGCGATGACGAAATAAAAGGAAGTGCTGATGATGTCCGTGGTCGTCGTGATGAGAGGCCCCGTCGCCGTAGCGGGGTCCACGCCAACTCTTTGCAGGAGAAGCGGGCCCACGGAACCGATGGTGGCCGCCACCGTCATCGAAACGCAGATGCTTAAGCCTATAATCACGGGGAAAATATCCGAAAAAGACCGTCCAAAAAGGAAGAAAGCGGCCAAGCCGAGAATCACCGCGTAACAGAGCCCCAGAAGAAAACCCACCCGCGCCTCGCGGAAAACGGCCCGGAACTTTCCGTTGCCGTTGACGGTCCCGAGGGCTATCGACCGCACCATGATCATCGCCGATTGAGACCCGACGTTCCCTCCCATCGCCGCGATGAGCGGCAGAAAAGAAGCCAGCACCAGCATCTCGCTCAGCGTCGGCTCGAAAGCGCGTATGATCGCCGCGACCAAAAGCTCCCCCAGAAGCGTCGTCACAAGCCACGGCATCCTGAAACGGACGATCTTGAGAACGGACCTTTCTTCGACGTCGGAGGCGCGCGTGCCCGCCATTTTCGCGATATCCTCGGTCGCCTCCTGCCGCACGACCGAAAGGATGTCCTTCGCCGTCAGGATTCCGACCAACCGGTTCTCCCCGTTCACGACGGGAGCCGCCGTCAAACCATACTTGGAAAAAAGTTTGGCCGCCTCTTCCTGATCGGTCTCAGGCCTCACTTTGACCGCCTCCGCCGAAGTCATGAGCTCGGAAAGTCTTTCGTCTTCGGGCGCGCTGAAAAGATCCTGAAGCGTCAAAGCCCCCAAAAGCCTTCCCTCCTCATCCGTGACAAAGAGGGAATAAAGATGTTCCTTTTCGTAGGGTCTCGCGATGGCCTGCAGGAGGGAAGTGGCCTGCTTGGCCGTCAACTTGGGAGTGAGTTTGACAAACTCGGGATGCATGAGACTCCCGGCCGAATGCTCCGGGAATTTCATGAGAAGATCGATGTGGGCGAGCGCCTCCTGGCGTTTGATGAGGCTCGTCATCTTTTTCGCCAGGCGCGGGGACATTTTGTGAAAAAGCTTCGCGAGGTCCGGAGATTCCATCCCCTCCAAGAGGGGCGTCACGTTCTCCTCGCTCAGCTTTCCCAACAGATAACGCTGATCCTCGATATCCAAAATCTCGAAAAGCTTAAGCGCCGCCGTCCCCGGCAAAAGCTTGAAGAGCTGGAGACGCTCCTCTTCGGCGAAACGCTTCCACGCGTCGGCGAAGTCCAGAGGATTGGACTCGCGCATCACTTGCTTCAAAAGGACGTAATTTTTCTCGGCAAGGAGTTCTTTGATTTCAGGAACAAGGAGAGTGATCGAGTGGGATGGTTCCATTGGTGGTGAAATTATAATACCCCAGCACCTTCACGGGACACCGGCTCAAGGAAACCAAACGGTCGTGATGCCGTTTCATGAACTTCCGGTGATCCCGCTCGCTCTTCCACAGATAAAAGGAAGCGTACTGATTCTTCTCATCCGTCCGGCAAAGCGTCCGGTAACCCATGAAACCTTCGTGCCGTTTGGCTTCCTTCCGCCAAATCTCGCAATCCGACACGTACGCCGGCAGGTCTTTTCGTTTGATCTTGAAAAGAACAAGATGAATGAACATTTCCGCCGCACGACGCTTCACGCTTCACGCGCCCCTATTTTAAAAGCGCCCAGGTCCTCTCGCCGATGATTCCGTCAACGGCAAGGCTGTGCCTTTTCTGAAAGTCCTTGATCGCCGCCTTGGTTTTCTTGC
The DNA here is from genome assembly GCA_016206825.1 of Candidatus Omnitrophota bacterium. Lineage (GTDB taxonomy): Bacteria > Omnitrophota > Gorgyraeia > 2-02-FULL-51-18 > 2-02-FULL-51-18 > JACQQY01. The sequence continues at coordinate 7,766 of JACQQY010000039.1, forward strand.
CGGCCCGTCCGTCTACCGGCCCGGGATCAAACCCGGCGCGGGCCAAAGCCCGCTGAACGTCGGCAAGGGAAACCCCCTGCACCCGGACAAGGGAATCGCGGCCCGCGCCGGAAGTCCCGCCGGGAGAAATCGTCCCCTGTTTATAAGCTTCCAACTGGACCTGAAGCTCTTGGATCTGCTGGTCCTTCGCCTGAAGCTCGTTTCGAAACGCGTTCGCCTGGTCGGCCGGATTGGGACCCTGCACCTCCTTGGGCCTCCCCGTCGCGCACCCCGCCGCCGTTAGAGCCGCGATTCCCAACAACGAAAATGACAAAATCCCGAAAAGACCTCTCCTCATCGCCTCATTCTCCTTTTTTATTGAGCGCAAAACAACAAAATTATACCCGACGACCACCCCCAGAGCGCAACAAAAATAAAAACATTAAACCCGAACTCTTACTTACTATCCTTGTCACGCCATCGCCTCCACAACCTTGGCCGCTCCTCGGCGCCCTCCGCTTCCGAAAGGTGTTTCAATAACCCAATTAATGTTCCTTCAAAAACTGCCGAACTTGATCGTGATTGCCGACAAAAACTAAGAAGTGCCGGTGATGCTCGAGGCGGGTAAGGACACGAATGTGCTTCTCGACATAAGCCTCCCAAATCGAATCTCTCAGCTTTTTGAAAACGA
>JACQQY010000038.1 GCA_016206825.1 Candidatus Omnitrophota bacterium
ATGATCTCTCTTCTCTCCCGGCGACTCCATCACCCCTTTCACCGCCAGGTTATCCGCCTCCGTCCCGCCCGACGTGAAGATAACGTCCCCGGGTTCTACCCCCAAACAATCCGCAAGCCTCTCTCGGGCAAGCTCAACCGCATGACGGGATTCCTGGCCTCTGCGGTGGAAGCTGGAGGCATTCCCGAAACACTCCGTAAAAAACGGCTTCATCTCCTCAAAAACCAAGGGATCCAAAGGCGACGTCGCGTTGTAATCCAAATAAGCGTGCATGTTGAAACCTCTTCTATTGATCTACGGAAAAGCAATGAGAACCCTTGTCACAAGAAGCTAAGCCGTGGAATCAAATCCCCCCTGCCCCCTTTCAAATAAAAAGGGGGTTGGTCTTTGGCTCTTTCTCTTTAGTGGAAAGAACGCCTTTACCCCCTGTTCTTTTCAAAGGGGGCAGGGGGGATTTAAGCTCTTCCACTATGAGCAGGTGTATCCATTCTTCATACCCCCCTTCCCTTTGAGTTGTGTTCGCTTCACCAACCTTAACTTTTTCTTGGTAAGAAGCCTTTTTGCTTGAGCAACGTCCTTAAGAAACTCATGGGCTTCCTGCCTCGAGAGATGAGGAAGGGAATTGAACAAATCCGGCAATTCCCTTAAAGACTTGCCCTTTGGAACAGGGGCAAGTCCTGCAAGCGCTTTCTTACCGCGTAACAATTGTACCATCCCTGACCTATTTCTCGATTCTCGGGAAAAGCGGGGCGGCTTTTTGGATCTTTCCGCCCTTCTGGAAGGAACCCCATCCTCTATGCGCAAAAGGCGTTTGGGCGGGAGAGGCCTCCATGCCCAACTGTGTCCATAGTGCCTCGGCGGTGGCTGGCATGAAGGGCGAGAGACTGTGGGCGGCCGTTCTCAACACCTCCAAAAGCTCGACTAAAACTTTCTTGAGGGGTAAAAGGTCTGCCTGCTTAGCCAGCTTCCATGGCGTCGATTCTTCAATGAATTTGTTCGCCCGGTTAATCAACTTCCAAATTTCGGCAAGCGCTTGAGAAAAATCCAGCTTGGCCATATAGAGATCGAGAGAAGCAAAAAGCCCCTCCGCCTCCCGTCTCAAGGGTCCGGCGCAATCCAAAGAAACCCCCTCCGGCACCCTGCCTCCAAAGTATTTTTCGCACATGGTGAGCGTGCGGTGCGCCAGATTCCCCAGATCGTTCGCCAAATCGTGATTGAACCTCTGGGTGAGCGCCTCTTCGCTGAAGACCCCGTCGGAACCGAACGGAATCTCGCGAAGCAGAAAATAACGATAGGCGTCGACGCCGAAACGCCCGACAATCTCCAAAGGATCCACAACGTTCCCCCTCGACTTGGACATCTTCTCACGGCCTTGAACCCACCAACCATGGGCAAAAATCATTCGGGGAAGTTTTAAATCCAAAACCTTTAGTAAAATGGGCCAGTAAATCGCATGATGACGCAGGATGTCTTTTCCCACCAGGTGCACATCGACCGGCCACCACTTCCGGAACTTGTTCTCATCGTCAGGATAACCGCAGGCGGAGATATAATTGATAAGGGCGTCAAACCACACGTACGTCACATGCTCCGGGCTCACCGGCGACTCGATTCCCCACGACAGGCGGCTCTTCGGCCGGGAAATACAAAGGTCCTGCAAAACATTGTTTTCCAGGAATCCCAAAACCTCGTTTTGCCGCGTCTCCGGCAAAACAAGCATCTCGCCCGAACGAACGGTATCCATCAGCCACTTTTGGTGCCTGGATATCCGGAAAAAAAAGTTTTCCTCTTCGATTTGATCAAGCGGCCGCCGGCAATCCGGACAAAGGATACCTTCCTTTTCCGTTAAAACCTGACGCTCCGTCCAAAAAGTTTCGCAGGGCGTGCAATAGTATCCCGAATAGCGGTCCTTGTAAATCTCCCCCTTTTCATGGAGTCTCAGCCACACGGCCTTCACCGTCTCCACATGCCTTTTTTCCGTCGTCCGGATAAAGTCATCGTAAGAAATGGAAAGCCTCTGCCAAAGATCCTTGAAAGAAGGAACGATCGAATCGGTGAACCCGCCCGGACTCATGCCGGCCTCGCGGCTCGCCCGCTCGACCTTCTGCCCGTGCTCGTCCGTGCCCGTCAAAAAGAGCACTTCCTTGCCTTGGAGCCTTTTAAAACGCGCCAGGGCGTCCGCGGCAATGTTGGTATACGAGTGCCCGATGTGGGGCTTCGCGTTCACATAATAAAGGGGCGTCGTTAGATAATACTTGTCCGGCATGTTTTCTCCAAAAGCCCCGCCCAGAATGCCTGCAGCAGGAGCTTCACGTTCATATTGGCCTGTATCTTTTCCTTTATTTGGGCGGTAAATTCTATCTTTTCCTGCAGTTCCTCCTCGTCCGATATGGAAGCAAGACTCGAAACTTTTTTTGAAACATTGCCTGTCGGCAAGAGTTCCGATAGTCCCATCCGCAGCAGCAGGGCCTCCCGAAAATATTCCGTCAGATGATCCATGATCCGGCACAGGTTCTCGCGGCTCGTGCCCGAAAGATCGGGAATGGCCGCCGGAGAATAAACTCCGCCCAAAAGAGTTTCGAGAAGCGCGGCCGCTTCCGGGGCCTCTTCCTTTGTTTTTAAAAGCGGGAAGAAACGAAGCCGGACGAGCCTTGAACGAACCGTGGACAACAACTTTTCCGGATGAGAAGAAATTAAAATAAAAAGCGCTCTGCCCGTCGGCTCTTCCAGCGTTTTTAAAAGAGCATTTTGCGAAACTTCGTTCATGCTGTGCGCCTCATCAATGGCCGCGGCCTTCCAGCGGGCTTGGAAAGATTGAAGATTCATCCGATGAACGGCTTCTCTTATTTGCTCAATCCGGATGATGGGAGACTCCTCCTCAGGCTTCACCCATAAAAGATCCGGATGGCTCCCCCGCTCCACCAAATGGCAGGAAGCGCAAGAGCCGCACGGCGCTCCATCCCCCGCCCTTTTCTCGCAAAAAAGGGTCTTGATCAGCCACAAAACGGTTTCTTTTTGGCCGCTGTCCTTCGGCCCTTGAAAAAGAAGCGCATGAGGCAACCGCCCTTTTCTTAAGACCTTCCTGAGGAAGCCCACGACCTGCGGTTGATTTTCAATAGTCGTCATCGACATAAAACCGACAACACCCCCTCTTGAATTTTCCGATGGATTTCCCCTATCCCGTCCGTTTCCCGTATCGGAATCCGCTTGAATCTCTTCGGTTCGCGCTTGGCAATTTCGAGATACCCCCTGCGGACTTTTTCATGAAAGCGCAGGCTCTTCTTTTCCATGCGATCCAAGGACCGCCCGCGCGCCCGGCGCAAGCCGCACGCCACCGGCAGATCCAGAAACAGGCTAAGATCAGGCTTCACCCCTTGCGTTACCCAGCGTCCCAGCCGTTCGATCCAGGGGACGTCCACGCTCCCGGCATAACCTTGATAGGCAATGGTGGCGTCGAGCCACCGGTCGCAAAGCACCACCTTTTTCTCCTGGAGCTTAGGAAGAATCACTTCCTCCACGAGCTGCGCGCGGCTGGCCATGTAAAGGAGCGTTTCGCAAATAACAGACATCCCGCCGTTTCGCACGTCCAAAAGAACCCTGCGAACGGCATCCCCGATGGCGGTGCCTCCCGGTTCACGGGTCATCAAAACGGGGAACCTCTCCTTTTTTAAAAAGCCGTAAAGGAGCTTAAGCTGGGTCGATTTCCCGCACCCCTCGCACCCTTCCAGCGTAATGAACGTTCCTCTTTTCAAATTCTTCGCCATGTCGTTTTCCCGCCCGCCAGGTCGGAGAGGATCACTTTCTCCTCGCGCGTGAGCCGCTCACGAATCTCATCCGCTTTTTTATAGTCTCTCCTGCCTCTCGCCTCCGCCCGCTCACGAATCCCCGCTTCGATCCGCCCGACAAAAGCCATGTACTCCGGAGAAGACTCCGTCTCCTCCCTTGTATCCAGCGAAACGCCCAATAGCCCGCCAAAGGCCTTGAGTTTCCGCCCGCAGTCCAAAAGAACGCCGGGATCCGCCGTCTTCCGCGCCTCATGCGCCATTTCATGCATCACGGTTATCGCCAAAGAAGTGTTGAAATCATCGTCCATGGCC
>JACQQY010000040.1 GCA_016206825.1 Candidatus Omnitrophota bacterium
AGTATATCCTAAATATAGTGGTAAGATCAAGAAAAACCAATCAAATCCCCCCTGCCCCCTTTGAAATAAAAAGGGGGTTGGTCTTCGGCTCTTTCTCTTTAGTGAAAAGAACGCCCTTACCCCCTTTTCTTTTCAAAGGGGGCAGGGGGGATTTCAATAACTCATCGCGTCCAGCTTCGCCTTCCCGCGGAAGATCCAGTAAACGCTCACCGTGTAGGCGAGAACCAGCGGCATGCCGATCAGGGCGATGACGAGCATGATCTGCAGGGTTTTTGGGGAAGAAGCCGCGTTGTGCAAGGTGAGGCTGTTTTCCGGCAAGGGGTTGGAATAAACCATATCCGGAAACATCCCCAAACCGAAAAGCACCATGAGAGCCGCCATCGCCGCGCAGGAAGAAAGGAAGGCCCGGAAGCTCCTGCCATGATGGATCTCTCTCGGAATGTTGGCGATGGCCAGTAGATTGAGGAGAGCCGCTCCAAACAAAAGAGGCCTCTCGCGGATCAGTTCCGTCATGTGCGGCACGTACAAAAGCGTCGCCATCGTCGTCATGGCATAGCAAATGATGAAAAAGATGATCGCCGGGTTCACCCACCCCTTTAATTTTTGATGAAGCGCGCCCTCGGTTTTGAGCGCCGCGTAAATGGCCCCGTGCATTATAAAAAGAGCGACCGCCGTCACCCCCAAAAGCACCGAGTAAGGGGAAAACAAACTCCAAAAGGACCCCGTGAACTCCCCTTGGGCGTCCAGCGGAATCCCCCACGCCATATTGCCCAAAACCACTCCTATGAGAAAACCGGAAAGAAGACTCGACAAGCTGAAACTCACGTCCCAAAACTGCCGCCACCATTTCATGGGCCGTTTGCTCCGGAACTCAATGGCCACCGCACGGAAAATAAGCGCCGTCACGAAGAAGATAAAAGGCAGGTAAAACCCGGAAAAAACGGTCGCATAGACGTCCGGGAAAGCGGCAAAGAGCGCGCCGCCGCCTGTCACGAGCCACACCTCGTTCCCGTCCCAGACCGGCCCGATGGTGTTGAGCATCAGGCGTCTTTCCTCGTCCGTCTTCGTAAAAAGGTGAAGCGCGCCCACTCCCAGATCAAATCCGTCGAGAATCACATAGCCGGTAAAAAGAATGCCCACCAAAACAAACCATATCTCGTTCAACGATAGGCTCATTTCTCAAATCTCCGCCCGGTGCGGGGCCGCCAGGAGCCCCTCCTCGGGTCCTTGCTTGATTTTCCGATCCAGCAAATAAATGAAAAGAACAAAAAGGAGAGCGTACACCAGCATGAATAAAATAAGCGAGGCCATTACCTGGCCGGCCGCCAGGTTCTTGGAGAAAGCGTCCTTTGTCCGCAAAAGGCCGTAAACGATCCAAGGCTGGCGGCCTGCCTCCGCCGCCATCCACCCCAATTGATTGGCGATCTGCGGGCCGATGACCGAAAGAACGCAAAGGCGAAGCACCCACGGCGTTTCAAAAAGCCTGCCTTTCCGCAGTAAAAAAAGCGAAAGGAACGCCAGCACGATCAACCCCAAACCGATCGCGACCATCCCGTGGTAAGCCTGGAACACGAGATTCGCCGGCGGGCGATCCTCCGGAGAAAAAGAACGAAGCCCACGGACGGGTTTGGATGCGTCCCCATAAAGGATCCAGCTCAACATCCCCGGAATCGCCGCGCCATGGCGCACCCTCTCCTCTTTCTCATCCACCCATCCCCAGAGGTACAGGGGCGCCGGTTTCCGGGAATCGTAATGGCCCTCAAAAGCAGCAAGCTTCGCCGGCTGATGGGCGCTTGCCTTCTTCGCGCTCCAGTCGCCCGTCACGAGCTGGCCAAGCGACGAAATCAAAGCGACAAGGAGGGCGATTTTGATCGATTTCTTGGCGAAATCCGTCCACCGTTTCTTGAGCAGATAATAGGCGGCGACGCTCATGACAAACCAGGCGCCCGCCTGCCACGCCCCCATATAAACGTGAAGGACCCGCTCAACCGCTGACGGATTGAAGACCATCGCCCAGAAATCGGTGATCTCGGCCCTTGCCTTCATCCCCTCACCGACGACGTGAAATCCCGCCGGCGTTTGCATCCAGGAATTTGCCACCACGATCCATATCGCGCTGAAATGAGCGCCGAGCGCCACAAGCACCGTCGACACAAAATGAAAAACCGGGCTTACTTTGTCCCACCCGAAAAGGAGAACCGCCAAAAAGCCGGACTCGAGGAAAAAAGCGAAAATCCCTTCCGCCGCAAGAGCGCTCCCAAACACGTCCCCCACATAGCGGGAATAAACCGCCCAATTGGCGCCGAACTCAAACTCCATCACGATCCCCGTCGCCACCCCTATCGCGAAGGTCAACGCAAAGATCTTCACCCAAAACCGCGTCATGGCATGATACAGGGGATCTTTCGTCTTAAGATAAAGCCCTTCCATGATCACGAGGATCAGCCCCAGTCCGATGCTGAGCGGCGGAAAAATATAATGGAAGGCGATCGTCAGCGCAAACTGCAGTCTCGAAAGCAGTAAAACGTCCACAGCCGCCTCATTCGTACACGGAAGCCAAAATGCCCGTCTTCTCCGTAAGGGCTTTGGCGATTTCTTCCAGTCTCCCGCGAGGCACCGGCAAAATCCCCTCCTCGCCCGCCGGACGGTCAAGGGTGTACACCTGCACGCTCTCGGGCATCAGGTAACCGACCGTGCTTATCCACTCCTCCACCGCCTCCGGAGAAGCATTGTCCGCTTTTCCGGTCACAAACATGCTCTGCAGGGCAAAGCGGCGAAGCTGGTAAATCCCTCCGATCATCCGGCTCCATCCTTCTTTCGCAAAAGGTTTGTTCACTCCATGGAGCACCTCCTGGGTCCCCGCATCCAATTTCATAAAACACTTATCCAGCTTCCAAAGCGCCTCTTGAATCTCCGGGCGGTGGCAGGTGGAAGAGTTGGACAAAATGCCGATCGGCACGCCGCTTAAATGGAAGTCCCGAAGCCGCCCCAAAACCCTCACGACTCTCCCAAAATCCGGATGAAGCGTCGGTTCCCCGTTCCCGGCGATCATGATCCAATCGATCTTCCGACTCTCCCGCTTGGCCAGAGAGAGAAAAGCGCCCACTTCCCGCTCAATGTCTTCGAAGGCCGGAAAAACGATGGGCGGCTTTTGATCGGCCGTCCCATACTGGCAATACCCGCAATCAAAAGAACACACCTTCCGGTCACCCGGCAGTAAATTAATCCCCAGCGACCTCCCAAACCGCCTCGACTCCAGAGGCCCGTAAATAATCCCCGACTGAAGTGGAATTCCCATTTTTAAGAACCCCCTCTACCGTAACTCAACCTCCACCCGCACCCAGCCGTTTTCGGGTTCCTCGTGAAGGGAAAAACCCGCTTTTTCGCAGATGCGGCGCATCGCGGCGTTTTCCGGTAAAATGTGCGCCAAGATGCGGTGGATCCCTTCTTTGCGGCCCACTTCCAAAAGCAACCGCACAAGTTCCGCTCCAAGACCCCGGCGCTGAAAGGCGTCGCTCACCACAATGGCAAACTCGGCGTCATCCGTCCCGCGGATGCGGCTTAAGCGGGCCACGGCGGCGATCTTCCTTTCCTCGCTTTCCGCCTCAGTCCGTTCAGCCACCAGCGCAACGTCCCGATCATAATCGTTGAAACAAACGCGCGCAAGGCGCTCATGGGCGATTCGTTCATTCAAGCCGATGGCGCGGAGATAACGCAGGCGCACGCTCCGCTCCGAAAGCGCCGCGTGAAAACGCACCATGAGCGGCTCATCTTCCGGCCGGATGGGGCGGATCGTCAAGTCCTCGCCATCCTTGGTCTTCCAAAAGCCCGCGTACTCCGATGGGTAAGGGCGGATGGCGAGTTTCGGAAGCTCGTCATCGCTTAAAGCCGGATCCTGCAAAACCACGCGCGCGTCCAAAGCCAGAATCCCGGAACCGGACGCCAGTAAAGGGTTGACGTCGATTTCCCGGACCCGCCGTTCTTCCACCACGAGCTGAGAAAAACGCACCAAGACGTCTTCAAGCAGACCCAAATCCACCGCCTTTCTGCCGCGTACGCCCTTTAATGCCTGAAAAATACGCGTTCTCTCGAGCATCCGCCTGGCCAGCGTCGTGTTGAGCGGAGGCAGACCCAGCGCATGGTCTCTAAAAACTTCCACGAGCTGGCCGCCGGCTCCAAAGAGGATCACGGGGCCGAACTGGGCATCGATACTGCTTCCCAAAATGAGCTCATATCCCTCCCTTCGAACCATCGGTTGGACCGTCACCCCCAGAAAGGCCGCGCGGCCTTTCTTCTCCGTAACCGAGCGCTCGATATCGCGGTAAGCGGCTCCAACGGCCGAAGAACGCTCCAAACCCAAACGCACCCCTCCCACGTCCGTTTTGTGCGTCACCGTTTCCGAATGGAGCTTCAGGACCACCGGATACCCCATCCGATCGGCGAGCTTCACCGCTTCCTCTTCCGTTCCGGCCGTCTCCGTCGGAACGACGGGAATTCCATAAGCGTGAAGAAGCCTTTTCGACTCAAACTCCGTCAGCAAAACTCTCCCTTTCTCAGCCGCCTCGCCGGCAATTCGGCGAACGTCCGTCCGGCTTTCATTTCCTTTCATAAATGGAACCGCGCACGTCGCCGGAAGAAGGGGCGTTTCATAAAGAGACTTGAGGTCCCGCGCGTACTGCCACATCCAGCAAAAAAGCCTTGCCGCTTCATCCGGATAAGCGAAAACCGGCAGGCCCGCGCGATTCAAAACGTCCCGCGCTTTTCCGACTTCACTGCCCCCCATCCAGCTCGCCAAGACGGGCTTGTCACCGGCCTTGGCATAGACCGTTAAAGCCTCCGCCGTCCCCAAAGGATCGGTCATGGCCTGAGGAGTCAGAATCACCAGAAGCCCGTCGTTTTCGGGATCCTTCGACAAAATACCGAGAGCCTTCGCATAGCGCGCAGGGTCCGCATCTCCGAGAATATCGACGGGGTTGCCATGGCTCCAGTGCTGCGGCAAAAAACGGTTTAACTCCTCGATGGTCTTTTCCGAAAGCTTGGCCAATTCCCCGCCCTTCGAGATCAGCTCATCGGCCGCAAGCACCCCTGGCCCTCCGGCATTGGTCAAAACGGTGAGCCGCGGGCCTTTTGGCCTTGGTTGTTTGGCTAAAATTTCAGCCATGTCAAAAAGTTCGCTGATTTCATTCACCCGGAGCGCCCCGCAGCGCCGAAAGGCCGCATCCAGCACGTCATCGCTTCCGGCGATCGAACCGGTATGAGAAACCGCCGCCTTCGCCGCCGCGTCCGTGCGGCCGGCTTTCAAAACGATGATGGGCTTTCGGAGAGCCGTTTCCCTCGCGGCCGACAGGAAACTCCTCGCGTCTCCGATCGTTTCCATGTAAATCAAAATGCTGTTCGTCTCGGGATCATTTCCCAAATAATCGATCAAGTCGCCCCAGCCGACGTCAAGCATGGAGCCGATGGACACGAAAGCGCTGAAACCCACGTGCTCCCGCAGGCTCCAATCGAGCACCGCGGTGCAGAGCGCCCCGCTTTGGCTGATGAAACCCACGTGGCCGGGAAGCGCCGCGCGGCCGGCAAAGGTAGCGTTGAGACCCGTTAAAGGGTTCATCACTCCCAAACAATTGGGTCCCACAATCCTCAAGCCCCCGCCTCTGGCCTTCTCCAAAATTTGTTTCTCTAAACGGGCGCCCTCCGGCCCCGTTTCCTTAAAACCAGCCGAGATAATGATCGCGGCCTTCACTCCGGCGCGGACGCATTCCTCAACAACTCCCGGAACCGTCTCGGCAGGCGTCGCGATCACAGCCAGGTCCGGTCTTTCCGGAAGCGAAGCGACGTTTGGAAAAGCCTGATGTCCCAAGAGAGAGGGATGTTTGGGATTAACCGGGAATGCCTTTCCCTTAAAAGAAGGCTGGGTCAAATTCACCAAGAGGGTTCTCCCAACGCTTCCCTCTTTCTCCGTCGCTCCGATGATCGCGACGCTCCGCGGATGAAAAACCGCCTCAAGCGGCCCGTACCGCTCGCCCCACACGTTATGGGAAGGATCCGCCGCCGGCTTCACCGTTTTCCCGATTAAACTTTTTCCCGTCTCATTCTTCATTCTTCACTCTTAATTCTTCATTGCCTTCCTCTATCCTCCAGCCACCGGCGGCAAAAATGCCACCGTATCCGCTTCTCTCAACAAATATCCCGCCTCCACAAATCTTTCGTTCACCGCAAACCGTAAGGGAAGCAGTTTAACGGAACCGGCCTCCAGCCGGTCGGCAACGAGCTCCTTCAACTCCCCAACCGTCGTTCCTTCCTTAACCTCAAACTCCCGCTCCCCAACCCCCGCCGCATCCCTAACCTGCGCAAAAAAAAGAGCTCTCACTTTCATCGAACCCTCGCTCCCTCATCCGCCAATATGACGAATCAACGGATTCCGCGCAACCTCAAGATCCCCGTCTTCCCCCAGCCCAAAGGGCCTCTCGCGGAACCGATTTCCTCTGGGTTTCCGTTTGACCGCCTCCCGAACGGCCTCAAGAATCTCTTCGTCAGGCGCGTGGCGCCTCAAAAGATCGCCCACGGAAACCTCCTCGCCGGAGAACAAACACGGCAAAATCCTCCCGTCGGCGCTCAAACGGATGCGGGAACACTGATCGCAAAAAGACTCGGTCAGCGAGGCGATAAATCCCACCTTCCCCTTCCCCCCGCGGATCCGGAACGTCTGCGCCGGTTGATCCAAGCGGGGCCGGTCATCCTCCAAAAGCTCGACGTTTTCCTTCACGGCGCTCCGGACGTTTTTAATGGGCAAAACCAACTCCGGCCGCCAAGCGGTCCCGCAAAGCGGCATGAATTCGAGGAAACGGACTTCCAAAGGATAAAGAAAGGCGAGCTCCGCAAAAGCGGCGATCTCCTCCCGGGTCAATCCCCGAAGCGCCACTACGTTGATTTTGACCTTCAGCCCTTCGCCCAAAGCGGCAAAAACCGACTCGATGACCTTCCAATAAAACGGGGAAGAAGCCACTTCACGAAAACGCCAAGGATTCAGACTGTCCAGGCTGATATTCACGCGATCGAGACCCGCCTCTTTGAGCGGCTTGGCCAGCGGCGCCAGATGACTTCCATTGGTCGTAAGGGAGAGATCGTGAACCGTGGGCAGACCTTTCAAACACCGGACAATCTCCAAAATATCCTGACGGAGGAGCGGTTCCCCTCCCGTCAAGCGAATGCGCGTAATGCCCAGTTCCCCCGCCAAACGCACGAAGCGCTCAATCTCCTCCCGCGTCAAATACAAAGCAGACGGCGAAGGGCAGAGCCCCTCCCCTGGAACGCAGTAGACGCACCGGAAATTACAAAGCTCCGTCAGCGAAATCCTCAAGTGCTCAATCCGCCGCCCGTAGGAGTCGATTAACATCCGTGTCACCCAAACAAAAAAGGCCGACCCTCCTCTTGCTGGAAAGTCAGCCTCCAAACTCCCTGCCCCTTTCCCAATTGCCCACCGACGCCTTGTGGCGGGCCGTGTCCGCCGAAGGTTTGTGGTGGGCAACCCGCTTTTTTCAGCGGTTGCGAGGAGGGTATCGCGTTTCCTGGATACCCCGAATCGGTCTTGAGCGCCATTTCCCCCACCGGAGGAATTAGGCCCTAAGACTCGGAGCGCTTCTTACCTTTATTTCTTCAATTCTTGCGTCGGATCCGCATCTTTCAGTGATTTCTTGAACTCCTTAATCGAGCCCCCGAGCCCCTTGGCGATATCGACGATCCGATTGCCGCCAAAGAGGAGCAAAACCACCAAAAAAATGACGATGAGCTCCGGCATCCCTATTCCAAACATACTCTCTCACCTTCTTTCCTTTTCGAACTCATGATACCAAAAACCTCCCCACCTGTCCGTGACAACAGTCACAACGACAAGCCAACCTCAACCCTCCTCCCCCCGTCAAGGGGGAGAGCCGAGCCGGCAAAACGCTATTGATAAGTATATCAAATTTTTGTTATCATGATGATCACAAAAAGTTGGAATACCTATGGTCAATCTCTTCTTCCTCAAAACGTTCGTCGACGTCGCCAAGGTAGGGTCCCTCCGGGCCGCGGCCTACAAAAACTACGTGAGCCAGCCGGCCGTGACCCAGCACATCCAACTGCTGGAGGAAAAACTCCAGTGCAAGCTCTTCGAAAGGCAGAAGAAAAAAGTGCTCCTCACGCCCTGCGGAAGGGTCTTCCTGGCCTCCGCCGAAAACATCCTGAAACTCTACGAAGAGGCCAAGATGAAAGTGGGCGAAACGCAAAACCGCTTCGAAGGCACGATCCGCATCGCCACGATCTACAGCATCGGTCTCTATGAGCTCCAGCCCCTCATTCGAAGCTTCCTCCGCCGGTACCCCAAGATCGACATCCACCTCGAATACCAGCCCTTCAACAAAATTTACGAAATGGTGATGAACCAGTCGGTGGACTTCGGTTTCGTCGCGTTTCCAAAAAGAAAATACGGCGTGATTTCCGAAACCTTCGCCGAGGAAGAGCTGGTTCTGGCTCAGTCCCCCCACCACCCCGTGATCCCAAAAAAGAAGACCGCTCTCCGGGAGCTCAACCAAGCGAAATTCGTCGCCTTCCGCATGGAAACCCCGACGCGCGGCGCCATTGACGAATTCTTGAAGAAAAACGGGGCGGAGCCGCGGGTGGTCAACGAATACGACAACATCGAAACGTTGAAAAGCGCGATCCTCCTGGGCCTGGGCTGTTCCATCGTCCCGAAAAACACGATCCTGCGCGAACTGAAAGACAGGGCGCTCGAAACGATACCCCTTCAAGGGCTTAGCTTGAAAAGGCCGCTCGGGATCCTGCACCACAAAGGAAAAGCCTTCACCCGCTCCACCCAAGACTTCTACGAAATGATCGTGAAACGTTAGAAGTCATCCCCACTTGGAAGAAACCTGGAACGACACAACGTGAGCGGTATAATCACCGGTCTCTACCGCTTCGTTGGCGTCGTAATGGTAGAGGCCGTACCGGGGTTCCACGGTCCAATTTTCCTTCGGGAGCCAGCGAAGCCCCAGGCTCACGTCGGCCTGCTTGTAACTGGCCCCGAGCGGCAGGCCGATGCCGTAAAACCCGCCGAAAAACGTCACTCTCAAGGACTCAAAATCATCGAAGTTGTCCGCCGCCGAATACCGGAAGGATCCGACGAACGTCAGATTCTCTTTCAAAACGTAATCGCAGTCCAACAGCCACGTGTAGACGTCCGCATCGAACGGCGGGACGACGAATTGAATGGGGACGCTCGCGCCATTGGGCTCCGTCCGGGTGGAATCGGCCGGCACCCACGTGCGAGCCGTCTGAATCGAGAAGGACGTCGTCAGGAAAAACTGCTTGGAAAGCTCCGAAGAAATCGCCGCCGTATAAATGTGAGAAACGC
>JACQQY010000048.1 GCA_016206825.1 Candidatus Omnitrophota bacterium
AGGCACGAGGGGTTGTTGCAGGGATGATGGTTGCGGGGATGTTGTTTTGCAATGGTTCGTTAGGGTGGGCGGGGTCGAGCTGTTGTCCGGTGAAGGCAGTGGGTAAGACCGGCTGTGATCTAAAAGGCCGGTCTCAAGCCTTTTCTCAAGAGCAGGCATCCGCGCCTGCGCAGGAAGCGCCGGCGAATAATGAGGCGGCGGGTTTTTAAAGGCAAGCCGGATTATTAAGTGTCTTATGAAAAACACGGATTTTAAGGATTTGCTGAAAAGCATCGATGAGCTTCGGGCGATTCATGCTCATAAACAGAAGCCGGCTCGCATCATCCATTTTAATCCGATTGAGGTCAAAGCTATTCGGAGAAAGCTCCATGTTTCGCAGCCTCAGTTTGCGCATCTTATTGGAGTCAGCCCTGCAACTTTGAAAAATTGGGAGCAAGGCAGAACTTACCCTGAGGGTGCGGCCAGGATGTTGTTGGCCATAGCCGCCAGGCGTCCGGATGTTATCTTAGAAACGCTGCGTTTATGCTAGAAAATAATCTGCGCACCTTGTTTTTAAGATATGTTACCACTGACCAAATGCGGGAGATGGACCGGAAGGCGATCGAGGAGGTCGGCATTCCGTCGCTTATTTTGATGGAGAATGCGGGGATTGCCTGCGCCGGGGAGGTTTTAAAGCTGGCGGGGAGGAAGGGGTTTCGGGAGGCGCTTCTATTTTGCGGGAAGGGGAATAACGGCGGGGATGGGTTTGCGGCGGCGAGGCACCTTTACAACAAGGGGCTTAAGACCGCCGTTTTCTTTTTTCAAAATCCTTCCGAGATGAAGCCGGATCCGTTGACGAATTTTGGGATTCTTGAGAAGATGAAAATACCGCTTGTGGATTGCTCGAGAGGAGTGGATTGGAAACGGTTAAAGCGGGGTCTTTCGGGGCGGAAGGCGGTGGTGGATGCGTTGTTCGGGACGGGGCTTGCGCGGGAGGTGGGGGGGCCGTTTCGGCAGGTGATTCAGCTCATCAATGATTCCGGGCTTCCGGTTGTGGCGGTGGACGTTCCTTCGGGTTTGAATGCGGATACGGGAGAGGCGATGGGGGTTTGCGTGCGGGCGGATGTCACGGTGACGCTGGGGCGGCCGAAAATCGGTTTTAAAAAAGCAAAGGGTTTTACGGGGAGAGTCGTCGTGGCGGATATTTCGATTCCAAGAGTTCTGTATGAGTGAGCTTGTCCGTTCGTTTATCGCGGTGGAGGTGGGGAAGGCGGAGCGGAGGGAGCTTTTGGGTTTGATTTCTACTTTAAAGGAAGCGGGAGCGGATGTGAAGTGGGTGAGGCCTGAGAATTTGCACTTGACGTTGAAATTCCTGGGGGACGTTGAGGAAGAAAGGCTGGGCGAGGTGAAGGGATTTTTGGATAGGGCGGCGTACGGAACGAAGGCGTTCGGGATTCATTTGGCCGGGGTGGGCGCTTTTCCGGGCATTCATCGGCCGACCGTGATTTGGGCTGGCGTGGACAAAGGGGAGGAACTGCTTGCCGGTTTGGCGGGGAAGGTGGAAGAAGGAGCGGCCGGAATAGGTTTTCAAAAAGAAGAGAGGCCTTTTGCAGGTCATTTGACTTTGGGGAGGGTGCGGACGCGAAAGAATCTTTCCCGGTTGGTCTCGGCGCTTGAGCGGGCTTCTTTTTCGTCGGCTGTGGAGACGAAGGTGGACGGCGTGAGCCTCTACAAAAGCACGTTGACGCCGGAGGGATCGGTCTATGAATTGATTCACAGGGCGAGGTTGATTTAGGATATGATAGTGAAGCCGCGCGAGGGGCAAGCAGGATGAATTTTAAATTTAAAATTTTAGACTTTAGATGGCTGGTTTTGGCGGGGATGGTTTTTGTTTTGTGCGGGGCGGCGAGAAAAGAGGAAGTGGTGTTGATCGGGCTTGTGGCGCCGCTTACGGGGGACCAGGCGTACATCGGCACGGGCGTTTTGCAGGGGGCGCAGATGGCGGTGGAAGACGCCAATGCGAAAGGGCCTTTGTTCGGAGACGCCAAAGTAGAGCTCCTGGGTCTCGACGACCAGCACAATCCCACCCAGGCAGTGCTGGCGGCGAATAAGCTGGCGGCCAATCCCGACGTCATGGGCGTGGTGGGACACTTTAATTCCAGCTGTACGAAGGCCGCGTCCGCCATTTATCATGAAGGCCGCATGACCCAAATTACGCCCGCTTCCACGAACCCTGAGATTTCCCGCCAAGGGTTTGACACGTTTTTCAGAATTTGCGCAACTGATGACGTGCAAGGCCCCGCCGCCGCCGAGTTTGTTTGGTCGAAACTGGGCGCCAAAAGAATCGCGGTCATGGATGATCATACCACTTACGGGAAGGGGCTGGCGGATGAGTTCGAAAAAAAATTCAAGGCTCTGGGCGGAACGGTGCTGAGGCGGGATGCCATTACTCAAGGCGAGAAGGATTTTACGCCTCTTTTGACGAAGGTTAAATCGGTGAATCCGGAGCTTATTTTTTACGGCGGGGTTTATCCTGAGCTTGCGCTTCTTATCAAGCAGTCGAGAAAGACAGGTTTGGACGCGCCGTGGATGGGAGGGGACGGGATTTTTGACGTGACGTTGATTAAACTCGCCACTCCACGGTTCAGCCACGGCACTTATGCGACGATGCTGGGCGTGGATCCTCATTCCTTACCGAGCGCCAAGGACTTTGTGGCGCGGTATGAGGCGAGGCACGGCGAGATCGGTTCTTTTTCCGCTTATGCTTACGATGCGGCCAATGTTCTCATCGAAGCGATACGGCGGGCTGGGGCGAAGGATCGGAAAAGGGTTTTGCAGGAAGTAAGAAAGATGAAGGATTTCCAAGGGGCGCTGGGGGTCGTCAATTTTGATGAGAAGGGTGACGCCGTCGGCAGGAGCATTGGGGTTTTCAAGGTGGAAGAGGGGAAGTTTAAGTTTATCGAAGAAATAAAACCCGCCTAGATGAGTCTCTTTATCCAGCAGCTTCTAAACGGTCTGACCATCGGCATGGTGTATGCCCTCATTGCGTTGGGTTACACCATGGTCTACGGGGTGATTCAGCTCATCAATTTCGCCCATGGGGACGTTTTCATGGTGGGCGCGTATTTGGCGCTCACCCTGATTTGGGCGTTTGCGGCCGTTGTCACCGGAGCGCCTTTTTGGGTGGTGTTGACGGCGCTCCTTTTGTTTGGGATGGCGGGGTGCGCAGTGCTGGGGGCTCTGATCGAGAGAGTCGCTTATAAACCTTTGCGGGCTTCGCCGCGGCTTGCGGCGCTCATCACTTCCATCGGTGTTTCGTTCTTTTTGCAGAATGCCGTGATGCTGATTTACGGTTCGAAGGACCAGAGCGTTCCGGAAATCATCCCTCACGTCCGGTTCGAGTTCCATGGCGTTTCCTTTTCCTTGACCCAGTGCGTCATTTTTTTGACGTCCATCGCGCTCATGGTGTTCCTCACCTGGTTTATTCAGAAGACGAAGCTCGGCAAGGCGATGCGGGCTTGCGCGGAGAATTTTGAGGCGGCGAACCTCATGGGGATTTCCGCGGACCGCATTATTCGCGTGACGTTCGTGATGGGTTCGGCTCTCGCCGCGGTGGCGGGCGGGCTCTTCGGGGTGTATTACGGGAGCATCAATTTTCATGACGGGTATCTTGCGGGTCTTAAGGCGTTTACGGCGGCGGTGTTCGGGGGGATTGGGAGTATCCCGGGCGCCATGGTGGGAGGGGTGCTGCTCGGTGTGCTCGAGGGGCTGGGGGCGGCTTACCTTTCGTCCGAGTGGAAGGATGTGTTTGCGTTCGTGATTTTGATCGCGATACTTCTTTTTAAGCCGTCGGGGATTCTGGGTGAGAATCTGCCGGAGAAAGTTTGAGGAAAGGGGAGGGGAGCTTTCTTCGTTTGCAGGTTGCGCGGGGTGCGTAGCGTCTGCCACGGCATTCGTCTCTCAGTCGCTTGGACAGCAAGGAATCAGTGCGGACCACAATGTTTGGACGCTCCCTGCGAGACGAACGCCGTGGCCGCGCCCTCTCTGAGTCAGGAGTAAGCTTTTGAGGGTATCCGATTTTTTCAAACGACTTTTTAGGAGGCATCCTTTTTCCTGCCAAGTCGCTCTTTTTCTTCTGCCTTTTTCTCTTTTTCCTCTGATAGATAAAAATGTTTACCACATCGATCTCATGACGAGCATTGGGATTTATGTGCTGTTGGCGATGGGGTTGAATGTGGTGGTGGGGTTTGCGGGGCTTTTGAATTTGGGGTATGCGGCTTTCTTTGCGATAGGGGCTTATGCTTATGCGCTTCTTAATTTGCACGCGGGGTGTCCGTTTTGGCTGGGACTGCCGGCGGCGGGGATTGTTTCCATGATTTTCGGGCTTGTGATCGGCGCGCCGTCCATCCGGATTCGGGGAGATTACCTGGCCATCACGACCCTCGGTTTTGGCGAGATCGTCCGCATCGCGTTTAACAATTTGGATGAATGGACGGGCGGGCCGAACGGGCTCCTCGGCATTGCGCGGCCTAAAATTTGGGTTCCCCGTTTCGAAGGCGGTTTTCATTGGGAGACATTTTCTTTCTCGGTGAATCCCACCCCTTACTTTTATCTGGTTTTGGGGCTCGTGATGTTTGCGGCTTATCTTTTGTTCCGGATGAGCGATTCCAAGATCGGGCGGGCGCTCGTGGCGATCCGCGAGGATGAGCTGGCGGCTTCGTGCATGGGGGTTCCCGTTTTGAAGATTAAATTGACGGCGTTCGGTTTGAGTGCCTTCATTGCGGGGATGGCGGGGGCGGTGTTCGCTTCGAAGCAGACGATCGTGACTCCCGATAGTTTTGATTTCGTGCTTTCGGTTTTGATCTTGGCCATGGTGGTTTTGGGGGGGATGGGGAATATTTGGGGGGCGGCGCTGGGGGCGCTTATTTTGGGGGCGCTGCCGGAGCTTTTGAGGGAGTTCGCCAATTACCGGATGCTTCTTTTCGGGGTTATGATGGTTCTCATGATGATTTTCCGCCCGCAGGGGATTTTGGGGAGTCAATTGATCCGCCGGGAGATGCGGACGGAGAAAAGCGAGTAGGGGCAGACCTATGTGTCTGCCCAAAAGAGGTCTTGGGCGGACACATAGGTCCGCCCCTACGGTGGGTTCCACAGATGACATTGCTCGAGGTGAAATCGTTAACGAAGCATTTTGGCGGGGTGATGGCCATTCATGGTGTCAGTCTCTTTGTTGATGAGGGAGAGATTGTGGGGTTGATTGGGCCGAATGGAGCGGGGAAGACGACCCTTTTTAATTGCGTCACGGGGCTTATTCCGATTGAGGAGGGTGAGGTGTTGTTTGGAAAGGGGAAAAGACGTTTGAAGGGTTTGCCGCCGAATAAAGTTTTGGAGGCGGGGATTGCGAGGACGTTTCAGAATCTGAGAATTTTCAGGAACATGACGCTTTTGGAAAACGTCGCCGTGGGATTCCACAGCCGGACGCGCTCGGGGCTTTGGGGGGCTTTTTTGAGGCCTCCTCGTTTTCGAAAGGAGGAGGAGGGGGTGTTTGAGCAAAGCCGTGAGCTTCTCCGGTTTGTGGGGCTGGAGGGCGTCGAGAACGAAACAGCGGCGAATCTTCCTTATGGAAGCCAGAAGCGGCTTGAGATTGCGCGGGCGCTGGCCGCTTCTCCCAAGCTTTTGCTTTTGGATGAGCCTGTTGCCGGGATGAATCCAACCGAAAAAGAGGAGATGTGCGCGCTGGTCCGCCGGATCCGTGAGCGGAACATCGCCGTTCTTTTGATCGAACATGACATGAGGGTGGTGATGCCCTTGTCGGACCGGGTCGTCGTGATGGATGAAGGAGAAAAGATCGCCGAAGGTCTGCCCGGCCAGGTCCAAAAAGATCCGCGCGTGATCGAGGCCTATTTGGGAGAAGGGTGAAGAACAAAGAATGAAGAGTGAAGAGTGAAGAATGAGGGGCGAGGATGTTGGAGCTTAGGCATGTTTATACGCGTTATGGGAAGGTGGAATGCTTAAAGGGTATTACCGTCACGGTTCAAAAAGGCGAGATGGTGGCTTTGCTGGGGGCCAACGGGGCGGGGAAAACGACCGCTCTCAAGGCGATTTCGGGACTCATTCATCCCGTCGCGGGGGAGATTCTTTTTCACGGAAAGCCGATATCCTCTCTGCGGCCGGAAGAAGTGGTGCGGCTGGGCATTTCCCACGTGCCGGAGGGGCGGAAAATTTTCCATCGGCTCAGTGTGCTTGAGAATTTGGAGCTCGGCGCTTTCCTGCGCCGGGATAGAAGCGGCATTCAAAAGGATCTCGAGGAAATTTTTCAAATTTTTCCTATTTTGAAAAAGCGTTTGAAACAGAAGGGAGGGACGCTTTCGGGCGGCGAACAGCAGATGCTGGCGATCGGGAGGGGGTTGATGGCCGGGCCTTCGCTTTTGCTTTTGGACGAGCCGTCGCTGGGGCTCGCGCCTATCCTTGTGACCACGATTTTTAAGATGATCGAGGCGGTTAAAGCAAAGGGGAAAACGATTCTTCTCGTGGAGCAGAATGCCCGCATGGCGCTCAAGACGGCGGATCGCGCTTACGTGATGGAAACGGGGCAGATGGTTTTGGAAGGGAGCGCCGAGCAGGTTCGGAAGAATCCGGCGGTTCAGGAAGCGTACTTGGGGGGGAGCGGATAGAAGCTCTCGTGGTATAATTGGGTTTTGATCGTCCATCCGGAGGTGAAGGTTGTGGCTGACGTTAGGAATTTGATCATTATCGGTTCGGGACCGGCGGGGTTTACGGCGGCGATTTATGCTTCGCGCGCGAATTTGGCGCCGCTTCTTTTTGAAGGGTTGACGAAGGGGGGTCAGCCGGGCGGTCAACTCATGCTGACCACGGACGTGGAGAATTATCCGGGTTTCCCGGATGGGATTCTTGGCCCCGAACTCATGGAGCTTTTTCGGAAGCAGGCCGCGCGTTTCGGGACGGAGCTGGTTCGGGAGGACGTCACGGAGGTGGATTTTTCCAAGCGCCCTTTCCGCGTGACCGCCGCCGGGAAGGATTATGAGGCAAAGGCGGTGATTCTGGCGACGGGGGCTTCCGCTAATTGGATCAATATTCCTTCGGAGAAGGTCCTGCAGGGCCATGGCGTGTCGGCGTGCGCGACCTGCGACGGGTTCTTTTTCAAGGGCAAAGAAGTGGTGGTCGTCGGCGGAGGCGATTCGGCGGTGGAGGAGGGGACCTTTTTGACGAAATTTGCGGCGCGGGTGACGATCGTGCATCGCCGCGACGCCCTGCGCGCTTCCAAGATCATGCAGGAAAGGGCCTTCGGCAATAAAAAGATCGATTTTATTTGGAACGCGGTCGTTGAAGAAATTAAGGATCCTGCGCAGAAGAAAGTAACGGGCGTTGTTTTGAAGAACGTCAAGACGGGCGGGCTCTTTGAAAAAAAATGCGACGGCGTGTTCGTGGCGATCGGCCATACGCCGAATACGGAGTTATTTAAAGGCCGGATCGAATTGGACGAAAAGGGCTATGTCCGGGTTCATAACGGAACCGGCACGAGCGTGGAAGGGGTGTTTGCCTGCGGGGATGCGATGGATTATAAATACCGGCAGGCGGTGACGGCGGCGGGCACGGGATGCATGGCGGCGCTCGACGCGGAAAAGTTTCTTGAGGCGCAGTATGCGTAGTTTATTTGCGTTTTCTTTTAAGAAACGCCCGCCCTCTTTTCCTAAAAACTTCCTTCCCAGGATGAGGACGAAGGTGCCGGGGCCGCAGTCGGTGAAGTTGACGGAGCTTTTGCGGCGGTTTGAGTGCCCACAGATTACTTTTGTCAATCAATCTTCTCCCGTTTTCTTCAAGAAGGCCGCCGGCGTCAATATCACCGACGTCGACGGCAACCGGTACGTGGATTTGACCAGCGCTTTTGGGGTTTCAGGCATCGGCCACACGGCTCCGGCGGTGCTTCAGGCCATTAAGGAACAGACGAAATTCATGATCCATGGGATGGGAGACGTGCATCCCAATGAGGTGAAGGTCCTTCTGGCCAAGCGCCTCAGTGAAATCACGCCTGGGAATCTCAACCAGACCATTTTTTCTTCCACGGGCGCCGAGGCGGTGGAGTCGGCTCTCAAGACGGCCGTCATGCATACGAAAAAGACGGGCGTGGTCGCGTTTACCGGCGCGTATCACGGATTGTGCTATGGGGCCCTCAACGCGACTCACAGGGAAGATTTCCGGAAGCCTTTCGAAAAACAACTGGGACGTTTTTCGTATTTCGCTCCATTCCCCGACGCACGCCTTTATGAAGACAAAGCAAGCGAAGCATCGTTGAAAGCCGTGAAGGCCCTTGTGAAAAAGGCGCGGCGGTCCGCCCATCCGGTCGGGGCGGTCATCGTGGAGCCCATTCAGGGCCGCGGGGGGATCGTGGTTCCGCCGCCCGATTTCTTGAAAGAGCTTCGGGGATTGTGCGACGAGGAGAAAATACTGTTGATCGCCGATGAAGTGTTTACGGGTTTCGGCAGGACGGGATCGTTGTTTGCGGTGGAGAAAAGCTCCGTCGTTCCGGATTTGCTTTGCCTGGGAAAGGGGATGGGTGGAGGGTTTCCCATTTCGGCCTGCATCGGAACGATGCGGGTGATGCATTCCTGGGGGCCGTCGACGGGGGACGCCATTCACACGAGCACCTTTTTGGGGTCGCCTTTGGGGTGCGCGATCGCGCTGGCGGTCATTAAAGACATAGAAGAAAAAAGGCTCGTGGATCGCGTCCGGGCGCTCGGCGATTTTTTCAAAAGAGAGCTTTACAAATTAAAAGAACGGCATTCCCTCTTGGTGGATATTCGCGGGGCAGGGCTCATAATCGGGCTGGAGCTCGGCCTTCCACCACCACCGAGGAGCGGCCGTAAACCCGCCCTTCCCTGGGCGCCCGCGACGCGGGAGGCGAAGTTTTTCATCGAAGAGTGTTTGCGAAACGGAGTCATCGTCCTTCCTTCGGGGCCTTTCCACAATACTCTCTCCGTTACCCCGCCCTTTGTGATCTCGGAAAGGGAGATCGCGTTCTGCGTTTCCGTGTTCGACAAGGTCTTAAAGAAAATCGGAACCGGCCTCGGCTGGCCGCATGCGGTGTAACGCATGACTATAACTTTAAGGATGGTAAGCGTCATTGCGAGGAGCGTAGCGACGAAGCAATCTCAGTTTTAAAAGAGAGATTGCTTCGCTGCGCTCGCAATGACTAAGAACGTGTGAAAAAATTCCTTTGGGCCCTGTGTCACCCCCGCAATGTTTAAGCGGGGGTCTCTCACTGAGGGGCCCCTCCACGAAAGATTCCCGCTAAAACATTGCGGGAATGACAGGGGGGCGATTGCGGGTTAATTTTTTTACACCTTCTAAACTGTTAAACCATTATGGCATAGTTGTACAATTCAATTAGCGAAAAACTTGCAATTGAAACGTACATCTTGTATAGTTATTGGCGATGAACGAATAAACCCTGGAGGGTTCCGGCATGAAGGTCGTCGATCCGATTGATGCGGGGATTCATTATCAGAAGTCCGAGTTGAGAAATCATTACAATGAGATTATCCACCAACTCGATAAAGAGGATAAGCTTTTCATCGAAGACCGCCGTTCGGGTTTGGTAGCGGTGATGATTTCCTATAAGCTCTATAAAGGCGTTTTGAGATCTTTGCGGCAGATCGAGGAAATGCAGGACCGCCTTGATTACCAGACGGCTCTTCTGCGTGAGTCAGAAGGGCAAAAGCCCATTCCCTCCGCGGATTTCAGAAAACTTCTCAAGACGCTTACCAAACGACCATGAATCCGTGGCGGGTGGAGTACCACCCGAAAGTTTTCGATGATTTCCAACGCAACGTTGCCGATAAAGACAGGGATTTCCTCGTCGAGACAATTGAGAAACGCTTGGCAGTGGATCCGGATAAGGCTGGCAAACCCTTGGGTGGGAACTTAAGCGGTTATCGCCGCCTTCGGGTTTCGAAGTATCGTGTGGTTTATCGGGTAAAGCGGCAGGTTGTCACTATTTTTGTGTTGGTTGTTGATCGCCGCGAAGATGTTTATGAAGAAGCGCTGAAGAGATTGGGTATCGATTGACATTTGTTAACACGCCTGTTCGGTAAAGGGCGCTTTTCATGAAATTCTCCAACAGATGTTTAAAGCCCGCCAGTTTGGTTTTGATTCTTGCTTTCCTTCCGGGGGACGGGCAGGCGCCGCCCCCTACCCGCCACCCCTCTTCTCACCCCTCAGCGCTCATGACTTTGTACCAGCAGGAGATTCGTTCCTTATGGCAGGATCTGGGCGGCACGACCGTTTCCTTTGAAAAATGGCAGAAGTCCTTTCAAAACCAGGTTCTTCAAGAGTCCCTCTCAACGGACGGGGCGAGGCTTGCCGGGATGGATGTTGGCCAAGTCGCGGGCCGCTTTCTTCGTGCGGGGTATCCTTCAAGCGATGTGAGGGCCTTGGCTGGGATGATGAAGGAGAGAGAAGAAGGCACGGCCTACCTTCGTCTCCAACCTTTTGAAGCCGTCTTTCAACTGCAGAATATCGCTTACTACGAGGATATGAACATTTTTCCCGATATCGAACAGCCGGTGAAAGTTTGGAAAGACATTGTCACAGATTACGCCTCCCATCGCGGGGAAAACGATCTGACCACCGCGTCTCTCACAGGCTTTGGCTCCTTTCTTGAAGAGGTGGCCGATGCCATGGAACAAGGCACCAGCGGGGCGAGGATGGCGGGGATGCGGGATGAGGAGGGACGGGTGATGGTGGAGGCGGTGCGGAAGAGCTTGTTGGAAAAGCCGTTGAAGACGGTTCAGGAG
>JACQQY010000042.1 GCA_016206825.1 Candidatus Omnitrophota bacterium
CCGCCACGGCGTTCGGATGATCGGCGTGGACGCCGGCGCCATCCGGAAAGCGGAGAACCGGGAGCTGTTCAAAAAGGCGATGCAGAAAATAGGTCTCGATCTCCCGAAGTCGGATCTCGCCCATTCGATGGGGGAGGCCAAGAAGGTTTTGGAAAAGACCGGTCTTCCCGTGGTGATTCGGCCGAGCTTTACTTTGGGCGGCACGGGCGGCGGGATCGCGCGGACGATGGAGGAGTTCGAAAAGATCGCCGCTTACGGCCTGCAGGTTTCCTTGAACACTGAGATTTTGATCGAAGAATCGATCGTGGGCTGGAAGGAGTTTGAGCTCGAGGTGATGCGCGACCGGAAGGACAACGTCGTCATTATCTGTTCGATCGAAAACTTCGATCCGATGGGGGTGCATACCGGCGACTCCATTACGGTGGCGCCCATCCAGACTTTGACCGACAAGGAATACCAGAAGATGCGCGATGCGTCGATCGCGTGCATCCGGGAAATCGGCGTGGAAACGGGCGGCTCCAACATTCAATTCGCCGTGAATCCGGAAAACGGCCGCATGGTGATCATCGAAATGAATCCGCGCGTGTCGCGCTCCTCGGCGCTGGCTTCGAAGGCCACGGGGTTTCCCATCGCCAAGATGGCGGCGAAGCTGGCGGTGGGATATACGCTCGATGAGATCCCCAACGACATCACGAAGAAGACGCCGGCGAGCTTCGAGCCGATGATCGATTACTGCGTGGTGAAGATTCCGCGCTTCGCGTTCGAGAAATTTCCGGAGGCGGACCCGACGCTCACGACTCAGATGAAATCCGTCGGGGAGGTCATGGCGATCGGGCGGACGTTCAAAGAGGCCCTTCAGAAGGGTCTGCGGGGGCTTGAGGTGAAGGCGGCGGGTTTTGAATCGAAGAAGGCCGTGGGCGATTTGATTCAAAATTTAATCCGGCCCAATGCGGAGCGCCTCTACTATTTGAAGCGCGCGATGGAAGAGGGGATGAGCCTTGAGAAAATCCATGAGCTGACGCGGATCGACCCGTGGTTTTTGGAGAATTTGGTTGAAATTGTTGAATTCGAAAAGGCGTTGAAATCAGATGCGGGTAGGGGCGTATGGCCATACGCCCCTACAGGAGAAATTCTGAAACAGGCGAAGGCTTATGGTTTCTCGGATTTACAGCTCGCGGAGATTTTTTCGACGACGGAGGCGGAGATCAGAAATTTAAGAAAAAGGCACGGCGTTCTCCCCGTCTATAAGCTGGTGGACACCTGCGCGGCGGAGTTCGAAGCGTTCACCCCTTATTATTATTCCACTTATGAGGAAGAAGACGAGGTCCGGCCTTCTTCGAGGAGAAAGATCATGATCCTGGGCGGCGGGCCCAACCGCATCGGGCAGGGGATCGAATTCGACTATTGCTGTTGTCATGCGTCGTTCGCCTTAAAAGAAGCGGGCTTCGAGACGATCATGGTCAATTGCAATCCGGAGACGGTTTCCACGGATTACGACACGTCCGACAAACTGTATTTCGAGCCGGTGACGTTCGAAGACGTCATGAACATCGTGGAGAAAGAAAAGCCGGAGGGCGTGATCGTCCAGTTCGGAGGCCAGACGCCGCTGAACCTCGCTTTGGCGCTGAAAAAAGCGGGCGTTCCCATCGTGGGCACGAGTCCCGAGGCCATCGACCGCGCGGAAGACCGGAAAAAGTTCAAGGAGCTTTTGGAAAAACTCGGGTTGAAACAGCCGGCCAACGGCACGGCCGTCACGGCGGCGGAGGCGGCAGACCAAGCGCGGCGCATCGGCTACCCCGTTTTGGTCCGGCCTTCTTACGTTTTGGGCGGCCGCGCGATGGAGATCGTTTATGACGAAGAAGCGCTGGAAAACTACATGAAGAAGGCGGCGGACGTTTCCGAGGACCGGCCGGTCCTGATCGACCGGTTTTTGGAGGATGCCAAGGAAGTCGACGTGGACATGATCTCGGACGGGGAGACCTTCGTGATCGGCGGGTTGATGGAGCACATCGAAGAAGCCGGCATCCACTCGGGGGACAGCGCGTGCTGTCTGCCTCCGTATTCCCTCGATCCTTCGATCGTCCGGGAAATCAAGAAACAAACGGCCGCGCTCGC
The DNA here is from genome assembly GCA_016206825.1 of Candidatus Omnitrophota bacterium. Taxonomy (GTDB): domain Bacteria; phylum Omnitrophota; class Gorgyraeia; order 2-02-FULL-51-18; family 2-02-FULL-51-18; genus JACQQY01. The sequence goes on from JACQQY010000042.1 coordinate 2,116, forward strand.
GCGCGAGCTCGGCGTCGTCGGTTTGATGAACGTTCAATTTGCGGTGAAGGACCGGACCGTTTACGTGCTCGAAGTCAATCCCCGCGCCTCCAGGACGGTTCCTTTCGTTTCGAAGGCGATTGGGGCGCCTTTGGCGAAGCTGGCCTCTTTGGTCATGGCGGGAAAGAAGCTTGAGGATCTGGGGTTTACGGAAGAGATCGTCCCCCCTTATCCGTCCGTGAAGGAAGCGGTTCTGCCGTTTGTCCGTTTTCGCGGGGTGGACATTATTCTTGGCCCTGAGATGAAATCGACGGGAGAGGTGATGGGCATCGACGATGAGTTCGGCAAGGCGTTCGCCAAATCCCAGGCGGCGGCGGGTTCCCCCTTGCCGACGAGGGGAACCGTGTTCGTGAGCGTCCAGGACAAGGATAAGGCGGAGGCGGCGGGGATCGCCAAGGAGCTGGAGAGGATGGGTTTTCATCTCGTGGCGACGGAGGGCACGGCGCGGACTCTGGACCGGGAAGGGATTCGCGTGACTCCTTTAAAGAAGATCGGTGAGGGAAGTCCCAACGTTTTGGACCTCATGGGGGCGGGAAAGATTCACCTTGTGGTGAACACACCCAGCGGCAAAAGGCCAAGAAAGGATGAGGTGGCGATCCGCTCTTTTGCCGTCTCCCGCGGGATTCCGTGCATCACGACCATCGAAGGGGCCTTGGCTTCCGTAAGGGGGATTCAAGCCGTTCGGAATAAGGAGCTCTCGGTGTGCGCGCTGCAGGATTACCATGAAAAGATAAAAGATTATGTCCGGTAGCGCTGTGTAACATTAATTAATGACGGCAGAATCAAATCCCCCCTGCCCCCTTTTAAATAAAAAGGGGGTTGGTCAAAGACGCCTTTACCCCCTTTTCTTTTCAAAGGGGGTAGGGGGGATTTAAACCGTTCTCAGGCGTTAGATACATGTATAGAGAAAGATGCTTGGTCAAAGACAATAAAAAAGTCGCTCCAGGCCATTATCGGTTGACGTTGGTTTCTTCACGGATCGCCAAAGCCGCGAGGCCGGGGCAGTTTGTTCAGATTCTTTGTTCCGATTCCTGCGACCCTCTTCTCCCGCGGCCGTTTAGTTTTTTGACGGCGACCGCCAGGGATTTTTCCGTTTTGTATCACGTCGTCGGCAAGGGCACGCATCTTTTGTCCCAAGCCAAAGCGGGTGACTCGCTTTGGGTGCTGGGGCCGTTGGGGAATGGATTTACGGATCGTGGATCGTGGATCGTGGATCGTGGATCGAAAATCTTGCTGGTGGGAGGGGGTGTGGGGATTCCGCCGCTTTACCATTTAGCGCAAGCGCTGACTAGAGGAAAATCCAAAGGGTTCGCTCGAAACATTTCTGTGTTCTTGGGCGCGAGGAGCAAGGCGTTTCTTTTGTGCGAAAAGGATTTCAAAAAATTGGGCGTGCGGACCTATGCCGCGACGGATGACGGTTCGAAGGGGCGGAGGGGTTTGGTTACGGAAGCGGTGGGGGAGTTTTTGGAGCGCATAGCGCATAGCGCAGAGCGCAGAGCGGAGATGGAGGGGATCGCCCTTTATGGGTGTGGGCCGACGCCGATGTTGAAGGCTTTGTCGGTGATTTCCAAAAAGCATGAAGTTCCTTGCGAAATTTCGGTGGAGGTCCCCATGGCTTGCGGGTTTGGGGTGTGTTTGGGGTGCGCCGTGAAGGTGGCAGATGCGCGACAAGGAGTTCGATACGCAATGGCGTGCACGGAGGGGCCGGTTTTTGGGGCGGATCAGATTGTGGGGGAGTAGGGGTTAAATCCCCCCTGCCCCCTTTGAAGAGAAAAGGGGGTAAGAGCTTTCTTTCACTTAAAGAGAAAGAGCGAAAGAGCAACCCCCTTTTTATTTGAAAGGGGGCAGGGGGGATTTGATTTCGGAGGAGGGGTCGGGTTCATGGTTGTGAAGAAACCTAATTTAGAAACTCAGATTGGAAGGATAAAGTTCAAAAATCCCGTTCTCGCGGCTTCCGGCACTTTTGGCTATGCCCGGGAGTTTGAGAAGCTCACGGATTTGAGGAGGCTTGGCGGGATTGTGACAAAGACTTTAACGCTTAAGCCGCGATTGGGAAATGCGCCCACCCGGATCGTGGAAACGCCTTCGGGGATGCTGAATGCCATCGGTCTTCAGAACGTCGGAGCCGAGCGGTTTATCGGGGAGAAGCTTCCTTATTTAAGGAAGTTGGGAGTCCCCATCGTTGCCAGTGTCATGGGCTATAGCGTGGAGGAGTTTGTGAGTGTGGTGGAGGTATTGGATTCGGCTAAAGGGATCGACGGATTCGAGCTGAATCTTTCCTGCCCTAACGTTTCTTATGGTTCTCGTTCGAAGGATGGAGGGGTAAGGATGTTCGCTCATGAAGAAAGGCTTGTCGCTCAGGTTGTCCGCGCCGTGAGGAAGACGACCGGGAAAACTGTGATTGCGAAGCTTGGACCCGATGTTTCGGACATAGGAAAAATGGCAAGGGCGGCAGAGGACGCCGGGGCGGACGCAGTCTCGCTTATCAACACGTTGGTTGCGATGGTCATTGACGTCAAGAAACGGAGGCCGGTTCTTGCCAATAAAACAGGCGGGCTTTCCGGGCCGTGCATTCGCCCGATCGCGGTCCGAATGGTGTGGGAGGCGGCGCAGAGGGTCAGCATTCCCGTAATCGGCATCGGCGGGATTATGAATGCCCACGATGCGCTTGAATTTCTGATTGCCGGAGCGAGCGCCATCCAGGTGGGCACGGCCGGTTTCGTTAATCCCAATGCCTGCGTGGAAATTTTGGAGGGGATTAAGCGGTTTATGCTGGACGAAAAGATTCGTTCGGCGGCGGAGCTTGTGGGAATCCTAAATGCATAGCCGAGACAAACTCATTGTGGCGTTGGACGTGGGGACGAAGGGGGAGGCGGAGAGGCTGGTGAAGGCGCTTTCGCCGCAGGTTTCCGTTTTTAAGGTGGGGAAGGAGCTTTTTACGGCGGAGGGGCCCGCCGTTATCCAAATGATCCATTCTTATGGAGCGAAGGTTTTTCTGGATCTTAAGTTTCACGATATCCCGAATACGGTTGGGGCGGCGTGCGCGGCGGCGGCGGGGCACGGGGTTTTCATGTTGAACGTGCATGCCTTGGGCGGCAGGAAGATGATGGCCCAGGCCGTGGAATCGGCGCGCCGCGCGGCGGAGAACGCGAAAAAGGCGCCGCCGGTTCTTTTGGCGGTGACGGTGCTCACAAGTTTGGCGGAATCCGATTTAAGAGAAATGGGGGTTGAGAGGCCGCTGGAGACGGAAGTGCGGGAGTTGGCGCTTTTGGCCAAGGCTTGCGGGCTTAATGGAGTCGTGGCTTCCGGGAGGGAGATAAAGCTCGTTCGGGAAGCGGCCGGAAAAGATTTTCTCATCGTGACGCCGGGCGTTCGGCCTTTGTGGGCGGCTCAGGGAGACCAAAAAAGGGTGGTTACGCCCAAAGAGGCGATGGAACTGGGCGCCGATTATATCGTTGTAGGCCGGCCGATTACGCAGGATCCGGCTCCTGCTTCGGCGGCGGAGAGGGTGTTGAAGGAGCTTGCCGGGTTCTGTTAAAAAGTCGTAAAATGATGGGGGGTTCTCGTTGAGCGAAAAGGACGTCCTCAAATTATTTAAGACTGAGAAAGCTTTGCTGGACGGGCATTTTTTGCTTTCGAGCGGGCTGCATAGCCCGAACTATTTGCAGTGCGCGCTGCTTTTGCAGAAGCCTTGGGCGGCGGAGAAGCTTTGCAGGGCGCTTGCGGGGAAGCTTTCCAAAACGAAGATAGACGTGGTGATCGGGCCGGCGCTCGGGGGGATTCTCGTTTCTTATGAGATGGGGAGGGCACTGGGGGTCCGTTCGATCTTTGCCGAGAGGGTGGATGGGGTTTTGACTCTGCGCCGCGGATTCACGCTGAAGAAAAACGAGAAGGCGTTGGTCGTCGAAGACGTTGTGACGACGGGCAAATCCACGAACGAGGTGATCGGGATCGTCCGGCAAAACCAGGCGGCGCTCGTGGGTGTCGCGGCCATCGTGGACCGGAGCGGCGGGAAGGTTTCGTTTGGGGCGCCCTTTCATTATTTGTTGAAGGTAGACATTGAGACGTATAAGGCGGAGGAGTGCGCGTTGTGCAGGGAAGGGAAGGTTCCGCTCGTGAAGCCGGGGAGTCGGATTTTGACCTTGTAGGGGCAGACCTGCGTGTCTGCCCTGACCAGGTCTGGGCGAACACATAGGTTCGCCCCTACGTTTGCGGCTAGTGTAGATGTTGCCGGATGGGTTTCAGAGCGATGCCGGAGCCTCTAGAAATGAATTCCTCCCCCCTCGTGGGGGAGGTTAGGAGAGGGGGAACATAGGAGGTTTTATGAAGAAGATTCTGGGTTTGATTGGTTTGTTTTATTTTTCTGTTTTTATGAGTTTTGCTTTGGCGGTGTCGGATTCGGAGAGGGATGCGGCGACTGCGCAGGCGAGGCAGGATTATCGGGCTTATCTCGACCAGTTGCGGGAGCTGAGGAAGCAGTACCAGGGAGTGATTGGAGAGGTAAGGAAGATCGTTCGAGAGGAAGGTTTGCCGACGTGGGGGGAGGAGGGTGAGGAGGAGGGGCGTATGCCATACGCCCCTACGATGGCGGCGACGGACATCGAAGAAACGGACAAAGAAATTATCGTTAAGATGGACCTGCCGGGCATTCGGAAAGACAACATCAACGTCACCGTTGAGAATAACGAAGTTTTACGTATCAGCGGCAGCCGCGAGACGGAAAAGGAAGAGAAGAAAGAAACCCAGGATTCGCGTTACCACCGCCATGAGAGGCAGTACGGCGGTTTTGAGCGTACCATCAAACTTCCGGCTTCGGTCCGGGACGACGCCACTCAGGCCAAGTACGAGAATGGAGTCCTCACCATCCGGGTTCCCAAGGCTCCCGAGTCGAAAAAGAAGGTAGTGGTTCCGGTTAAGTAGAGAGGTGTGAAAATTGGTTTTTTGCAGATGTTTAATGTACACTTCCTTCACTACATATTTAATTTAATTAACAACCATGAAAATAACAAGGAATACGGTGTTGGTCAAAAATTGGAGAGTTAGGACGATAGTTTCGTGGCTGGCAATAATCCTTGCAACATCTCAAACTGCCTATGCGGGGTCTTTTGCAGGGGTTTTGGAGTCGAGAAAGAAGCAGGGACCGAGTCTTGCGGTTTTACGGGAGAGGTCCCAGGCCGCCGCCCTTCTAGGAGCCAGGTTGGCGGGGGGGCGGGGGGCGAAGATCGGGGAAGGAGGGATGTCCACGGTCTACGGGTATACGGATCCGGTTTCGGGGAAGGCGCTGGCTTTGCTCGTGCCGAAGGCGGCGGCGAGCTTGGTTCAGGTTATCGAAAGAGTTAAGGGCGGGGAGAGAACGCAGAAAGTGTTCGAAAAGTTGAACTACGAGCTTTGGAAGCTGGGGATGTTTCTGGCGCAGGAAGAGATTTTGAAGGAGATCAATCCGAACGGAGGGAAGGGTTTCCCCGTTGTGAAGGGAGTCTATCCTGAGGGTCTTTTGGATACGCTTCTTTTTCTTTTGGAGGATTTGGAAGCGGATCCTTATTTGACCGGTGAGAATTTGAAGCGACGCGTTGAGAAATTAGGGGATTTTTTAAGGCAAAAACCTCCGGTGTTGCTGGAGGAACGGTTTTCCTCGGATTATGCAGATACCTTGGAGGAAGTTGTTGGCAGTCCTTCTTGGAGGGATTCTGCCCGGTGGAGTTTAATGGACAAGCTCTTGCTCTTACGGGGAATTGCGGAGGGGATTGAGTATTTGCACGGCCAGGGGATCATTCATGGGGATATCAAGCCTGACAACATTCACATTTCCTCTAAAATTGCGCAAGAAAATCCGCCGAAGATCATTGACTTCAGTTTGGCCCATCGCATAGGCTCCAAGACTTACGAAGTTCTGGCTCGGGCTGGGAAGAAAAATAAAATAACGATGGGAACGAATGGGTTCCTCATTCTAAGCCGCTCGGAGGATGCTTACCATTTTAACCGGGATGTGAGCGCTTTTGGGATGCTGGCTCTTTTTGTTTTGGATGAGGATGCGTTCGACCAAGTGCAGGAACGGGTGGATTTTTCCGAAGAAGGGGAGAAGAGGCAGACGGTCATTTTGGCGGATCGTGAGCTTTCGCGGGGAGAGATGCTGGGGATCCGGCAGGGGCAGATCGACTGGGCTATCCGGAATTCGACGGTTCTTTCAGAAGGGTTGAAGGCGGTTCTTAAGCGCATGATCCGCGTGATTCCTTTGCCTCCCGGCGGGGAAGTTCCCAGGATGAAGGAAGTGATGGAGGTTTTGGAGCAGGAGATCAAACAGTTGGAACCCGCCGCCTTGCGCCGGATTTCCTTGGGAAGAAAAGAGGCGAGGCTTGTAGGAGGCACGAAGATCGAAGTTTATTTGCGCGGGGGGAAATCCGCGCTGTCTCGTCTTTGGAGGGGATTTCTGGGAAAGGGAATGAAATGGATAGGCTCGGATGGCAAGCTGTTGGAAAAGGTCGTTTTGCCGTTGGGGAGTGATTACCGGTTTTCTTTGGAGGTTTCAGTTCAAGAAAAGAGTCGTTCTCAAGGACGGTTGGTTGTTCAGAGTTTGTTGAAGAGACGGCCCTTTAAATTCCGGAGTCCTCGCGGGTTTGAGCGGAAGTTTGACGTTTTGGAAGTGGAGTTGGAAGGGAAGGTGGTGACCGAGATCCGGGAGTTTTTCGAGCAGAAAGCCAGGCGGCAGGATGGGCGGTTTAAAGTGGAGAGGGAGGGGGTGGCGAAACAAGGGGCGAGGTTTGCCCGAGTCGGGGGGTTAGGGGCGCTGGGGAATGCCCGGATAGTGTTGGAGTTGCCGGGTGAGGTGGAGGTGTTGAAAAAAATAGCGGCGTATGGGGTGGGTGGAGAGTTTCATTTTTATTTTAGGGGTGTAGGGGAGAATGGAGTGGTGAGGGTAGGGAACAAAGGAGAGGACAGGAAGGTTGAAGTTGTTCAGAATGATGGGAAAGGTGTTTCTGTTCGCTTTGGGAGGAGGGAGTTGGAGGAGGTGAGGCGGAAAAGGGAAAAGCAGTTGGCTGAAAAGAGGATTGAAAGGGTCGTTTGGAGGGGTTCGAAGGTTGAGGGGGTTTGGGGGCGGGAGGGGCGGTTGAGGGATGGGGTGAAGAGTTTTGTGGGGAACGTGCCGGCTAGGTTGTGGGATCCGGAGCGGAGGGTGGTTCATGTGATAAATGTTTGGGATTTGGTGGATAAGAAGCCGGAGGGGTATTTGGCTTTGATTGGGAGAAAAGTCGAAGCGTTGAGGAAAAAAGATCCGCTTGTGAAGTTTGTGTTTGTGGAGGAGGGCCGCCGCCGCCCGCCGGCCGGTGGTTTGGTATGGGTGTCGGATGAGGTGACGAGGAAGGATTGGGAGGATGCGAGGTTTGTGTATTGGGGGGATTGGGAGGGGACTTCGGGAGAGGCGGTGGAGGAGGCGCTTCGAGGGTTGAAAAGCGAAGGGGATTTGCCGAAGGCGGGGTTTGCTCCCTTAGAGAAAAGGGACGTTGGGGGGTTTTATTCGCTGATACCGTTTGAGGCGAGCGTGGATTTGTTTAATTTCGTGGCGAGACTTGAGATGGAAGGTTGGAAAGATTTGACGGGGGAGGAGCGGAGTAAGCTGTTGCGGGGGATGGGGCGGCTCATGCGCTTCAAGGGGGAACTGCGGCCGGAACACGTTCAGGCTCTTCATGAATTTGACGAGAAGCTCAAGCCCTTTTATGAGGAGCTTTCGATTAAAGAGGTGGAAGCGCTCGATTGGAGGGAGATGGGTGAGTATATCGGAGAAATGAGGACGGTTGGGATCGCCGCGTAGGGGCAGACCCATGTGTCTGCCCTGACCTCCGGTTTTAGGTTGGGGCGAACGCATAGGTTCGCCCCTACGATTGAATTTTGATTGGTTTTATTTAGTTTTGAATAAAATTCTTGTAATTTTCCGGTGTTTGGCTATTCTTTTAGCTTGTGAGAAGAATAGCGCCTGTGATTCTTATTTTTTC
>JACQQY010000043.1 GCA_016206825.1 Candidatus Omnitrophota bacterium
GCCCTCTTTTGGCCTTCCCGCAAGCATCTTTGATTTCCCCAAATAAAACCAGCCTTCCGCCCACGTCGGAGCGCGCGCCAATGCCGCCTGATAGGCCTCGATGGATTTTTCAATGAAACTCCCCGATGCCTCCCCCTTGAACGCCGAATCATAATAAGCATCCCCCAAAACCGCCCACCCTTTCGGATTGCCGGGGGTCAACGAAACGGCCCGCCGCAGAGCCTCGAAATCCCGACCGGCGTGCTGAACCTCTTTGTGCCGTTCGGCCCTGTCCAAAATGCGCTGAGACAAATAGTGACGGTAAGCGGCATGACCCATAAAAACCATAAGGGCAAGACACGCCACAAACCACCCCGGAAAAAATTTACTCCCTTCAGCCTTCACCCTTGACCCTTCACCCCCCAATCTCTCCCTTTCCTTCTCCCCTCCGCAATTCACGAGCACCGCCAAATGCACCACCAGCAAAATCCCGATCGCAGGAGTGCGGACGTAAAACTCGGTCAAGGAAAGAAACGCAAGCGCAGCGATCCCGGCGAAAGACGAAAGCCCAAACACACGATTCCACAAAGAAGAGCTCCTGAGCGCTCCCCTCAATGCCGCAAAAACCACCCACGTGACGGGCAAAAGAAAAAGGATAAAGCCGACAACCCCCGTATCCGTCAAAAGCTCCAAAGCGTCATTGTGGACGTGGGTCAGCCTGAAGTTCTCGGCGTCCGTCATCTGGTACGCCTTGGAAATCCACCGGTAGGTTCCGAGTCCCGTCCCGAAGAGGGGAAAATCCAAAAAGACGCCGAGCGATTCTCTTAGGATCGACAAACGGTAGCCAAAGGCGCTGAGAAGCTTCACGGTAAATTCCTTCAAAACGTCGCCAGCCGCAAGCCCCGCAAACATGAGAAAAAAAACGAAGCACGCGCCCAATCCCCCCATGATCCACCAACGCTTATAAAGCTGTTCCCAAGAGAGAGCCCGCCCCGCAAAAAGCAAACACAATAAAATAAAAACGGCGAAAGCGGCCCTCGCCCCCGCAAATAAAAGAGAAGCCCCCATCGCCGGCAAAAGAACGAGAAAGAAAATCCACTCGATAAAAACAGCTTTGCGGAAGAGCCCGGAACCTTCCTCCTTCGCACGGTAAAACAAAGAGCCCAAAAAAAGAGGGCTTGCCGCCGCCAGAAACCCGCCGTAGTGATTGGAGTTTAAAAACGAAGAGAAAAAACTCATGTAGTTCTCCACGTCATAAAATCCGTAAATCCGGCGGAAGCGATCGACGCCGCTCCGCTCTTGGTAATACCCCAAAGCGATGAGAAAAACGATTTCGACCGCCAGAAGAAAAACAATCAGGCGAAGATTTTTCCGTGAGGAAAAAAAGTTCAGACACACGAGAAAAAACAAAAAGTAAAACAAAAGCTGAAGGGCGTGCTCCTGGGTTTCAAAAGGCTGGACCGAACCGGGGAGGAATTTGGTGAAAACAAGCGCCGGCCCGCCCACAGCCTGCAAAAAAGCCAACCCCACAAAGGCTAAAAAGAAAAGAGAGGGAAACGAATGGAAAGAAGGATTTCGAAGAAGAAAAAGAAAAAAAGCGGCGAGAATCAAAACGCGGATCGTAAAAAAGGCCGTGGTATCCAGCCCCCCGATCCACGGCGCTGGCAGGAGAACGATAAAAAAGACAAGGGCGCTCTGAAGGAAATTAAGGAGAGAAACGAAAAATCTCTGGAATGACAAACTGTTTTTCCGGCAACCTGCCAATTCTCACGGAGAATTCGAAATCTGAGTGGTCGGCCTTGTCCCTTCCGTCTCGAACCCTTCGGCCCCGCCGGCCGTTGTCTGGGAGTCCACCTCGTCCTGGAAATCCGCCAATTCATCCGCAAACTCATCGCCAAGGGGCTTCGTTTCAACGGAAAGATCGTCATGAATGATAAGCTCTTCTCCTCCATGGATGGTATAGTTCATCCCGTTGCTCGTCGTGACATCGGCTGAAGCCCCTTCTTCATCTCCCACGCCGATGATCACTCCCCCTTCGATGTACCCGACCATAATGGGCGTGCCCCTTACGGAAGCCACGGCCGTCGAAGTCGCCACCTGAAACGTGGAACCTTCCTTTAATCCCCGGACAAGGGCAAAGACTCTTCCCGACCCCAGTTTCAATTTAACCGGCTCAAGCGACTCAAGCCCTAAGTTGGATTTCTGATCGAGCTTCACGGCGCTGGCTCCCGCCTCCCCAATGCCCAGCAGACACGAGGAATCTTCTTTCGAGGAGATCTGCGCCCCCTGATTCAAAATCGCGCCTTTCGAAGCCGCCGCCCACTCACCCCCGGCCGCCGCTTGTATTTGCACGTCGCCTTCCATCGTCACGATCCTGGCCATCGGAGGCTCCCCTTCCGCATACAAAGGAGCAGCCGCCAAACCCAAGAACGCCACCGCAAGAACACCCATAATTTTAGCCTTAAAACTCATTTACTTTTCCCTCCCCATTAACTTCGTCATCCTGAGCGCAGCGAAGGATCTCGAGCTTGAGATTCTTCGGTCGCCACGGCGACCTCAGAATGACGTTTGTGAAAAGTTTCAGAACATCCACTTAAGCGACGTCACCACCTTGTGGTCTTTATACTCAAATTCGTCCAGATTGGACTCCTTGTCAAAAAACTTATAGCCGAGGGCAACGGCAAAATTCTCCTTTGGACTCCAGTTCAAGGCAACGCTTGTCTCATAATACTCATTCTCCACGTCCGGACTGGCGTCCGGCCTGTCCGTGAATCCCACGCTTCCCTGGCTGTCGAGCGCCAGATGAGGCGTGATGTTCCAGGTAAGGTTCAAACCCACGAAATCCTTGATCTCGTTCGTGACCGCGGACTGGACGGTATCGAAATTCTCCCCAAGATCGCGGCTATACCAAGCGGTGAGCAAAAGCTTGGACGTCAACCGGTGGGAAGCGGCCACCTGCATTTCGAAATCCTCCTCATCGGTGAGAGAAGCATCATCATAATTTCTGAAGCGATAACCCGCATTGAAGCTGAGGTTCGTCTTAGGAGCCACCCGGCCGGAGATGCCTCCCCCAAACGCATGGGAACCCGAATCAAAACGCCCGCCTTTATAGAAGTCGGCCGTCGCATAGCTGTACTGCCCGTTTAAAGAAATCTTAGGCGTAAGCTTGTAAGAAACGCTGGGGCTGAACGTATAGGTTTGCGAACTCAAGGTATGAACGCCGCGGGTGTTGGGTCCCGTCGGGAAATAATAGATGCTCCAAGCTTGGGTGTAAGCGAACGACGTCTTAGGAGAAAGCTCATAAGAAAGCCGGGCCTGGCCGTTGTCCGCATAAGTGACGACGCGGGAACCTTCCGCCGAACGAAGTTCCGTCCTCTCCCCGACTGCATAAGCCGTATCCGGCCGGAAGTTATTGACCACGTCGAGCTTCAGCTTCGTCCACTGATAACCGCCTGTGCTGGTCAGCGAATGGTTGAAACGGCTCAGCTTCTCGTTCTCGATGTAGTCCACGTAGGAAAGATCGTAATAGGTCTCGAAATAAGCCTGTCCGCCTTTCCGCGAGACGCCAACCGTCGGAGTGTAGGTGAAGAATTCATCGTCCTTCTCATTCGTCTTGGCGGCGAAAATGTTGGAATCATAAGCGCCGGAAACGTTGATACCCTTATAAAACCTCCACTGATCCCATGCCTCCTCAAGAGCCAAAGGCGCGTCAAAATCCTTATGGAAGCTCTCCGCAAAGCTCCTCTGCGAATAGCCAGCCGTAAAAGTTTGATCGAGTCCGCTGGAAGTATCGATGCTCTGGAGAGCGAAGCCAGGGACGGTGCTCAGAAACCCAAAGGACAAAAACACAAGCAAACCGGCGGAACGGAGTTTTTTTTGGAACATATCTTGCTGTAACCTCCTGGTAAGAAAAATGTGCATTCGGCCAAACAAATGAAGACGAAAAAAGCCCTTCCCTTTTCTCCTGCTCCTACGAGACCAAAAAAAGACTTAGGCGTATCCTAGTGTAAAATGGCCGGATTGTCAACAAATTTTTATTTTATTAATCAATCCTAAGCGGAAGTTAGCACCACAATCTCTCCTCTTGCAAGGAAGCTTCCTGCTCAGGTATAATCGCTCTCCTATGCTCAAATTTCTCAGTAAAAAAGAAAACCAAAAGAAAATCTTCCTCGTCCTGGCGGTTTTGATCATCCCGCCGTTCGTCTTGTGGGGCGTCATGCTCACGATGGACGAAGACAGGGGCTCGAGCACCCTCGCCGTCATCGGAAAAAAGAAAATCCACCTGCGGGACTACCTGGCCGGCTACAAGGCCCTCCAGCACCAGGCCTCCCTGATTTACGGCAACAAGGTGAACGAACTGCGAGGGATGTTAAACCTGAAGGGAGAGGCGTGGGACCGGATTTTGCTCTTAGACTACGCCAAAAAGCAGTTGATCCGCGCAAACGATAAAGAAGTCGTCCGGTGGATCATGAGCCATCCGGCCTTCCTGGACGACAAAGGCCGGTTCAACGACCGCGCTTACCAACAGATCATCACGAATTACCTCTTCTCCAACCCCAGAGAATTCGAAGAAGAAGTGCGCGGCACCCTGACGATCGACAAAATCCGGGAGAGGACCCGATCCAAGATCTCCTTTAAGGAAGAAGAACTCAGAAAACTCTACGACGAACAAAACGGCCCCAAAGACCTTCTCTACGGCGTCCTCTCATGGGAATCCCAGAAAACCGCCGTCAACGTCACGGAAGAAGACGTCCAAAAGATCTATCCCTTGATCCGAGACCAATTGAAAGAACCGGAACGGGCGAAGGTAAGCTACCTTTTTGTCCCCAAGGACACTAAAGAAAATCTGAAAGCCGTCTTTAACGAAAAAGAGGCCTCTCTGGAGTCCCTCTCGGGGAAATACAAGTTGACAATCAAAGAGACGGGTTTCTTCTCCAAAAGCGAGCTCGCTTCCATCCTCGATCCCTCCCCTGCCCTTGCGGATGCCGCCTTTTCCCTTTCCCTTAAAAAAGACAGCGGCTGGATCGACGCAGAGAAAGGCTCCTACAAGCTCAGGGTCCTCGATAGAACGGCCGAAAGGGCGCTCGCCTTGAAGGAAGCCGAAGGCTCGATCATCAATTTCCTCTCCAAGCGAAAGGCCGTCGAAGCCGCCGCCAAAAAACTAAATGATTTAAAATCCAAAATGGCGGGTGCTGACTTTGAAAAGACGCTGGCGGGCGAGGGGATCGAAGTGAAGCGCATCGAAAAATACGAAAAAGGCGCCGCGCTCCCCGGTATCGAATCCTCTTTCCAGGTGGAAGCCGCCATCGCCGATCTGAAAGAGGGCGAGGTAAGCGCCGCCGTGGAAACCCCCGACGGAAGCGCCATTTTCAAAGCGGTCAAAACCAGGCCGGCGGATGAGATGAAATTCAAAGAAGGCAGGAAAAACTTCGAAAACGAGATGAAAGAAAAGAAAGCCCGCGAAAAATTCGACGAGCTTCTCCAAAACCTCCGAAACAAGCTCTCCATCAACACCGAGATGATGGATAAACTACTCCCGGAAGACTAAGAGCCTTTACCCCGCGGCTCTTTTTTTGTTCAACATCTCCTTCAATTCTTTCATGAACTGGTTGATGTCCTTGAACTGGCGATACACCGAAGCGAAACGCACGTAGGCCACCTGGTCCAGCTTGTGCAGATAATCCATCACGAGCTCCCCGATCGTTTCCGCCTTCACTTCCCTCTGGAAATTCTTCTGAAGCTGGCCCTCCACCTTATCCACAATCGCCTCGATCTTCTCCATCCCCACCGGCCGCTTCTCGCACGCCTTCACGATGCCGGCGATGATCTTATTCCGGTCGAAGGCCTCCCGCCGCTTGTCCTTTTTGATGACCATGAGCGGCATCTCTTCAATATACTCGTATGTGGTAAAACGTCTTTTGCACTTCAAGCATTCCCGCCTCCTCCGGACGCTCTTGTCCTCCTTGGACGAACGGGAATCCACCACCCGATCTTCTTTATAACCGCAAAAGGGGCATTTCATCCGCTACACAACCATCCGTTGCGCTAAATGTTTGGGCACAAAACTCATCCACTTTCTCTGAATGGGGCGCGGACACGGCGTTCGTCTCGCAGGGAGCGTCCAAACGTTGCGGTCCATACAGCTTTCTTGCTTTCACAGCGACTGAGAGACGAATGCCGTGTCAGGCGCCTACGCACTCTGAGCAGCTACCAAACAAAGAATGCTTGCCGCGCTCAACAGGCGCTCCCCATTTCCGGCACCTCTGAACACCGGGCGCTCTTTATTTTCTTAAAACGCTCCAAAAGCTCCGGGTACAGCGGAAACCTTTTCGTGAGCAATCTTACTTCCTGGAGGACCTTCTTCGTTGTCTCTTCCGACCCAAGATCAGACAAAACCTCACTGATCCACCGCGCGATCTCGCGCATCTCGGCTTCCTTCATCCCACGCGTGGTCACGGCCGGCGTTCCGATACGGATCCCCCCCGCCTTAAAAGGGCTTTGGGTGTCGAAGGGAATGGCGTTTTTATTGACTGTGATCCCCGCCTTATCCAAAGCGGCCGCGCAATCTTTTCCGGTCAAACCTTTCTCATTCACGTCCACGAGCATCAGATGATTGTCCGTCCCTCCGGAAACGAGCCTGCGGCCCCTTTTCATCAACTCTCCCGCCAAGGCTTGCGCGTTCTTGACGATTTGCTTTTGGTATTCCCTGAAGGAGGGTTCGAGCGCCTCTTTCAATGCGACGGCCTTTCCGGCAATCACATGCATGAGGGGTCCTCCCTGCCAACTGGGAAAAACCTCCGCGTCGATCTTCTTGGCAAACTCGCTCCGGCACAAAATCATCCCGCCGCGCGGCCCCCGCAGGGTCTTATGGGTCGTCGTCGTCACGAACTCCGCATAAGGAACGGGGCTTGGGTGGATCCCCGCCGCCACAAGGCCGGCGATGTGAGCCATGTCCACCATGAGAAACGCCCCCACTTTGTCGGCGATCCTGCGAAAGCGCTCAAAGTCAATGACGCGTGGATAAGCCGAGGCGCCCGCCAAAATCATTTTAGGTTTATTTTCGACGGCAAGAGTTTCGAGTTCGGCATAATCGATCCGTTCGTCCTTCGCGCTTACCCCGTACGGCACGATCTTAAAAAATTTCCCCGAAAAATTCATGGGGTGCCCATGCGTCAGGTGGCCGCCATGAGAGAGGTTCATCGCCAAAACGGTATCGCCCGGCGCCAGCATCGAAAAATAAACCGCCGCGTTGGCCTGGGAACCGGAATGAGGCTGGGCATTGACGTGCTCGGCGCCGAAAAGGGCTTTCGCCCGTTCGATCGCCAGGTTCTCCGCCGTATCCACGTGCTCGCACCCGCCGTACCACCGCTTTTCAGGATAGCCCTCGGCGTATTTATTGGTCAAACACGAGCCCACCGCCTCCATCACGGCAAGGCTCGTGAAATTCTCGCTCGCAATCAGCTCCAGATTCTCATCTTGACGGCGTGTCTCTTCGTAAACCGCCCGAAATATCTCAGGATCTCTCTCAAAAAGCGCTTTCATTTTGTCCTCGACCTTTCCGCCAAAAAGCGCCGGCGGACGCGGTCCGGCAAAGAGCGCCGGCGGACGCGGTCCGGCAACGCTCGTACTTCCCTCTCCACCTTCGTAATCTGATCGACCCGCCTCTTGTGGCGCCCGCCTTCAAAGGAAGCCTCAAGCCACTCGCGAACGATGGACTCCGGTTCATCGAAGAGATGTTCGGAACCGAGAACCAGAATGTTCGCATCGTTGTGCTGGCGGGAAAGCCTTGCGACGTTTCGATCGTAACAAATGGCGGCGCGGACCCGGGGAAGTTTGTTCGCCACGATCGCCATTCCGTTGCCGCTCCTGCAAATCAAAATGCCGAAATCGGCCTTCCTTTCCGAAACGGCCTTCGCCACCTTGTAGGCATACAAGGGGTAATCGCAAGGGTCCTGTGTGTTCGTCCCGAGATCCAATGCCTGATACCCCTTGGAAAGGAGCGCCTTCCGGATCTCTCCCTTCAAAAAAAATCCCCCGTGATCGGCTCCTAAAGCTACTTTCTTCATTTCCTTCTTCAGCCTTCCTTCGCCGGTTCGCTTCCTTCAGGTCCCTTCAAGTGGTCCGCAATGTTTTGAACGCATTGCCGGATCACGGAAAGAACGTTCTTATAAAACTCCGGCGTCATCCCGATGGGGTCCGGAACATCCATGCAAGCGACCCCGCCGGCGGCGCTGTTCATAAATTCCGTCAGAAGGGATATTTTCTCCTTGGCAAAGGGTATAAAACTCACGATCAGATCTTTGTGCATCTTCTCCATGACAAAGACGCTATCCGCTTCTTCCAGCATCTGCCGGCTCAGGCGCCGGCTCCGATGGCCCGAAACGTCGAGGCCCTCGTCTTTCATCACCTCGATGGTGTGCTGAGAAGGAGGAAAACCCTCCATCGCGCTTATCCCGGCGGAACTCACCAAAAATTCCGGGGCTTCGGCCGCCATCTTCCGAAACAAAGCCGCCGCCATCACCGACCGGCAGGTATTTCCCGTGCACACAAACAAAATATTCTTCACGAAATGATCCTAAAGTAGTGTCCGCTTCTTCAGAATCTTCTCCCGATTTTTCTCCCGATAGTCCTCCAGCGCCTTCACGAGCTTCCCATCCTCCAACGCCAAGATCCGGATCGCCAAAAAGGCGGCGTTCCGCACCCCCCCGGACCCCACCGCCACGGTCGCGACAGGCGTCCCGGCAGGCATTTGAACCGTCGAAAGGAGAGAGTCCATCCCTTTAAAAGAAGAAGTCTCGATGGGAATGCCGATGACGGGCAAAGGGGTGTGGGCGGCCGTGACGCCGGCCAAATGCGCGGCCCCGCCCGCCGCGGCGATGATCACTTTGATTCCTTCTTTTTTGGCCGACTCGGCAAATAAAATCGTCTCTTTCGGCGTTCGATGGGCGGAAAGGACCTTGGCGATAAATGGAATTCGAAACTCCCTCAAAACCTCCCCGCACGGTTTCAAGCTCTCCGCATCCGAATCACTCCCCATGAGAACGGCAACAATTGGCTTCATCCAACCCTCCCACCGACAGTTTTTAAATCCCCCCTGCCCCCTTTAAAAGGAAAAGGGGGTTGGTCTTTGGCTCTTTTTCTTTAAGTAAAAAGAAAGCCCTTACCCCCTTTTCTTTTCAAAGGGGGCAGGGGGGATTTTATCTAAACACCCTCACCGCGCGATGGCCGATGTCTTTGCGGTAGTACATCTTATCAAAAAATATTTTATTCACTGCATTATAAGTGCGGGAGAGCGCTTCGAACATCCCCCGGCCGTGCCCCACCACGTTCAAGACTCTGCCGCCCGCCGTGACAAGCTCCCCATTTTGGCGCTTCGTTCCCGCATGGAAAATCAAAACACCCGGCTCTTCCTTGGCCATGGAAAGCCCTGCTATCTTTTTGTCCACCTCATAATCGGCCGGATAACCGCCGGAAGCGATGACCACACAGACGACCGTTTCTTCCTTCCACTCCAGACGGATCGTGGAGAGTTTCCCCTCCACACAGGCAAACAAAACTTCCAAAAGATCGTTCTTCATCCGGGGGAGGAGAACCTGCGCCTCCGGATCTCCCAGACGCACGTTAAACTCGAGCACCCCAAACCCGCTCTTGGTCACCATGATGCCCGCATAAAGAAAACCCTGGTACGCGATCCCCTGGCTCTTCAGCTCCCTCACCGCTGGAACGAAAACTTTTTCCAAGACCTCATTCTCCAGCGTCTCCGACACGACCGGCGTCGGAGAATAAGCCCCCATGCCGCCGGTGTTGGGGCCGTTATCCCCTTCAAAAATCCTCTTGTGGTCCTGGCTGGACGGAAAAAGCTGGACCGAATCCCCGTCCGTAATGCCGATCACGGA
>JACQQY010000041.1 GCA_016206825.1 Candidatus Omnitrophota bacterium
GCCCAGGGTCTGGCGGCCATGGGGAGGGCCGTAGGCCCGACGTGGGGCGGGATTCTCTTTGGGTTGAGATACCCCCTGCCTTTTCTTTTGACCGCAAGCCTCCTGTCTTTTGCGGTGGCCGCGGGTTTGAAATTGAAAAAGGCAGACGCGACGATTTAAATCGTAAAAAATTTAAGTATAAATCCTTGACTTTCGACCAAGGATTATGTATTCTTACAAGTAAGACTAGGAGGAAAAGGCCATGGAAGAGCTTGAGGTGACAAAGATTTCATCGAAGGGGCAGGTGGTCCTGCCCTTGGCGGTGCGGAATAGGCTCCATTTGTCCGAGGGCGAGAAGCTGATCGTCTTTTGCGACAACGACACCGTTATTTTAAAAAAGATCGAGCGTCCTGTGATGGAGCGTTTTAAGGAGCTTTTGAAGAAATCCCGTGCTTGGGCGAAGAAAGTTCGATTGACCCCCGCCGACGTGGAAGAAGCCATCCGGTATGTCCGTTCAACCAAAAAGCGATGACCATCGTTTTGGATACCAATGTCCTTGTTTCAGGGATTTTCTTCGGAGGAATCCCGGAGGAAGTCCTCACCCGTTGGTCGGAGGACCGCTTCCAAGTCTACGTAACGCCTTCCATCCTCGAGGAGTATTTGCGCGTCATTGAGCGGACAGAGTCAAAGAAGGTGGACGGCGCTCTAAAACAACACTGGAAAGATATGCTGCCTGACGTTTGCCATTTGGTCCCCGACATCCAGCGCCCCAAACGTATTGCCCGTGATGCGCATGACGACAAGTTCGTCTACTGCGCTATAACCTCTGGAGCTAAATTTCTCGTGACAGGGGACAAGGATTTATTGAGTTTGAATGACGTTTTTCCGTTTAAGATTCTCCCGCCTCAGGATTTTATGAAAATTTTAAAATAATTCTCCTCCTCCCTAAAAGATCGAACGCTGGGCCGTTCACCCCCGCCAAATCGATGAGATGTTGAGAGCCTACGTCCTCGGCGCCCGCATGGCGGAGCAGTCGGCGTAGAGGGTTTGCCTTCCTTATCTCAAGCCAAAGAATGCAAACCCCAACCCTCATGAAACTCATCCAAGACGGCTTAAAACACAGCTTATCCTCGTGAGAACTTATCCTTATTGACAGGTGTTTTCACTTTTGGGATAATCCAACCTAACATGTCGGAAGAAAACCGTGAGCCGAAGACGAGTCGGAAGCTTTTCTTCGGACTTTTTGTTTTTCCTGTGCTGATCGCCGTCGGAATGGCGGCCCTTCTTTGTTTCGTGGTGCTTTTGACGAGCGAGGAGGAGTCCGCCGAGTCTCTCTTGGCGGCCATTAAAAGCGGCTCGCCCGGCAAAAGACTCGAGAAGGCTTATGAATTATCCAATGAATTAAACCGCGGCGGCAAAAGCATCCGGACGGAAGGAATCATGCGGGAGATCGTCCATATCCTCCAAGATTCCGGCCGTTACGACCCCAAAACGCGCCGCTACATGGCCGTTGCCTTGAGTCACTTTGAGCATCCGGAGGCGGTCCATGCTCTCAAAGAATCGTTGAACGATGCCGACTTGGACGTCCAGCTTTATGCGTTATGGTCGCTGGGCGCTTTGAAAACGAGGGAGAGCGTTCCCGCCATCACGCCTTTTTTGAAAAGCGAGGATGAGGCCTTGCGGAAGATGGCCGCTTACGTTCTGGGGATATTGGGGGATCCAACGGTCATCCCGGAGCTTAAGGGGCTCTTGAACGATCCCGTCGCGGACGTTCAGTGGAACGCGGCGCTGGGTTTGGCAAGGCTGGGAGACCGCTCGGGTTTGGAGGTGCTTCTCAGCATGCTGAACCGCGAGGCGCTCAGCCGGCGTCGTTTGTCTCAGGACCAAATCGAAGGGATTATGGTGAGCGCCGCAAAAGGTTTGGCTTTTATCGAGGAACCGAGGGCCGTCGAAGGGCTCGAGCGCGCCGCACGCGGGGATAAGAGCTTGAAAGTAAGACAGGCCGCTTTGGAAGCCATCGAATATCAGAAGGGCAAAAAAGAATCCGAATGAACGAAACTTCTCAAGCGGTTCCAGCCAAACCTCAAGGGTCTCCTCCTTCCGGCGCCGAGAAGATCGGCCGCCGGAAATTTTTGTCGTGGTTCGGTCTTGCGTGGGTGAGTTTCGCCGCCGCAACCACGGGGGCTTTGTCGATCGTCCTTCGCTACCTTTTCCCCAACGTGATCTTTGAGCCTCCCACGAATTTCAAAGCCGGTTTTCCCGGTGATTATGAAATAGGCGTGGTGGATGAGCGGTGGAAGGAAAAATTCGGCGTGTGGATGGTCCGATCTCCGGAAGGCTTGTACGCCCTTTCCACGGTTTGCACGCATTTGGGCTGTACGCCCAATTGGCTGGTGAACGAGAGTAAGTTCAAATGCCCCTGCCACGGCAGTGGGTTTTACAAAAGCGGCATTAACTTCGAAGGCCCCGCGCCGAGGCCTTTGGAACGTTACCGCGTCGCTCTTGCGGAAGACGGGCAGATTCTGGTGGATAAAAGCCGGAAATTTCAACAGGAAAAAGGGGAATGGAATAACCCGGAGTCGTTTTTGCCGTTATAAGAGGTGAAATTCCAATGGCCGAACCGGAAAAGAAAACGAAATTCAATCTAGGTAAATTCATCACCGAGTCTCAGTTGTACAAGTCCATGTTTCGGCATGGTTACACCCCTTCCGAGAGAGACCGGGCGTTGTCGGTGATGACGAACGTCTTTTTTCATTTGCATCCGGTGAAGGTCCGGAAATCGGGAGCGCGATTCGGTTTTACCTGGTGCGCGGGAGGTTTGTCGTTTTTTGTTTTTCTCACTCTCGTGGTGAGCGGCATTCTTCTCATGTTTTACTATCGTCCGACGGTGGAGCATGCCTATAACGACATCATGGCTTTGCGGGAGCACGTCCCCTTCGGCATCATGAGGGAGCTCCACCGGTGGGGAGCCCACGCCATGATTATCACCGTGTGGCTTCACATGTTTCGCGTGTTTATGACGGGTTCCTACAAGCCTCCCCGGGAATTCAACTGGGTGATCGGGGTGATCCTTCTTGTTCTCACGATGCTTCTTAGCTTTACCGGTTATCTTTTGCCGTGGGATCAACTGGCGATGTGGGCCATTACGGTCGGAAGCAACATGGCGCGCGCGACTCCCTTCTTGGGCCATGAGGGGCCCGGAGCGGCCTTATTGGCCCTGGGGGACATTCCATTGGTTCATTCGGGGAGTGACGTTCGTTTTGCCTTGCTGGGCGGGCGCTTTGTGGGGGCGGGGGCGCTTTTGCGATTTTATATTTTGCATTGCGTGGCCATTCCCACCGTGGCCGTGGTTTTGATGTCCGTCCATTTTTGGAGAATCCGCAAAGACGGCGGGATCAGCGGGCCTCTTTAATCTCAAATGATCGAACTTTTTAAAGAACTGGTCGACGCGGTTTCATCGCCCGTCACGATTTTTACGGGAGCCGTCGTCGTTTTTCTTCTTTTTGTCACCTTTCCCAGGCAGGCGGCTTCTAAAGGGGGGGGTCTTACGCTCCTTTTCCTGGTTCTTGCTTTCTTTGGGGTCGGTTTGACGGACAAGCATTTCCGAAGCATCGTCAGCGCTCCGGATAACGTTCCCATCGTCGGCATGATCTTTATCTTCGGTTATTTTACGTGGTACGCCATGAGAAAGGCCGTCGAGAATGACCGCCGGATGGAAAAGGGAGAACCGACCGTCGAGCAGGCGGAGACGAACGACAAGGTGCTGGTTTTCCCGTATCTTATTTTTATCGAGTTCGTCGTTGCCCTGGCTTACGCCGTGGGGCTCGTTCTTTGGTCCCTTTTTTTAAAAGCGCCTCTGGAAGAGCCGGCCAATCCGACCGTTTCTCCCAATCCCAGCAAGGCGCCTTGGTATTTCCTGGGGCTCCAGGAAATGCTGGTCTATTTCGACCCCTGGATTGCCGGAGTGTTGCTGCCGACGTTGATTATCCTGGGCCTTTGCGCCATTCCTTATATCGACCGCGATCCGGGGAATTCCGGATTTTACTGCTATCAAAAACGGCGTTTGGGGATCCAGGTTTATCTTTTCGGGTTTTGGGTGTTGTGGATCCTGCTGATCGTGGTCGGGACTTTCTTGAGGGGGCCCAATTGGAATTTCTTCGGGCCTTTTGAGAGATGGGATGTTCACAAAGTGGTGCCGCTCGTCAACGTGAACCTTTCCGATCTTTTGTTCATCAAATGGCTGGGGTGGGGCCTGCCAAAAGAGTGGTATCTTCGGGAAGCGCCGGGGATCCTTCTTATTTTCACGTACCTCATCCTTCCTCCGGCCGTTCTGGCCAAGACCGTTTTGAAGGGGCTTTGCAAAAAGCTTGAACCCGTGCGTTACAGCATTTTGATGTTTCTGCTTCTGGTGATGTTGTCCCTTCCCATCAAGATGTATCTGCGGTGGGCGTTTAATTTAAAATATCTCGTCGCGATTCCTGAGTTTTTCTTCAATATCTGATATGGCCAAAGAAACCCCCGCCCTTTACAGTGTTTCCAAAACCTTCGTATGGTTCGCCGTCGTGAGCGCGCTCCTTTTCGGCTCTTTGATCGGCATTGTCCTCTTGGACCACAAGAGAGAGTGGAAGGAGTGGCAGAAAAAATTCATTGCTTTTCAGTACGAGAAAGCCAAAGAAGAGTTCCGGAAGGCGGAAGAAAAGGTAAATAAAAAAGAATGGGAAGGACTGCGGAAACAAGCTGAAGAAGCGGAAGAGGCCCTTCGTTTGAAGCGGCGGGATCACCGCGCGATGGAAGAGGAGCTTCGGAGCCTCGATGCCCGGACGGCGAAAACCCGGGGCCGGTACCAGGACCTGAAGCAATACCAGGATTCTTACCGCTATTATCTGGAGGAAACCCGCCTCCACCAGGATCCCCGGGCCGCGCAATATGAAAAGAAGCTGGCCGCCGTGAGCGCCAAGCTTGAAACGGCGCGGCTTCAGGTCGAAACCCTCGAGAAAGAAAGCGAAGCCAAACAAAGAATCTTGGACGCCGCCTCCGCTCACGCTAAAGAGCTCGAGCAAAAAATGAACAAGGTCATGGAGGACAAAAGGCGGGTGGAGAAGACGCTTGAGAGCCTTAAGCCTTCTCTGGCCAAGGAGCTCCTCAATGCGCCGATGGTGGACTTCATGGCGCCGACGCTTAGGGTTCAGCAGGTTGTCTTGGAGGATCTCTACGATGATTACCATTTTGCCAAGACGCAAAAAGTCGATCGCTGTATGACCTGCCATTTGGGCATTGACCAGAAAGGCTTTGAAGACGCCCCTCAGCCTTTCAAGACTCACCCGAAACTGGATCTTTTCTTGTCGCCGAACTCGCCGCACCCGCTTGAAAAGGCCGGATGCACGGTGTGTCACGGTGGAAACGGGCATTCCGTGAGCTTCGGGGATTCCGCGCACACTCCCCGGAATGACGAAGAGCGCCGGAGATGGCAAAAGCAATACGGGTGGAGGGACCTCGAGAAATGGGAAGCCAAAATGCTTCCTTTGAATCACGTCGAAGCCTCCTGCGCGAAATGCCACCGGGACACGGTGGAAGTTCCAAAGGCGCAGAAACTGAACCGCGGCCGGCAGTTGGCGGAAGCGTCCGGATGCTTCAACTGCCACAAGGTGCAGGGTTTTGAAGATCGCTGGAAAGTGGGTCCCAGCTTGGAGCGCGTGCAAAGCAAGCTCACCCAAGACTGGATAGTTCGGTGGCTTCAAGATCCCAAGGCCTTTCGCCCGGCGACGCCGATGCCCCGCATCTTTCATTTGCCCAACACGTCTTCACCCGAAGACAGGCAAAAAAGCCACGCCCTCATAGAAGCGATGGCGGCTTATTTGATCAAAAACTCGGATTCGGTTGAGCTTGCCGATCCTCCTGCGGAAGGAGATCCCAAGCGAGGGGAAAGGCTTGTGAAGGAAGTCGGGTGTTTGGGATGCCACAGCACTTCAGCAGTGCAAGGAGATCCGTTTGCGCCGCCGCTTTCTCATCTCGGGAGCAAGGTGAGCGCCGCATGGCTTTATTCATGGCTTAAAGAGCCCAAACACTATTCCAAGGATACCCGCATGCCGAACCTGCGTTTGAGCGGCGAGGAAGCGGCGGATATCGCACAGTACCTTTTGCAGGAGCGCAGTGTCTCTTTCGAGAAACAAGCTCTTCCAAAAGTCGAGCCTAAAGTTCTGGATGAAATGATTTTGGGATACTTGCAGGGAACGATGCGGCGGGTGGATGCCGAGC
>JACQQY010000044.1 GCA_016206825.1 Candidatus Omnitrophota bacterium
CGCGACAGACAAATCCCCCCTGCCCCCTTTGAAAAGAAAAGGGGGTAAAGGCTTTCTTTTAATAAAAAAAGAAGAAGACCAACCCCCTTTTTATTTAAAAGGGGGCAGGGGGGATTTAAAACCATCTCCCAAGGATTCCAAGAAATACCAAGGTCTTCCTCGAATATCGAGATTCACGTAAATAGGTTCAAAGTGAAATCATCCCTCTTGCTTTTTGAGAAAGCTGCCTGCTCTTTTCGCGATCCGGACGGGTTTGTGTTTTGGAAGGATGGTCATCCTTACCGGCAGATCCATTTTTCCTATCGGGAACATTACGATCACCTCCTGCGTTCGGGGCTTTATGAGGAGCTTGTTTCGTCAGGTTTGTTGATACCGCATGAGGAAGTCTGTGTGGAGGAGGCGCGGGGTTTTGCCCCGGAAGCTTACAAGTGGATCAAACCTGAGAAGATACCGTTTGTTTCGTATCCTTATGAGTGGTGCTTCAGCCAGTTAAAAGACGCGGCGCTCCTCACCCTTCAAGCGTTCAAGAGGGCTCTCCGGCATGGGATGATTTTAAAAGATGGCAGCGCCTACAACGCGCAATTCCACCGCGGGAGACCTCTTTTTATCGATACCCTTTCTTTTGAAAAACGCGGACGCGAGGGGCCGTGGTATGGCTACGGGCAATTTTGCCGGCATTTTTTGGCGCCGCTTGCGCTGATGAGCTTTAAGGATGCGTCTCTTGGCCGTCTTGCGGAGCTTTTTATCGATGGGGTTCCTTTACCGTTGGCTTCTTCTTTACTGCCTTTTGGGGCGCGGTTCCGATGGCCTCTTTTTCTTCATCTTTTCCTGCATGCATGGGGCGAAAGACACTTGGGTAAGCCTGCGCAGAGAGAGAAGGCCCTGGGGGGGAAGATGAGCGTTCGGGCGCTGGAGGGATTGGCGGAGAGCTTGGAGGAAGCTATTCACGCGCTTCGTCCTCCCTCGCAGGGACGGTGGAAGAGCTATGAGAAGGACCATCCTTATTCTGAGAGGGCCTTGGAGAGCAAGCGCCGGATAGCGGCGGATTATTTGAAGGGGATGAACGGAAAAACCCTTTGGGATTTGGGGGCGAACACGGGTTTTTACAGCCGGCTGGCATCTGGTTTGGGATGGGAAGTTTTGTCCGTCGATGCGGATGCCGCCTGTGTGGAGGAGAATTACAAGGAATGCAAAAGACAGGGCAACGCGCAGCTCCTGCCGCTGTGGGTGGATTTGGCGAATCCAAGCGCCGGCAGGGGGTGGTGCAATAAGGAGCGGTTTTCTCTTTTGGAGCGGGGACCGGCGGACGCTGTGATGGTGTTGGCTCTTCTTCACCATTGGCGCATCGGCAACCGCCTGCCGTTTGACCGCATGGCTTCCTTTTTAAGCCATATCGGCCGTCATCTTATCATCGAATTCGTTCCACGAAGCGATCCCAAGGTTTGTGAGCTCCTTTGGATTGGGCAGAGCGGTTTTGAAGATTACACCCGGGAGAATTTTGAAAGGGAGTTTGAAAAACATTTCATGATTCGGGAGACGAGGGACATCGAAGATTCCGAACGGGTTCTTTATCGGATGGAAAAACGGTGAAGACAAAGAGGTTGGATATTTTTTCTCTCCATTTTCTGTGGGTGGCGGCGTATCCCGTTTTTTTTCTGTACGCGTGGAACGCGGGCGAACTGCCGCTTGGCGCGCTTTTTCTCCCTCTTTTGGTTTCCATCGGCGCTTCCCTTTTTCTGTACGGGGTCTTTTTCCTGGTTTTTCGAAACGGCCGCCGGGCGGCAATGGCGGCGTCTCTTTCTCTGATATTTTTTCTGTCTTATGGACGCATCCATGAAGGGCTCAACGTGTTGAATGAACCGGCCATCTGGCGCCACCGGTACCTTCTGCCGTTTTTCGGATTGTTGTTTGCGGGCATTTTTTATCTGTCCGCCAGGATGAAAGAGTCTTGGCTCACGGCTTGGACGAGAGGGCTGCATCTTTTTGGGGTTTTCCTTCTTTTTGTTTCGCTGTTTCAAACGGGTGTTGCGGAGGCGGGAAAGGCAAAAGCGCCTTCCAGGGCCGGTGATTTTCTGGAAGAGGAAAAGTCTTTCGCCGGCCAGGGGCCTCTTGAGCGGCCGGACATTTATTGCATCATCTTGGACGGCTATGCGAGGGCGGACGTTTTGAGGGAGGTCTATCACTACGACAACGCGTGGTTCATTGAAGAACTGCGGAAGCTGGGTTTTTACGTTTCTTCCGAGAGTTGCAGTAACTATCATACGACGTATTTTTCGCTTGCCTCTTCTTTGAACATGGATTATCTGGATGGACGCCTTAAGGGCGTTCCCCGTTTTTCGAAGAACATGAACGTCTTGGGGGAGATGATCGCGCACAACCGCGTTTGCCGGCTTCTCCGCGGGATGGGTTACCGGTATGCGCATTTAGCCTCCGGTTGGCGGGTGACGATGGACAGCCCTTTGGCGGACGTTCGATACGGGGATTTTACCCGCGGGAATTTGGGATTTTGGGATCGGTTTGATGATCTCACGATTTTATTTTTGCAGGGCACGATATTGAAGCCGTGGGTGAATCAGCAGGTGTTGTGGGTGGGGCATCACCGGGTGAAAAACAATTTAAGAGGGCTCCTGCGCTTGGCCGGCCTCCAAGGGCCGAAATTCGTTTTTTGCCATCTGGTGGCTCCTCATCCTCCTTATGTGATCGACCGGGAAGGGCGTGAAAGGGAAGGAGCGCGGATGGATCCCGGTCTTTGGGAGCCCAAGGAGCAGTACGTCGATCAGTTGGTTTTCGTCAATCGGGAGGTTCTTCGCGTGGTGAAGGCTTTGGTGAGGAGGTCGAAGACGAAGCCCGTTATTTTGATCCATGCGGATCACGGACCGGCGGCGACGATCCGGGACTGGGACCGGCCGAGCGAGTTGAATCTCAAGGAACGCATGAGTATTTTCAGCGCGTTTTATCTGCCGGGTTCCGGACGGGAGCTTTTGTATGATTCCATAAGCCCCGTGAATTTTTTCCGGGTCGTGTTCAATGCCTATTTGGGCGGGCGGTACGAGTTGCTGCCCGACAAGGCTTATTTCGGAAATTTGACGCGGCCTTTCGAATTGCATGCCGTGACCGATAAGGTAAGGAGAGAAAAGTTTATCCATGAAAGTCGTTTATGACATTTCCCTTCTAGGGGCGGGTTCCAGAAGGGGTTATCCCCGAGGGGGGATTTTCCGGATGGTGGAAAACGTCGCCGTCGGTTTGATGGGTTCAGCCGATTGCGACACGGTGTTTTCGGCGGTGCGCAATCCGATCGAGTCCTTGCGGTATTGGCGGGGGAGTCCGGAGCTTCGCGGCGCTCCTCTTTCTCTGACGAGCTTGTCGAAACTCGCGGGAGGGCAGAAGCTCCTATTGAAGGAGATGCTGGGTTTGGAAAACGGATCGGGCCCCGTTTCCCGCCGCTCGCTTTTTCGGTTTTTGACCGAAGGCCTGAGACGCCCTTTGGCCGGAATCACCAGAGCTCTGGAAGCCCGCTTGGACCCCATCGATCGGCGGGATTTGTCTCAGGCCCAGATTTTTCATTCCACTTTTTATGCCATTCCTCAGCAGGTGCGGCGCGAGAAGAGGATCAAAAAATTTGTCACCATTTATGATCTCATCCCCATTCTTTATCCGACGTTTTGTCCTCTCCAGAATCAGGATCTTTTGAGCGTTTTGGAGAATGTGAATGAGGAAGAAGATGCGATTCTTTGCGTTTCTCAATCAACAAAGAATGATGTGTGCGATTACCTCAAGATAGAGCCTTCCCGGGTGTTTGTCGTTTATCCGGCGGCCTCGCGGGAACTCTTTTATCCGTGCGCGGATGAAGGCAGGATATCGGCGGTTCGCCGGAAATACGGCATTCCCGACAAACCTTTTCTTTTAACTTTGGGGCGGTTGGAGGCGCGTCGGAACATCAATCATGCCATTCGGTGTTTTGCGCGGCTGGTTCAGCAGGAGAAGATAAAAGATCTGAATTTTGTTTTGATAGGTTCTAAGGGCTGGCGGTACGAAGATATTTTTAGAGAGATTTCCCATTACGGCGGTTTGAAGGATCGCATCTTCTTCACGGGGCATGCGGCGGATGAAGATTTGGCCCCTTTGACCAGCGGGGCCTTGGCGTTTGTCTATCCTTCCTTTTATGAAGGTTTTGGTCTTCCGCCTCTTGAGGCCATGCAGTGCGGCGCGCCGGTGATCGCTTCGAACACCTCTTCACTGCCGGAAGTCGTCGGCGATGCGGGGATTTTGACGGCCCCGAGCGATGCGGATGCCTTGTGCCAGGCGATTCTCAACGTGTACCGGAACGGCTCGTTACGGGAAGAGTTGTCTAAGCGATCGATGGAACAGGCCAAGCAGTTTAGTTGGGAAAAGACGACCCAGAGCATGGTTCGCGCTTATAGGGCCTCTCTTGGAAACGACATCACGAGCAAGGACGGACAAGGAGACCCAGCTTTACGGTCGTTCGATAAACGCGCAGGAGGGTGACCATGGCGGCGGTGAAATAAATGATCGAGAGAACGGCGGCCGTGAGGAGCGAAGGAGCGGAAAAGCTTCCTCGATGAACGATCTCCCGCATGCCCTCGAAGATGTAAGAGGTAGGCAGGAGATAGGCGAGGCCTTCCGCGAATTTGGGCAGTGTCTCGATGGGATAGAAGACGCCGGAAAGAGGCATGACGAACGTGGGTATCGACCACATGAGAAGCTCGGCGGAGGAGCCAAACCGTAATACGGCCGCCGTGATGAAGATGCCCAGCGACCAGCCGAATAAAAAAAAGATGAGGATAAAGGGAATGAGGAGAAATCCAAACTGAAAGATGTCGTAGAGCCGGAGAAAATAAGCGGTCATGGCCGTCCCTGCCAGGCAGGAAGAGGCGACCACGACGTTCAAAAGCATGAGGCCGGCCAGGTATTCTTGGATGGTGAGGGGAGAGACGAAAAGGTTCACCAGGTTTCGCGATCGCAGGTCCTCCAAGAAGGAGAAGCAGAGATTTTGTTGGATCCGATTGAAGAAATTCCAAAAGATGACGGCGGCGAGGATCACGGTGATGAAACCGAATCTCTCGCCGCCGGCTTGGTAAAGGTAATGGGTGATGAGTCCCCAGAGGATCAGCTCGAACAAAGACCAATAAAGGAGGTTGATGACTTTCAGAGGGCTTTGCCGCAGGAGGTGTATTTGTCTTAAGAAGATCGCCGCGGCTCTGTGGA
>JACQQY010000045.1 GCA_016206825.1 Candidatus Omnitrophota bacterium
AAAGGCCAGATCCCCGTCATTGGTCATGATTAAAAGCCCCGTCGTATCCCGGTCGAGCCTTCCCACCGGGAAAAGCCTCGCCGGAACGTCTTTAAAAAAATCCGCCGTCGTTTTTTTGGCATGCGGATCTCGAACCGTAGTGGTCACCCCTTGCGGTTTATTGAAAATAAAGTACCTTTTCCGATGAGAAACCAATTGAGAAAGAATCTTCCCATCCACGGCGACACGGTCTCTTTCTGGATCCACCTTGAAACCCTTTTCGCGCACCTCAGCCCCATTCACCGCCACCCTCCCCGCCTCAATCAACGACACCACCCCCCTGCGGCTCCCCGCCCCGCCCCTCGCCAAAACCACCTGCAAACGTTGAACGCTGATCACTAAGAAACCTGCCTCTTTAGCCTTTTTCTCGCCAGCGGATCCAACACCTTCTTCCTCAGACGGATGTTCTTTGGGGTCGCCTCCACCAACTCGTCCGGCCCGATATATTCGATCGCCAGCTCCAGCGTCATCTCCCGGGGAGGCGCAAGAATAATGGCTTCGTCCGATCCTGCCGCCCGCATATTCGTGAGCTTCTTCGCCTTGCAGGGACTGATATCCAAATCCTCGGGGCGCGAGTTCTCCCCGATCATCATGCCCTGATACACTTCCACGCCGGGGCCGATAAAAAGCCCGCCGCGTTCCTGGGCGTTATTCAAACCGTAGGACGTGGAAATGCCCGATTCGCTGGCCACAAGCGACCCATGCGGCGCGCGGGCGGGCACGCTTTCCATCGGACAGTATTCGTCAAACATGTGGTGCGTGACCGCCGTGCCTCTTGTCT
Source organism: Candidatus Omnitrophota bacterium (assembly GCA_016206825.1). Lineage (GTDB taxonomy): Bacteria > Omnitrophota > Gorgyraeia > 2-02-FULL-51-18 > 2-02-FULL-51-18 > JACQQY01. Next base: position 821 of record JACQQY010000045.1, read on the forward strand.
TGGTCATGAGAACGCTCTTTAAACCGATGATTCCGCGGGTAGGTATCTCGTACTCCAAGTGCAGTTCATTCGTCGGCGTCTGCTGCATGTTTTTCAAAACGCCGCGCCTGCGCCCGACTTCTTCAATCACCGTCCCCTGATACTCCAGGGGCAGATCCACCACCAAAAACTCGTAGGGTTCCCACTTGGCGCCTTCCCTCTCCTGCAAAATAACCTCGGGTTGAGACACCTGAAGCTCATAGCCCTCGCGCCGCATCGTTTCGATCAAAACCGCCAGATGCAGTTCCCCCCGGCCCGCGACCAAAAAGGTATCGGGGCTTGCCGTCTCGGTGACCCGCAGAGAGACGTTCGTCTCAAGCTCCCTGAAAAGCCGCTCACGCAGGACGCGGGAGGTAACGTACTTTCCCTCTCTCCCGGCAAAGGGGCTGACGTTGACTCCAAAAGTCATCTGAACCGTCGGCTCGTCGATCACGGGCGGTGGCAGGGGTTTGGGATCCTGCGGATCCGTGAGCGTGTCGCCGATGCCGATTTCCTCGAAACCGGCCACCGCCACGATTTCACCCGCTTCGGCCTCCTCCACTTCCACCCGCTCAAGCCCCTCGTACGTCAAAAGGCTCGTCACTTTCGAAGCGGCGATTTTCCGGTCCCTTCGGACCAAAGCCGCCAAGCCTCCCTTTTTAATCGATCCGCCCGTAACCTTCCCGATTCCCATCCGGCCTTTATAAAAATCGCTCAAAAGGGACAACACCAAAAGTTGGAGCGGGCCTTCCCCGTGAACCAAAGGCGGCGGAACTTTTTCCAAAATGACGTCCAAAAGCGGGAAGACGTCGTCGGAAGGTTTCTCCATGTCGAGCGTGGCGGTCCCATGAAGGGCGGAAGTATAAACAAGGGGAAAATCCAACTGCCCGCCGCTCGCATTGAGCTCGCAAAAAAGATCGAAGGTCCGGTTCACCACATCGGCGGTCTGGGCATCGGGACGGTCAATTTTATTCACCACCACGATGATCCGAAGCCCAGCCGCCAAGGCCTTCCGGAGGACAAAGCGGGTCTGGGGCATCGGACCTTCCTTGGCATCCACCAAAAGAAGGGCGCCGTCCACCATCTGCAGGGTCCGTTCCACCTCTCCGCCAAAATCCGCATGCCCCGGCGTGTCGACGATGTTGATCTTAGTTCCCTTATAAAAGACGCTCGCGTTCTTCGCCCGGATCGTAATGCCCCGCTCCCGCTCCAAATCCATCGAATCCAGGATGCGCTCCCCCATTTCCTCTATATTCCGGTGGATCCGGGTCTGACGAAACATCGCATCCACAAGCGTAGTTTTCCCATGGTCGACATGGGCGATAATGGCGACATTCCGAATCGATTTTGCTTGTTGCACGGAACTTCCTTCCTCTTTCCACTCAAAGGATCCACTTGTCAAGGGAGCGCCTGAAACTCTCCTCCCCCTGTCAAGGGGGAGTTAGAGGGGGTTTAGATTTTGTCTGCCAACCCTCACTCCAAACCCCCTCCGGCTCCCCCTTAAAAGGGGGAGGGAGATGGCGAAAACTACCTGGAAATGTTCAACACCTTGTATCGAAGAAACCCGGCGGGAATCCTGATCTCGGCCTCGTCACCGGCTTTGAGGCCCAAAAGCCCCTTGGCAATGGGAGAACTGACGGAGATTTTTCCCTCTTCGAAATTCGCCTCATCATGAGGAACAATCGCGTACAAAAACTCCTCGTTCGTTTCTAAGTCTTTGAGCAGCACCGTCGCGCCGATAAACACCTGGTCCTTCGGAATCTTGGAATCGTTCACGATCTCCGCGAGGCTCAATCTCTCCTCAAGCTCCACGATCCTTTTTTCGTTGAGCGCCTGGTTGTGCTTAGCCGTCTCGTACTCGGCGTTTTCCCGAAGGTCCCCGAAAGCCCTCGCGCGCGCGATGTCTTCGCCGATCTCCTTGCGCTTCGCGCCCTTAAGGCGTTCGAGTTCCTTTTTTAATTTTTCAAAACCCTCTCGGGTCAATAAAATCTTCTCGACCATGAATGGCGGCCCCCGCTTTAAATCTTCCGCTCATTTTAACACAAGCCAAGCGCCGGCCAAACAAAATCACCCCGCTGTGCTGTAGACGCAAACCCCGTTCCTTCCCTGCCGCTTGGCTTGGTACAGGGCGGAGTCCGCGGCCTCCACGATCAAAGGCGCGTCGCCCAAACGCTCCGAAAAGGTCGCGCAACCGATGCTCACCGTGACCGTCAAATCTTCCCCATAAGCCTTAAAACACCTCTCGGCTATCGTCCGCCGGATTCTTTCCGCCACAAAGAGCGCGCCCGACTCGTCGGTTTCGACAAGGATCACCCCAAACTCCTCTCCGCCGTACCTCCCCACCAAATCGACCTCCCGCACGCTCTTTTTGACAAGCTCCGCCGCCTGCCTTAGCACGACGTCGCCCACCAAGTGTCCATAGCTGTCGTTGAAATTCTTAAAATGATCGATGTCGACCATGAGAAAAGAAAATTTGAAACCGAACCGCTTACAGCGGTTCACCTCCCCTTCCATCCTCTCGGCCAAATGGCGGCGGACGTACACGCCGGTCAGCCCGTCGGTGATCGCCAGATTTTCGATTCTTTCGTAAAAGCGGATGCGTTGGACCTCGAACACAAACCGCTCCAGCAAAATCGAAAGAAGGGAAGGATTCCCGGTCCGGACGTCCCACACCGTGAGAACGGCAAAGAGCTTCCCGTCCATCAAAAGCGGGTACGCCACAAAAGCGGGAGCGCCCTGCCCGATAGGAGGCGGCGTGACGCCCGGCCTCCCCGGATCCAAAGCGTAAACGGGCTTGCGGCTTTCGAGAAGAAACGCGTGCATCCTTTCGTCAAAAGGAAACCACTCGCCTCTCGCGCGCTTCGGGTCCTTGAGAAAAACGCTTTTATCGAAAACACCCCGGAAATCCGCGTCCTCGAGCTTATAAACTTCCCAACCCGTCGGAAACTCCTCTCTTCCCTCGTGAAAAAGAGACAGCTTCACGGTTTGAAAACGGCAATTCCGGCCCAGCGCCTCCCCGAGAACCAAAAACACCTCCAGGATATCGAGGCATTTGGACATTTCTTTCACTTCATCGTAAAGATCGGAGATGGCATTCGCCCGAAGATGCGCGGTTTCCGTTTCCCTTGATCTCTCCTCGAGGATACCCTTCTTTTTCTCAAGCCCCCCGCGCAATGTCTCCAAATCGTGACGGAGAACCATGCGCCTGGCAAGAACCCAGCGGCGAAGCTGGGCGCCGCCGCGAAAGGCCGCGAAAGAAAAAGCAAGATAGAAGAACCACCCGAAAGGATCGATCCCTCTTTGAAAAAGGAAACAGACGCCTGCGGCGGCCGTCAAAAAACCCACGAACGCCCCAAGGGACCTCCTCCCCAGAAAATGCACGAGAAACAACCCCGCAAACCAAAAAGTATGCAGCACAAGCTGTTTTAACATCTACCCCGCCACCCTGTCTCTCCCCAGCCGCTTCGCCTCATACAAATTCCGATCCGCCGCCCATAGAAGCTCCTCCTTGGTTTTCCCATCCTGCGGAAACGAAGCCGCCCCCAAAGACGCCGTGACGCGGGCCTCCACGCGGCGCAGGGTGAAAACGTTTTTCTTGATTTCCGACCGCACCCTCTCCGCCGCCAAAAGAGCCTCCTTTTTGCCTTGGTTCGGCAGCAAAATCGAGAACTCTTCACCGCCATAGCGGGCCGCCAAGTCCGCGGGACCCAGGCATTTTAAAAGAACCGCGGCGATGTTCTTCAGGACAAGATCCCCCGCCGCATGGCCATACTCATCGTTGTAACGCTTGAAAAAATCGATGTCCAAAAGAATGAGAGAAAAGAGGCCCCCGTCCCAACAAGCCCTCTTGACTTCCTCCGAAAGCCTGTCTTGGAAATAACGGTTGACGTGGAGCTGGGTCAGGCTGTCGCGGACGGCCAGCTCCTGCAGTCTCCGGCAAAGAAGGATATTCCGGAGCATGACGGCGCCCAAACCCGAAAAAGCGTCTAAAAGCCTCAAATCATCGGCTTGAAAACATCCTTTTCGCGAGGAGCTCGCCCGAAGAACGCCCAGCACCCTGTTTTCGGTCGTCAGAGGGCTGGCGCACAAAGAACGCAAAAAAGGGTCCACGGGCTTCACGCCCGTGAAAAACCGGAAATCGTTCTCCGAATCCTCGACCAGAATCGCCTGCGAACGTCTCATGACCCATCGGTCGAACACGCTCGGGTCCCTGCTTTTTAAAACCCCTCCGCTCACCTTCCAAGCCGCCAGATACAAATCTTCCCTATCCGGATCCACGAGGCACAGCACAGCCTCATCCGCCTTTGCCAATACCCTGTGGACCTCCTCGACGATTCGCCCGGAAGCCCTATCCAAATCCTGAATCCCTTTCAACTCTTCCGAAAACTGCTCCAATCCCACAAAACGGTCGATCTTTTGCCGAAGCGCCTCCTTAAGATTTCCATCCTTCACGATGGCTTCTTCCACCGCATGCAGTTCCTCCAAGCGTTTCTCCCGCTCAATCGTCCTGTCGCTTATTTCCTTTTGCAGGCGCTGGAAGGAAAAAGCGGCGCAGGCGAGCAAAATCCCATAAATGACCGGCTGGAGAAACAGCTCCGGATCTCTGAGACACAAAGCGAGGTAAAAACCGGCGAGTCCAAAAAGACAGGTCAAAACCGAGGCCGCAACCGCGCCCGAAAAGGGCCATGCCAAAACGACCAAAAGATAAGAAACGAACAAAAGCGGGGCGACAATCTGCTCCGCCAACCGCAGCTCCAATTGCAAAACCGGCAGGTATGAGAAAAGCGCGAGAAACCAAACCACGCATGCGGCTATCGGAAAGAAAAAAGGCGGCAAGGACACCTCCCTTTTAGGAAGTGGTCAGGGGCTGGGAAGCGCCGATCACGCTCTTTTCGGTGTTTTTATCGAAGAAGTGGGCCTTGCTCATGTCGAACACGAGGTCGATGTCCTGATTCACCCCCGGGCGGATATGGCCGGACACGCGGGCCACAAAAGCGCTGGAACCGGCGCGGAGATAGAGATAGGCCTCGGCCCCCATCGGCTCCACCACTTCGCAAACCGCCCGGACGGTGTTATCCGGCGAGGCCTCCACCGCAAAAAGCTTGTCATAAATATCCTCGGCCCGAATCCCGAAAATAACCGACCGGCTCACGTAAGACGCAAGGGCCGGGACAAAACTATCCACCACGCGCAATTTGCAGGAGCCGCTTTGAAAATAAAACTTCCCGTCCATTTTGATGACCGTCCCTTCGATAAAATTCATCGGCGGCATCCCGATGAAACTGGCCGTGAACTTGTTGACCGGACGGTCATAAAGCGTGATGGGGTCGGCCACCTGCTGAACCACTCCGTCCTTCAATACGACGATGCGGTCGCCCATGGTGAGGGCCTCCGTCTGATCGTGGGTCACGTAAATCATGGTCGTCTGAAGGCGCTGATGAAGCTTCTTGATTTCGGTGCGCATCTGCACCCGCAGTTTCGCGTCGAGATTGCTCAAGGGCTCGTCGAACAAAAAGACAAGCGGTTTCCTCACGATCGCCCGCCCCAGAGCCACCCTCTGCCTCTGTCCGCCCGACAGCTCTTTGGGTTTTCTTTCGAGAAGCCCTTTGATGCCCAGGATCTCGGCCGTATCGTTGACTCTCGCCGTAATCTCGCTCTTCGGGTATTTCCTGAGTTTCAACGCAAAGGCCATATTTTCAAATACCGACATGTGAGGATAGAGGGCGTAATTTTGAAACACCATCGCGATATCCCGGTCCTTGGGAGGCACGTCGTTCACGATCCTGTCCCCGATATAAAGGGTGCCGCTCGTGGCCTGTTCCAAACCGGCGATCATTCGAAGGACAGTCGTCTTGCCACAGCCCGAAGGCCCCACCAGCACCACAAATTCCCGCCGTTCGATGCCTAAGCTTACGTCATTGACGGCTTGAATGCCGCTGGGATAAACCTTCCTGACCTTCACCAAACTGACTTGAGACATAAAACCTCACCCGGACGTCAGAAACTCCAGAAGCCCGCCGATCACCGTTTTCAACTGCCGGCGATGCACGATCTTATCGATCATCCCATGCTCCAGCAAAAACTCGGACGTCTGAAACCCATCCGGAAGCTTTTGACGAATCGTCTGCTCGATGACCCTGGGGCCGGTAAAACCGATGAGCGCCCTCGGCTCCGCCAGAATAACGTCCCCGAGCGACGCAAAGCTCGCCATCACCCCCGCCATCGTAGGATTGGTTAAAACCGAAACGTAAAGGAGCCCTGCCTCGTGGTGTTTGGCAAGCGCCTGGGCCGTTTTGGCCATTTGCATGAGCGACAGCATCCCTTCGTACATCCTGGCCCCGCCTCCGGAACCGGAGACGATGACGAGCGGAAGGCGGCGCCGGACCGCATGCTCGATCAAACGGGTCAACCGCTCTCCTACGACGGATCCCATGGAACCCATGATAAACCGCGAATCCGTGACGCCGATGGCGGCCGGTTTCAGGTTCAAAAGCCCCGTCCCCGTGACGACGGCATCCGTCAGTCCCGTCGCCTCCTGGTCCTCCTTGAGCTTCGCCGTGTATGACTTGGGCCCCTTAAACTTGAGCGGATCGGCCGAGACAAGGTCTTTGTCCATCTCGCGGAAAGTACCCTCATCGATCAGTTGGTTCACCCGCTCATAAGCGGAAAGGGTCAAGTGATGATCGCACTTGGGACAAATTTTCAAATCTTCCTCGAGGGTCTTGTTGTAAATGATCTCCCCGCAGGCTTCGCACTTGGTCCACAACCCCTCAGGAATGTCCCGCCGCTTCAAAACGCGAATGGTGCTGACCTTGAGCTTCGAATCAACCGTCGGCATAAGAATCAATCTTAACACAAGCCGGCAAAGGCGTTCAAACTCTATCGAATCCGCCAATACAGCTTGAAAAGCTCCACGAACGTCTTCAAGACCGATGAAAATTTGGTCGCGGTCGCCTCGCCCGCCGGGCGGGGGTAGTGAGGCACCCCCACCTCTTCGATCCGGCATCCTCTTTTCTTAAGCCTCGCCAAAATCTCCGCGTGAACCAAAAGATAGCGGGAATGAAATTCGAGGCCCTCGAGCGCCCTTCGCCGGAAAAGCTTAAACGCGCAGTCAACGTCGCGCACCGGCAAACCAAAAAGAAGCTTGACGAGACCCGTCCACAAACGGCCGTTCAGCCGCCGGTAAAACCCATCCTGCCGCGCCAGGCGGTACCCCGTCACCGCGTCACAACTGTCGATTTTGGCGAAAAGCTTTTCAATGTCCGAAAGCTGGAACTGGCGGTCTCCGTCGGTCAGAAAAACGAGGTCCTTCGCCGCGCTCCGAAGGGCCGTTCCCAGGGCCGCTCCATATCCCTCGTTTTTCGAATGCTGAACCAGGCGCACGCGCGGATTCTTCCGTGTCCATTCCTGGACAATGGCGGCCGAACGATCCGCGCTCCCGTCATCCACGACGATCACCTCATAATCGACGCCGTACTGCTCCCCCAGCTTCACCGCCTCTTCCAACATCCCCGGCAAATTCGCCTCCTCATTGTAGCAGGGAAACAAAATGCTGAGCGAAGTCAACGCCCTCGGTTTGATCACGGATCCTCCTCCAGCCCATGAAACACCAGCCCCGACAAAAGCTTGGGATAAAAGTAGGTTGATTTCTGGGGCATCTTCAGTCCCTTCTTCGCCACGGCCAGCATTTCATGAAGGGCCGTGGGCCGCAGGAAAAACGCGGCGTCAAACTCCCCCTTCCGCACCCGATCACAAGCTTCTTTGGGATCGCGGGTAAAATCGATCGACTCCGACTTCTCGATCGCTCCGATGCCAAAACAAGGCTTCAAAACCTTCTCATGCAGCGCCGCCGGCTCCAAACGCCCAACAGGATCCTTTCGAAGAGAAGCCGTCACTCTGTCATTCAAATAGAAGAGAAAAAACCCCTCCTTCCGCCTATAAACCCCAAAAACATACGGCCGGGCATCCCCCGAAAGAGGCTTCTCAAGCTTAACCAGCAGGACCGCCAAGCTTGGAACCTTCACCAACTCTCCAAGAGGCTCTAAAACCGCCAGGGGATTTTTCATCTCTTTCGGCAAACGAACAAGGCGATGCGTCGGGTAAATCGTAAAGGGATTGTGGAGGCAATCGGAAAAATAAGTCATCACCGTGTCCCAGCCGGGCGAAACCGCCCCCGGGTTCCGAGAACGCATCCACTTCCGGAATTGACAGGCCACTTCGAATCGATGGTGCCCGTCCGCGATAAAGAGGGGTTTGCGCCGCATAGCCTGCGCTAATTTCTCAATCCGGCCTTTCTCCTGCTCCACGTAAAGACGATGCCGCACGCCGTCGATCGTCACGTCCACGGAGGGCCTCCGCCTCATCGACTCCCTTAGCCGCTTCTGCACGCCGCCGCTTGGATCTTCAAAAAGCCCAAAGATCGGACTTAAGTTCGTCTTGACCTCTTTCAAAAGAGCCATGCGGTCTTCCTTGGGCTTGGCCAGCGTATTCTCATGGCGCATGACCAGGCGCTCATCCAGCCGCATCGCCGCCATAAAACCCATCCGCGGCAAGACCCTGCCCTTTTCACGATAATCCTGCGCGTACACATAAACGGCCGGAGACGCCTCTCGAACCAAAACACGGGACGCCTTCCAATCCCTCAAAAACTTCGCGGCGCGCGTGTACCGGTTATGAAGCGCGTCATCGCCTTTTCTTTCCTTTCCCAAAATGAGACGAATGACGTTATGGGCATGCCGCCGGTAAAAGGCCTCCCGCTCCTTTTTCGAAATCACGTCATAAGGAGGGGCGTAGACCCTCGCCAAATCCCCCGTCTTCTCCGGATTATAACGCCATCCCCGAAAGGGTCTTATCTCCGGCATCTGGCTTCCACCCGCTTTCTGTTCCTTCTCAACCAGAACCACGCCCCCGCCAACACCCCCGCCGCGTCCGCCAGCCCGTCATACAAGCTGGGGTCTCTCCCCGGCACGAAACTTTGATGCCATTCATCGAACGCCCCATAAAGAACTCCGGCGCAGAACACGAAGAAGACAAGCGCCGGAATCCAGCGATACCGAAAGAAAACGTTCAGGGCGCGGGCGCACAAAAATCCGAACAAAGCGTACTCCACGCCATGTAAAATCCAATCCGAATGGTATTCCTGAATCACCTCGAAAAAGGGGACGGGATGAGACGACGAGGAAAGAAAGAAAATAAGAAAGGAATACCCTGCAAGGGAAAACCAAACCAAAAGAAGGAGCGCCCTTCTTCTCGCTCCCCATCCGTTCAAAAATAAAAAGGCGGGCTTATGCATTTTTGGATGAGGATGAAGAAGGAGCGGCCTCTTTTTTTGCCTCCGGCTTCTTCTCTCCGGAGCCCGGGCGGGACTTTTTGTAATCCGTAACGTAAAAACCTGAACCTTTGAAGATAAGGCCAGCGCCGGCGCCGATGAGCCTCTCCACTTTTTTCCCCTTGCAAAAGACGCATTCCTTGACGGGCGCCTCGCTCATCTTCTGCAGGCGCTCAAACGTCCTTTTGCATTTCAAACATCGATATTCGTAAGTCGGCATCTCCTGCACCTCCTAACCCCCTTTTGTCATTCCCGCAATATTTTAGCGGGAATCTTTCGTAGAGAGACCTCCCTCAGTGAAAGACCCCCGCCTAAACATTGCGGGGGTGACAAAAAACGCGTCAAATTATTTTTTAAAAAGGTCCTTCACTTTCTCCATGAACGAGCTCGAAACCGGATTCACCTTCTCCCCCGAAATGGCCGCGAACTCCCGGAGCAGTTCCTTCTGCCGCTCCGACAAATGGGCCGGCGTCTCGACGGTGATTCGAATTTCCTCATCCCCAATTCCGTGGCCGCGCAAGGATGGGAATCCCTTGCCTTTCAACCTGAAAACTTTTCCCGTTTGAGCGCCGGGAGGGATTTTAACCGCTTCAGGCCCGGCCAGGGTGGGAACCTCCAACTCACAGCCGAGCGCCGCCTGCACGAAACTAATGGGAACCTCGCAAATCAGATGGTCCCCGTCCCGTTTAAAAAATTCGTGAGGCGCCGCCTCTATGTCCACATAAAGATCGCCCCGCTCGCCGCCGCGATCCCCCGCTTCCCCCTCTCCCGAAATCCGAAGCCTCGAACCCGTATCCACTCCCGGAGGGACCTTCACGTGGATTTTTCTTTTCACAAGGACGCGCCCGGTCCCATGGCAGGCGGAACAGGGATGGGCGATAAAACTCCCCTGCCCCCGGCACCGGTGGCAGGTCCGCGAAATGCTGAAAAAACCGCTCGACGCCAAAACCTGGCCCGAACCGTGACACTCGGGGCAAGCCGAACGGGAAGTGCCCGGCTTGGCTCCTTCCCCCCGGCACGTCGAGCAGGTCTCCTCCCGCTCCATCTCCAGATTTTTCTCTACCCCAAAGGCGGCCTCGGTAAAGGAGACTTGAAGCTCGAAGACGATGTCCCTTCCCCGTCGGGGGCGGGGGCGCCGCCGCCCTCCCATGCCTCCGAAGAAATCCTCGAAGATATCCTCAAAAATATCCCCCAAGCCCGCCGCGCCGAATCCGCCCCCTTCCCGCCAAACCCCCGCGGAACTCAAGCCCTCATGTCCATACTGATCATAAATCTGCC
>JACQQY010000002.1 GCA_016206825.1 Candidatus Omnitrophota bacterium
ACCCTGGCCAGGAGTACCTTGACGCTGAAAGGCTTCGTGATGTAATCGCAGGCGCCGAGCTCCAAACCCACCACCTGATCCACCTCCGAGTTTTTGGCGGTCAACATGAGAATCGGAATGCTTCGGGTAAGCGTCTCGGAGCGCAGAAGCCGGCATACCTCCAGTCCATCCATCCCCGGCAGCATCAAGTCCAAGATCACCAAATCCGGTCTTTTCTGCCGCGCCGACTCTAAACCCTGCTCCCCGCTCCCGGCCGTCCGCACCTCATACCCCTCCCTTTCCAAGTTATACTGGAGAAGTTTCTGAATGTCTTTTTCGTCATCCACGACCAGAATCGACCGTTTGCCCATTGCCCCCGCCCGCTCTCAAAGGTTCATCGGAAGATCTCAGGAATGAGAAGCCACTTGAGCTCTCCCCGGCAGGCGTTTTCTTCTTCAAAAACGTCCACCCGGCAAAGACTCCCTTTTCGAATGTCGATCTTGGCATGGTCCCCGCCGCTGATGAGACGGGACACAAAGGTTCCAAGACTCGGCTCGTGACCCACCAAAAGAACGCGCTTCCCAACACGGGTCTTCTTCAAAAAACCGCAAAAATCCTTAAAATCGGCATCAGGAACGAGGCATTCGGAGGGTTCGATTTTCACGTTCTCTTTCAATCCTTTCACAACCGCCTGGGCCGTCTGGCGCGCCCGCAGGTAGGGACTCGAAAAAACCTTGTCAAACGAAAACCCCAGCCGCCTCATCCCCTCGCCCGTTCTTTCCATTTGCTTCAACCCCTGAAGCGCCAAAGGCCGCTCGGCATCGTTTCGGAATCCCCCCGCATCTTTTTCAACCGCCTGCCCATGCCGGAGAAAATAGAGTTCCATTGACCCATCCTTTCGGTTTCGCTAAGATGATAGCATGAATCTCCGGGGAAAAACAGCCCTCGTCACGGGGGGAGCCAAACGAGTAGGCCGGGAAATCGCCATGGCCCTTGCCCGAAAAGGAACGAACATCGCGCTCCACTACCACGCCTCCCAAAGGGAAGCCGGGGAAACCGTCAAGGAAATCGCCTCGCTCGGAGTGGAATGCCGTCTCTTCCGGGCGGATCTTTCAAAAACGGAGGAAGCCCTTTCGCTCGCGGCGGAAATGATTTCCCGGTTCAAATCGGTGGACGTCCTGGTCAACAACGCCTCCGCCTTCCATAAAACGCCCATCGAAGAAGTCCTGGATTCCGATTGGGACGCCCTTTTGCAGATCAACCTCAAAGCGCCCTTTCTCCTCTGCCAAAAGCTCGGACAAGCGATGCGGGAAAACGAGGGCGGCAAAATCATCAACATCGCCGACTGGAGCGGCTTCCGCCCCTACAAAGATTATCTGCCTTATTGCGTTTCGAAGGGAGGGCTCATTACACTGACAAAGGCTCTGGCGCGGGACCTCGCCCCCAAGGTGCAGGCCAACGCCGTGGCCCCCGGCCCCGTCCTTCTGCCGCCGGACTTTCCGGAAGAAGAAAAAGAAAAAATCATCCGAAAAACGGTCCTGGGCCGCCTGGGCTCCCCCCTGGACGTCGCCCACGCCGTCACGTTTCTGGCGGAGAACGATTACGTCAACGGAACCGTCCTTGTCGTCGACGGAGGAAGGTCGCTGGTGTAGCCATGTACAACGTTTCGAAAGAAATTCACTTCTGTTACGGCCACAGGCTCCTGGATTACGACGGCAAATGCGCCCATCCTCACGGCCATAACGGGAAAATCGACATTGAATTGACATCCCCTTCCCTGGACAAGCGAAGCATGGTCTTCGATTTTGGGGACGTGAAAGAAGCGATCCAAACGTGGCTCGATAAAAAGCTGGATCACAAAATGATTCTCAGGAAGGACGATCCGCTGGCGCCGATTCTTGAAAAACTGGGAGAACCCTGTTTTCTCATGGACGAAAACCCGACGGCCGAGGCGCTCGCCAAGCTCATCTTCGACTACGCCCGGTCCCAAAAACTCCCCGTCTCCCGCGTCACCTTCTGGGAAACCCGCACCTCCTCCGCCGCTTACTCCCACTAAGCGGCATCGGCGATGAGGTGTTCTCTTGCCCAAGCGTTCAAGCTTTTGCTTTCGCGCTTGGCGGCCATGACGATTCGCCGGTGTTCCTCGGGGTTTAGACGCAGAACGAATCGGCCGGAGAAAGGCTTTTCCGGCTCTTCTCCCCTTTTAGCGCAGAATGCCAGGTAGTCCTCAATAGAATCCCCGAAAGCCTCATGGAGCTCTTTGACGGACCTTCCCTGGAAAGTGATGACGTCGCGTGTGTTAATCACCTCGCCGTGAAAGATGTTCGCTTCGTCATCGAATTCTACAACGGCAATATAGCTTTTGTATTTCATCATGGAATCACCCCCGCGGCCGTTAGGAATCGCCGCATGGATTTGACCGCGCCTCTGTCTGTTTCCTTTCGAGGATGCGGCCGATGAAAGACGGCGCGCGCCCCGCGCAGAGCGATTCGAACCCGCGAACCACGGCCTTCGCTTAATTCAGCGCCATAGGCCCCCAGCATGGACTCTATATCCGCCCATGCGATATTGGAACGTACCGGGTCTTCAAAAACAGCCTGCAAGGTCTTACGATGTCCGCTCTGCACAAAGAGATAGTATCACAAAATGACACTATTTTCAAGGATTTCTTTTGGACCTTTTGGACCGCGCGGCGAGCGGGCGGGGAAATCGCCCCTGCCCGTTACCCTAGCCACCATAGTGCCACGGCGTGTCGCTCATCACAAGGGGCGGCTCCTCCTTCACCGCCTCCGCCTCCACCACTTCGCCGATCACAACGGAATGATCCCCCGCCTCCACGATCTGCCGGACCTCGCACTCAAGAAAACCCACCGCCCGGTCGAGGATGGGCGCGCCGGTTCGGCGGAGCGTATAGCTTACGTC
>JACQQY010000046.1 GCA_016206825.1 Candidatus Omnitrophota bacterium
ATCCGCCTGCTTCAAAAGCTCCTCGAGCCTGCCGATCTCCTTCTCTTCGAAAGCAAGGTAAGCGTCCGTCTTGGAATCGTAAACGCAGACGACGGAGACCTTGAGAAGATGAAGTTTCTTCCGGTCCACCTCATTGAAACCCCTCTGCGTCTCAAGATCGAGGACTACCACTGCGTCACCGCCCCCTCCGCCGCGGAAGACACGAGCCGCGCGTACTTGGCCAAAACGCCCGTTCGGATCTTCGGCGCGTAAGGTTTTAATTTCTCAAGCCTCCGCGCCATCTCCCGGGAAGACAGCTCGACGTTCAAAAGTTTCTTCCGGACGTCGATCACGATCCTGTCGCCGTTTTTCAAAGCGGCTATCGGCCCTTTCACCGCCGCCTCCGGCGCCACGTGTCCCACGACAAATCCATGAGAACCGCCTGAAAAACGGCCGTCGGTGATGAGCGCCACCGAATCCCCCAGTCCTTCCCCAACCAGCGCGGCGGTCACCGACAGCATCTCCCTCATGCCGGGCCCGCCCTTCGGACCTTCATAACGGATCACCGCCACGTCGTTCGGCCGGAGCCTTTTCCCCACGATGGCCTGGAAGGCCTCTTCCTCGGAATCAAAAACTCTCGCCGGCCCGCGGTGATAAAAAACCTTCAGTCCGCCGAGTTTCGCCACCGCTCCCTCCGGCGCGAGATTTCCCCTCAAAACCACCATCGGCCCCGTCGGATAAAGCGGGTTCGACAAGGGCCTGACAATGTCGGGATTGGAACAGGGTTTCACGCCGCGCAAATTCTCCCCGACCGTTTTTCCCGTGACCGTCAAAGGATCCGCATGGATGAGCTTCGCGTCCAGGAGCATGCGCATCACGCCCGGCACGCCGCCTACCCCGGGTAAATCCGTCATCACGTACTTCCCGCTCGGTTTCAAATTGGCCAGGTGCGGCACGCGCTTGGCGATGCGGTTAAAATCCTCCAGCGTCAATTTCACGCCGGCTTCGCGGGCGATGGCCAATAAATGCAAAACGGCGTTCGTCGAACCCCCGAGGGCCATCACCACGGAAATCGCGTTTTCAAAAGCCTTCCTCGTCAAAATATGGCGCGGGTAAATTTCCTGCTCGATAAGACGCACGACCGCCTGACCCGCCCGGAAGGCGTCTTCCTTCTTTTCTCCGCTCTCCGCCGGCAGGGATGCGCTGAAAGGCAGGCTCATCCCCAGCGCCTCGATGGCCGAAGACATGGTGTTCGCCGTGTACATTCCCCCGCAGGAACCGGCGCCCGGGCAGGCGTGACATTCGATCCCTTTGAACTCCCTGCGGCTCATCTTCTTCGCGTCATAAGCCCCGACGGCTTCAAAAATGCTCACAATGTCGATGTCTCTCCCCCCGTAATGCCCCGGCCGGATGGTTCCTCCATAGACAAAAACGCTGGGGATATTGAGCCTGGCCATGGCCATCAGGGACCCCGGCATGTTCTTGTCGCACCCACCGAAGGCCACCAGGCCGTCGAAGCGCTGGCCGTTGCAAACAACTTCGATCGAATCGGCGATGACCTCGCGGCTGACGAGGGAATACTTCATGCCTTCCGTGCCCATGGAGATCCCGTCGGCCACGGTGATGGTGCCGAAAGTAAGAGGCATTCCACGTGCCGAGCGCACCCCTTCATCGGCCTTCTTCGCCAGTTGGTCGATGTGCATGTTGCAGGGCGTCAAATTACTCCAGGTATTGGCGATGCCGATGATGGGCTTGGTGAAATCCTCATCCTTAAACCCCACCGCCCTCAACATCGCCCGGTTCGGCGCCCGCCGGTCGCCGCCGGTGATCATGGAGCTTCTTTTATTGAGAGCCGCTTTTTTGCCCGCCATTTTGCATACCTCTAAGTAACGGCCATTGTACCATCAAATTCCCGCTTTCTTGTATTTCGTCTTGTCAAACAGCCCTGCGGCGAAGAAGGCCTTTTTTCTCTCCACGCACTTGTTGCAATCGCCGCAGTGCTCATAACCTTTGGGGTTCACACAGGAGAAAGACAATTCCATGGGAATCCTCCTGCCCCTTAAAAGGACGTCCTCTTTCCGCAGGCCTTGAAACGGCGCCCGGATAAGAATCGGTTTCCCCAGCCCCAGCGAAAGCACGTCCGACAGCTTCTTGAGAAAACGCTTCGTGCCGTCACGGAAGGGATTGTTCTTTAAAATTCCGATTTCAATCGCGGGAATGTCCTCGAGAGCCGCGTAGACCGCGGCCTTGGATAGGAAAATGATGTTCCGGCCGGGCAGATAAACCGCGTCATCCTGCGATTTGGCGCCGGGGACCCGCACGCCCGTGATGCTCCAATGGCCTTCGTAAAGATCCCGCAGGGTCAAGTCCAAGACCTTAAGAGACCGAAGCTTGGGCGACTTCAAATTTCTCAGAAACTTCCTAAGCCAAAAGAGCTCCGCAGGCTCCCACCGGAGTCCGTTCTGAATATAAAGGGGAAACACCTCACGGTACCGGTCCATCGCTTCCAAAAGAAGCACCGTGCTGTCCGCCCCCCCGCTCACCAACACACAAACTTTTTGGTCCTCTTCCATCTTTTTTCACCCACCACTACTCTGTAACATTAATTAATGACGATTGAGAACGGTTTAAATCCCCCCTGCCCCCTTTGAAATAAAAAGGGGGTTGGTCTTTCGCTCTTTCTCTTTAGTGAAAAGAACGCCCTTACCCCCTTTTCTTTTCAAAGGGGGCAGGGGGGATTTGATCTGCCGTCATTCATTAATGTTACACAGCACTACTCACTACTTTGCCCTTACCTCACTCCTGCTC
>JACQQY010000047.1 GCA_016206825.1 Candidatus Omnitrophota bacterium
CTCGTCGCCGCTTCTCTGGCGCTCTGCGAGAGATCCACAAACCGGGGCATGGAAATGACCGCGAGGATGGCGATGATCACGATCACCATCATGAGCTCGATGAGCGTAAATCCGGCGTCTCCTCGTCCGTGGTTCTTCATCTTTCTTGTCCCCTTTCACACGCTTATCCAAATGGCCAATTAAGTCCGTCTGAATAACAACAGTACTACTCTAAAAATACATGAAGAAACGTCGCTTGTCAAGAGTAGTAAATTCTATCAAAAATTAAGCAATAACCTACTTATTTTACTACTTTCACCAAATCCCAAATCGGCAGGAAAACGCCCAGTGCCAGGGCCAGAACCATCCCGCCCATCAGAACGATGAGCACCGGCTCGATGAAAGTGGAGAGGTCCTTCAGGAGATAATTCGCCTGCTCATCGTAGTAATCCGAGATATGGCCCAAAAGCTCGTCCACCTTTCCCGTTTGCTCCCCGATCGCCACCATCTGCACCACCATCGTCGAAAAAAATCCGCTCTGTTTCATGGGTTCCGCCATGCTCTTTCCGCCGCTCACGTTTTCCTGGACGTCGCGGACGGCCTTTTCGATCACCGCGTTTCCCACGCTCTCCGAAACCAACTGCAAGGCCTGAAGGAGCGAGACGCCGCTCGCCAAAAGCTCCGACAGAAACCGGGAAAACCGGCCCATCAAAAGATAAAAAACGAGCCTCCCCACCACGGGAACCTTGAGGACGAAATAATCGCGCCGATAGCGCCCTCCCTTCGTCGCGACGTACAGGCGAAACAAAAAAACCAGAAGCGCCAGAACCATCACGCCTTCCAGCCAATAAACCCGGATCAAGCGGCTGAGTTCCATCAAAACCCGCGTGGGAAGCGGCAGTTCGGCGCGAAAGGCGGAATAGATGATCGAAAACTGCGGAATCACGAAAGCGACGATAAACGTGAACGCGAGGGCAAGGCTCACGAGGACCACGAGCGGGTACCGCGTCGCCGATTGAATCTTCCTGCGCGTTTCGGCTTCGAACTCCCCCATCGCCAAAAGGCGGAAAAGGACCTGCTCTAATTTTCCCGAAATCTCCCCCGCCCGGACGCCGTTCACGTAAACGTTCGAGAAAACGCGCGGGTGGCGGGACAAGGCGGAGGAAAAGGACTCGCCCTCCTCCAAATCCCTCATGACCTTCGCCAGCACTTCTTTGAACGCCTTGTTGGACGTCTCTTCCTGCAAGGCGCGAAGGCTCGTGATAATCGGGATACCGGCCTTCTGCATGGCCCAGAGTTGGCGCGTGAATTGGTTGATTTCCTCAGGCTTGATCCGGAACCCCAGAAACTGCCCCAAGGACAAACGGGAAACGGGATAATATTGGGAAATCTTGACCGGAAAATGCCCTTTGGAAGCCAGGGCGCCCGCCACCGCATCCTGCGACGGCGCCTCCATGACTCCCTTCACCGCCTTCCCCTCCCGGTCCCTCGCCTCATACCTAAAATGCGCCATTTACGTCGTATACCTCTTGATCTCCACCCCCGTCTTCATCGCCGCCTGGCCCTCCAAACCCGTCACTCCCCCGCCCCCGGCGCTTACTTGAATAGGAATGTCCACCCGGTAAATATTGGTGACGGGCGTGCCGCTAAACTCCGTTCCGCTGGAGTCATAATACCGGAAAAACGCCGGCGACCCCAGGCTATTGTTCTCCAAACGGTCCACCACGATCCGGGAAGCGGCCGCCGCCGCATAATAAGGGATCACCTCCGCCCCCCCTCCATCGATCTGCCGCGCCGCCTGGCGCGCAACGGAATCGTAAGTCAATACGATGGTATGAGAGCTTGCATCCGTATCCGTCAAATACGTATAGGTGAGAGCATCGGCGCTTGCGGCCGTGACGGCGCTCGCTCCCGCGCTCAAAGGACCCGCGAAACGAAGCCCCCTTGCTTTGTCATCGCCCTCGACGATCATTCCCAAGAGATCGTCTCCTGCCTGATAAATTCGAGTCCGTTGAGGAGAGAAAAAAAGAAAATCCAATTGCGGCACAAAAACTTCCACCATCGTCAGCGCCACCACCGTTCCCACAAGCGCCACGATCACAACCTCCACCAACGTGTAACCTCTGCTCAACTTCATGTCCCATTCCCAAACGTCGTATCACTCTGCCGGTACGTGATGAGCTGTACCAAAGGCGGACTAAAACTCCCCGTCGTGGTGTCGACCATGATCTCCACCTGCCTCACGCTCACCGCCCCGCTTGTCGCCACGTTACTGATCACTCTCTGAAATTGAAAAGCCGGAAAACTCGCTTCCCCCGGCAAAGCGGCCGTCCCCACCGGAAGGCTCGCATAAGCGGTGTTATTCATCTCCGCCATCTTTTGTTTGGCAAGATGCTGGGCTGTCAAAAAATCCCTTAACTTCACCCCCTCGATGCTCTGCGTATAGGTGAAATGAATAAGCCCCAGCAAAAGAACGGGTATCACCACAATCAAAGCGATGAGCGTCACAAGCGTCAAACCTTTTTGATTTCTCATGGGATATTTTGATCAATCTCCTCCCAATCGATGATTTCAACATTGTCTCCGCCCGGAGCGGTCGAAACCACCGCCTTCACCGTTTTCAAAACTTGAATCCCTCTGGCCCCAGCCGTTTGATCCACCTGACCCGTGGACGTAATCGCGAAGGTGTGTTGTCCCGGCGCCGACCCGGCCTGCGCGCCGTTCCAATAAAGAACATCATGGGATTTCGAATCCTTCGTACCGCTGTCATCCGTAAACGTCCATTGCACGTTTACTTGGACCGGATCGGGTACATTGGCATCCACCCATTCAAGATAAGTCGTGATACCGCTCCAACTGCCGCCGGGCGACAAGGTGAGATCGGCCGTCGAGCCGGAGAGCGCGACCGTCGCGCCGCTCGCGTAAGAACCCGTGGCCGTCACGGCGTTGTTGTTCAACACCACCTGCCGCAAAGCCGTCGTTCCCACGGGAGACCAACTGACCCTCACCTGCGCGGCCGTGATGTCATCGGCCGTCGAGCCGGGAACGTTGACGTGGATGTTATTGATCGTCCAGTTCCGGAACCGTCTCCGGTCGACCCCTCCCACCTTGGCCGTTGTCCAATTCGCAGGCCCCGTGTCCATCCTGAAAAAAGCGAAATTCGCCTGGGCGCCCGTTTTGAATAATTGATTCCCCGTCACCGTCGTATTGAGCTCCGCGTAGCGCCTGTTGTTTTCGTTACTGCCCGAAACGATCCAATCATAAATCGCCCGCTTCACCCCGGCCTGGGCCAAATAATGCGCCTTCGTCTGATCGATCCGTAACTGCACCTGCCGCACCGCCTCCATAAAATAAAGCGAGCTCGCCGTCACGAGAATCATGAAAATCACCATCAAAACCAGAAAAATAATAAGCCCAAACCCCTCGTTCTTCGTCCATGCCAACCTTTCGGTCACAAAGCTTATGCGCTTCCTCTGAGGGGGCGCGGCCACGGCGTTCCTCTCGCAGGGAGCGTCCAAACACTGCGCTCGGCACTGATTCCTTGCCGTCCCAGCGACCGAGAGAGGAATGCCGTGGCAGGCGCCTACGCGCTCTGAGCGACCACCAAACAAAGAAAACTCCCGGCTTACCGAACGTTTAAGGTAACCGTTCTTCATTCCTCCTCTACCGTCACTTTGAAAACCTCCTCCAGCGTCGTCAAGCCCTTCTTCGCCTTCTCGATCCCGTCGGCCCTCATCGAAGCCATGCCATTTTTCAGGGCCTGCGCTTTGATTTCGCCCGTAGAGGCCCTGGATAAAATAAGCCGCCGGATGGAATCGTCCACCAAAAGGAGCTCAAAAATTCCGATGCGCTTATCGTAACCCGTATTCCGGCACTGGGGACAACCCTTTCCCCTGTGAAAGGTAGTTTCCGCCGCCTTAAGACCCAACTGTTTTAATATCTCGGGATCGACCTTATAGCTTCCCTTGCACCTGGGGCATATCGTCCGCACGAGCCTCTGCCCAAACACCCCAATGAGGGCACTTGCGATCAAGAAGGGTTCTATCTGCATCTCCAAAAGCCTCGCCACCGCGCCGCCCGCGTCGTTCGTGTGCATCGTGGAAAAGACGAGATGCCCCGTCAGCGCCGCCTGAATCGCCATGTCGGCCGTTTCCTGATCGCGAATCTCACCCACCATGATGATATCAGGGTCCTGACGGAGAAGGTTCCGCAAACCCGTCGCGAAGGTAAGCCCCGCTTTCGCGTTCACCTGCGTCTGCCGCACCATTTCGATTTGATACTCAATGGGATCCTCGATAGTCATGATGTTCTTGTCCGGCGTATTGATCGTGCTGATCGCCGCATAGAGCGACGTGGTCTTTCCGGAGCCGGTTGGCCCCGTCACCAGAATCATGCCGTACGCCTTGTGGATGATTTTTTCCACCTCTTTCAAAAGCGCCGGTTCGAAACCAAGCTCCGAGAGTCCCAAAAGAACCTTCGCCGGTTCGAGGAGCCGCAGGACGACGTTTTCCCCGTACACCGTCGGAAAAGTGGAAACGCGGATGTCCAGCTCCCGGTTCTCCACCTTGAGGCCGATCTTCCCATCCTGAGGCTTCCGGCTTTCGGCGATGTCGAGTTTCGACATGATCTTGATCCTCGAAACGATCGCCGCATGCAGATTCCTGGGAAGCATGGACGACTCATGAAGCACCCCGTTCACGCGGTTTCTCACCCGCACGAAATCCCTCTCCGGCTCGATATGCACGTCGCTCGCCCCTTCATCCACCGCCCTCATCAAAATGAGATTCACGAGCTTGGCGGTGGACGCCCCCTGGGCGACCCGGCTCATCACCTCCAAAGAAGGCGCCCCCTCCCCGGCCTCATAACGGATCGTGTGGGCCTCTTCATCGAAAGTCTTGGCGATCTCCAAAAGGTCGCTCGACACCCCATAATACTGGTCGATCACGCGCTTCAAGATGTCCCGCGTGCTCATCACCACTTCCACTTCAAAACCGGCGGCGGCGGACCGGACCTCATCGAGCACGAGAAGATTGAAAGGATCGGCCGTCGCGATCGTCAGGCTCTTCCCGACTTTAAAGACCGGCATCACCAGGCATCCCCGCGCCATCTTCTCAGGCACGAGCCGCAAGACTTCATCGTCGATGAGATAATCATCCAAATTCAAAAAAGGGATGCCCAAAATCTCCGATTCCGTCAGAGCCAGCTCCTTCTCGTCCAAAAGACCCATCTTAAGGACGCACTCCTTGAAGGAAAGCCCGCTCCTCGAAACCTCCAGAACAGCCTTGTCGCACTGCTCCTGGCCCAATAACCCCTTCACCAAAAGCTCATCTTTTAACTTCTCATCATGTGGTTTCATCGGTATCCCCTCCTCCCCCTGTCAAGGGGGAGATAGAGGGGGTTTGAAGTTCGTCTGCAAACCCAACTCCAAACCCCCTCCGACTCCCCCTTGTCAGGGGGAGGGACACTACGCCGGAGCCGATTTATTCCTTTCCACGTAATCCCGGATAAGCTCCCTATCCGCGCGGGAGACTCGTTCGAATTGAATCCCCAAACGATAGCGCTTCATCACAAGCTGTGAACAATACCGCACCACCCCCGCCATTTTGGCGAACCGCCTTTTCCTGCTCCTCTTAGCCGAAGGAAGCAAAAAATTCCTATCCACAAAAATATTCAACCGCACGCCGCCCGGAATAAAAGAAGGGCTCTCCAACCCACAGCCGCCTTCGCTCACGTCAAGAAACTTGGCCGAGACCGTCTTTTCCCTAAGGCCTATCTGGGTTCTGGACAAGCGGTTCAAGCGAAAAAACCCCTGAACCTCGAATCGAACCCTCTCCCACTTCCGGCTGTCCCACCCAAAATTACCCATCGTTTTATGTGCTTTTCAATTTAAATAAAGAATTTTAAGCAATCCCGGATACAAAATAGTCGTGCGTTTTGCGGGATGCGGGTTGCGCACGACGCACGACGAAAATGGTGGAGGCGGCGAGATTCGAACTCGCGTCTCTAGTTTTTGGGGTCGCAGCCACTACATGCTTAGCTTGTCTTTTAAAGTCCCTTTTGAACTCGAACAAGCGCGATTTCAAAAGGCAAGCCTTGTGAGATTCTCGCCGGATAAACCCAAGGCGGGCTCACCCAGCCAGCCTGCTTTCGACGCCCGGCCTCAACCCGCAGACAGGGTCGAGCGGACGGTAGCCGTGATTAAGCGGCTAACGGCAACGCCATGGGGCCCATTAAGGGCACACGGATGGTGTTGGCACTTATGGTTTTGCCAGGTGTTTAAGGAGGCCTCCCAGCAACCTCCGCATGCAGCTATCGACTCAAAGAGCTAGATCGATTCCAATCGCCCCCAATCTCTTTTCCTCACCTTCTCCCACGATTCTTCACCGCTCTGTCAATCTCTCGCTGCACTTCGCGCTTTTTGATATCCGCCCTTTTATCGTACTTCTTCTTTCCCTTCGCGACCGCGAGCTCTACCTTCACCAAGCCGTGCTTGAAATAAAGGGATAGCGGAATAAGCGCGCGGCCCTTCTCCGCCGTTTGACTTTTTAGCCTTTCAATTTGAGAGCCATGAAGGAGAAGCTTGCGCTCCCGGCGCGGCTCGGCGTTTTCCCGGCCGCCCTTCTCATAAGGATCGACATAAAGATTATACAGGATGACCGCGCCCCCTTCAAGGCGGGCGAAGCTTCCGGAAAGGCTCGCCTTCCCTCCCCTCAACGACTTCACCTCACAGCCTGACAACACAATCCCCGCCTCCAGGGCCTCTAAAATAAAATAATCCCGCCCGGCCTCGCGGTTGGTCACGATCACTTTGTTCTGAGGCGTTTTTTCTTTCACAGTTAAACTATAACACACAACCCCTCTTTCTGTCATTGCGAGGAATCGCCGCAGGCGATGACGAAGCAATCTCAGTTTTTAGAGCGAGATTGCTTCGGTCGCCGCGGCGACCTCGCAATGACCCATTTGCTTAGAGTCGGTGTCTCTCGGGATTTTTCCGGCACGCCGGAGGAACATTAACGGCGTTAACCCGGTAACTGGTATGGAAAGACCTGGCAGGGTCGAAAGGACAGCGCGCCTTTCGGATCCCTGCTTTGAAATAGCGGTTGAGATCGCCGGCCACAGGGACAACCGTGCCGGGCTGGCCGCTGTCAAGAGCATAACGCTCCTTCGCCTGTTGGATAAGAGACAAATTGCGCGCGCAGGCCTTTGCGACCGCCTGATGGCGGATGGTCACGAAATTGGGCAAGGCAAGGACGATGACAAATCCGACGATCGCCATCACGACGGACGTTTCGAGGAGGGTAAAACCGAAAGGGTCTCTAAGCACCTTAGAGACCCTTTCTTCCCGCCAAGAACCCATCCTGTCAACCGGATCAGAGCTTATGATTCGTTCCGTCCTTCTGGCAGGTGGGATTGGCGTTAACGGCATTGACCGTGTAGCTGGCGCTGAACGCCTTCGTCGAATCAAGCGGGCAGTACACCTTCGCCGTGCCGCCCTTGAGATAGTTATCAAGGTTCGCGGCCGTCGGAGTCACCGTATCCGCCTGGTTGTTTTCCAGCGCATATTGGTCTTTGGCCGCTTGGACCAGCCTGAGATTATTGATACAAGCGTTGGTCCGCGCCTGCGTCCGAGCTTGCACGAAGTTCGGAACGGCAATCGCCGCCAA
>JACQQY010000049.1 GCA_016206825.1 Candidatus Omnitrophota bacterium
ACACATAAGAAGAATGGATGCATCTGCTCCTAGTGGAAGAGCTTAAATCCCCCCCGCCCCCTTTGAAAAGAAAAGGGGGTAAGGGCGTTCTTTTCACTAAAGAGAAAGAGCGAAAGACCAACCCCCTTTTTATTTGAAAGGGGGCGGGGGGGGATTTGATTCCACGGCTTAGCTTCTTGTGACAAGGGTTCTCATTGCTTTTCCGTAGATCACTAATGTGATTCAATAGGCGCCTTTTTGGCTACATCTAAAATGGCATCAAGTTTCTCCGAAACTTCAGAATCAATTTTACTCTTGTCGACAAAACGAGCCAATTTATAGTATTCGTTTTTACGTAACGCCAACGGAACTTCGAGCTTCCGTGAGTACTCCTTGAACAACGGGTCTAAAAATTCGTCGGTCGCCTTGATATCTTTTGACCACGGCTCGGGTTTGCCTAATTTTAATAATGCCTGCCGAACTTCATCTATAGATTCGCGCATTGCCCGAACTCGTTTTTCGCGTTCCCCAATACCGAATAGATCGTCATCAGTATCTGAAGCAGCGTAAGCCATAAGCGTTTCTTCCATACAAAAGTAATTTTCGATCTCGCGTCTTTCCCACATAACCTCTGTCAGCGAGGGATGGCTCTGCAAAACTTTGTCTATTCTGTCAAAGATAGCAATGCCACGCAGGTCATTCTTCGCTTCTTGAAGTCCAAAAAAATGATCTCTTACGCACTGAGGCAAATTGGTGGCCACGGGATGCAAAAATGGGGTTTCAAGATATTTGCGCGAATTGTGTCCGAGCGTTGTGGCAAATGTCCTAAGAATATCGAGATCCGTTATACTTTCAAGGTACAGAACCCATCCCTTCTGCTCGGCTTGGTAATATTGATCAAAACCGATTTCCGTCAAAGCCTTGAGTGCCTGGCTGCCTCTGTCATTAATCACATGCGGTTTTCCAACAAAGGCGATGACTTTGCCTCGATTTGCCGCTTCATTAAGTACAATTTCCGAATGACTGGCCGCGATGATTTGAGAGCCTTGTGTTGCAGCGACATCGGTAAGCAGATTAAATATCTGCCGCTGGCGAAGAATTTCCAAATGGGCGTCCGGTTCATCAAGCAAAAGCACGGCGCCCGGATTGCTGTGAAGAAATACCAGTAAAAGAAGCGTTTGTTGCAATCCGCGCCCGGCACAAGAAAGGTCAAGTTCTGTCCCGTTTGGTTCACGATAAACCATAGTAATTTCGCTGCGCGTCGAAATCAATTTAGGTTCCGATAGCATCATTCCAAAAAGATCCTGCGCTCTTTCGACAATGTTCTCCCACTGCGTTTTGCCATCGTTATTTTTACATAAGTCATAGCACATATTACGGAGAACTTGGGCTGTTTGGCCTTGACCAATAAGATAGCCGATCTCACCCGGCTGTTTGGCAAATTCCCGATCAGCAAGCCCCGACATCGGCGGCAGATAAGCAACACGAATACGGCTTACGATTTCGGGAACATCCATTCGTTTCGGATCCTTGCTATTCTCCGTTCTAAGCGGACGACAATAAATGGATTCCTCGTTCGCATAGTCGAACTCTAACCCACACGACCATTTCCTCCCCTGAGTAATACCGTCTACTTGAATCTCGATGCGCACATTGTCGGTACCTTTTTCTCCGTTCTTTGCCGTCGCCGCACGAACATGCAGATCATTCCACAGCAGCAGGGCGCTGGGGATTGGAAGGCTGAAAAGATCCTTGCGGTTGATGGAAACACCGGGACGCTTTTCCGGGCTGGTTCCGCCATGACCTCGTTTCTCGAGCCATGTCCGCAGCCCCACATCCCAAAGTGTCAGCGCTTGAAGGGCCGTTGTCTTGCCCGAGTTATTTGGGCCGATCAAAACTACGGGTTCCGCAAGATCAATCACCGCTTCATCGAAACGTTTGAAGTTGCGAAGAGTTAGTTTAGTTAACATATCGTTACTCCTTCTAAAATAGAGGCGCCAAAGACCCTATACCTTAAACAAGGAGGAGAAGCCCATGCCCATGTTCAAAGTAGCAAACCGATGCGGTAAAGCCAAGATAAAAATAACAGAGGGTCCATCAAAATGAGAGAGCCGTCCAATTCGTCATTACTTGTGGCGGGGTTTATCCTCCCGTTACGGAATGGACCTTATTGGCCTTGAGGACGTTTGAGACTTCGCGTAAAAACGTTTCTTTGTCAAAACCGATTTTGTGGACGATCGCTTCCACGTACCCGTTCAGGTTTCTTTTTTCTTCGGGCGTCAACTGCTTCACCGTCACCACCACGACGGGGATATCGCGGGCGGACGGATGCCTCCGAAGCTCCTCCAACACGTCAAATCCGTTCATCCCGGGCATGAGGAGATCCAAAAGAATCAAGTCCGGATGCTCGTCCACCGCCCGATCCAGCCCCGTTTTACCGTCGTAAGCCTTGATCAAAGCACAGCCCATCGGTTTCAAAAAATAAGCCATCATCTCGATCGCTTCCGGTTCATCGTCGATGGCAAGGACCTTGACCGCTCGGGCCGCTTCTTTATCCGAAAGGGCATGTTTCTCCATGATATTTTGCAGAACTTCTCTGGATACCGGCTTCACCACGTAATCGACGGCTCCCATCGTCAAACCTTTTTTCATCTCTTCCACGACGCTGATGATCACAACCGGTATCCCCCTCGTCGCCGGATCCATCTTGAGCTCCGCCAAAACATCCCACCCATCCTTACCCGGCATCAGAATGTCCAGCGTAATGAGCGCCGGCCGAAGGGCCCTCGCCTTTTGGAGGGCCTCTTCCCCATTATAGGCCACTTCAATGGCATAGCCGTTTTCCACGAGATACGCAGCGAGAAGCTTCGCCATTTTTCGATCGTTCTCGACAACCAGGACCGTGGCAAACCCGTCTTTTACGCCCACGGCGGGCGGCGGTTCTTCCTTCTCGGAAACGCGTTGGAGCGGCAGGGTAAAGCTAAACCGCGTGCCCGTTCCTCTCCCCTGGCTCTCAAACCAAATTCTTCCCCCGTGAAGCTCGACAAAACGCTTGGTCAAAGCTATCCCAAGACCCGTGCCCTTAAACTCCTTGTGAACGGGAGGCTGGATTTGCTCAAACTCGGCAAACACCCTGTCTCTGTCTTTCTCTTCGATGCCGATGCCGGTATCCCAGACGGATATCACCACGCCGTTCTTTTCGAACCGTTTGGCTTGAATGCCCATTTTCCCGCCGTTCGGAGTAAACTTGACCGCGTTGGAAAGAAGATTGAACAAAATCTGTTTGACCTTTCTCTCGTCCGCGACGACATCGCTGACTTCTTCTCCCATCTCCAAAGAAAGCTCGATGGAATGGCTTGCCGCCATTTCTTTGATCATCATGAGGCTCTGCTGTAACAGCTCCTTGAGATTAAACCGGCCGACCTCAAGGTCGATCTTCCCCGCCTCCACTTTCGACAAATCCAAAATATCGTTAATGAGGGACAACAAGTGTTTACCGCTGTCCCACACGTCCGTCACGTATTCCTTCTGCTTCTCATTCAAAGGGCCGAAATCCTCGCCCTTCAAAAGTTCCGAAAAACCGATAATCGCGTTAAGAGGGGTCCGAAGCTCGTGAGACATGTTTGCGAGAAACCGGCTCTTCGCCCTATTCGCCTCTTCGGCGGCATCTTTAGCCTTTCTCAGCTCCTCCTCCATGGTCTTATGCGTCGTCACGTCTTGAAACACCTGGATGGCTCCGATAGTCTTGCCGTTTAAAACCACGGGGGCCGCCGTAATCTCCGCGCAAAAACCGGAAGTGTCCGGGCGCATGTAATACGCGGTGGTCTCCGCTCTCTCGCCTTTCGCCAAGGCGCGGGCAAGAGGTCTATCGGAGACAGGGATCACTTTGCCTTTGTCGTCCTGCAAAAGAACCACTTTATCCACGTTTTTTCCCGCCATCTCCCGATCCCCCAACCCCAGCATTTTACCCGCCAAGGAATTCCAAAGCACCGCTCTCCCGGACACATCCACGGCGATCACTCCCTGCCCCACACTCATCAAAAACGTCCGGTGCGCTTCCCGTTCCCTGTTTAAGGCATGGATCATGGAAAGAACGAGGATCGCCAGCGAAAAATTGAAAAGACCCAGCAAAACATACATCCAAAAAAGCCGTTTCAGCGTATTATCCCGCGTGACAAAAGCGCTTGAAAAAGGCTCGGCAACCACCACCCCCCACCCATAGAGGGGAAGAGGCTCGTAGGCCGCAAGCTCTTTTTCATCCTCCAGGGGATTCAGCAGAACCTCCACGCCTTTCTTTCCCTGAAGAAGTCCTTGGACGGCCGGCATCGTCACGAAATTGACGATCTCCCCTTGCGGAATAATCCGGGGATGAGCCACCACCCGCCCCTTTTGGTCCACCACGTAAACAAATCCTCTGGAACCTGCGTCCACCCCGCTTATCCACCCAAGAAGCGTCTCAAGCCGCACCTGCATGACGAGTATCCCAATCAAACGTCCATCCCCTGCGCGAATCGGGTGAGCGACCGCCGCCACATTGTATTGAGGCTTAGCCGCCCTTTGATAAACCTCCGAAAGGTAGGGCCGCCATTTTTGGCTCACCCCCCGGTACCAGTCGCGATGCGCAAAATTCTTACCCCTCACTCCCGGAAGCTCGGGCTCATCCCCCATCAAAGTTCCTGCGAGATCCGCGAGAAACACCCGCTCAACGAAGGGAAAATCCTTCGGCACATCCCCCAAGATTCGAACGGCCTCTTCCCACTTCCCCTCCTCGATAAACTGCCGAAGCTGAACCCTTGTGGCAAGAGAAGTGCCGATGTCGACAAGCCTGTCCAGCCGTTCTTTGAGGGTCGTTGCCACAAGGTGCGCCACGGCTCCGCGGCGCGAAAGGGTGAAGGACGTCAATTCCTCATGGGCCTTTTGGTAACTGTAAAACGCGAAGAGAAAGCCGGGCCCCATCAAAAGGGCGAAAAGAAACCCATAGGTCAGCCATCGCTTCCCCTGTCCTTTGAAGATAAAATTTAAGAAGGAACTCCTGAGCCTTTTTGTCATTTCACGCCTCTGCAAGCTGACCAAAGCCTGAACAAAACAAGCAGAATTATACACAATTAATCAAATTTAAGTCAAACTAAACTCTCGACCTCCCCTTTCCTGGGTGATCCTCACACACCCCTCCTCTTCTTTCTATACCTGAAATGACAGGTCCCACCAATGGCCTGTCTCGCCTTTCTGCTGATCTTTTTCTACTTTTTGATTTTATTTCTGAAAGAAATCTTCCGAAAAGAACTTTGGGGATTAGAACGACGCGTAAAAGACATGACCCGAAAAGGCGGCTAAAAAAAGAAATGCCCGGCGACTACCTACTCTCCCAGCGAGTTGCCCCGCAAGTACCATCGGCCTTGGAGAGCTTAACGGCCGTATTCGGAATGGGAACGGGTGTATCCTCTCCAGTATCGTCACCGAGCAGTCTTTTAATCTTTAACGAACAATTCCATAGAGGTAAGACGATTCATGACAAAAATAAAAGGTCAAGCCTCACGACCAATTAGTACCGGTAAGCTAAAGGCCTTACAGCCCTTGCACATCCGGCCTATCAACCATGTAGTCTACATGGGGTCTTTAGGTCGCCTTACGGCGACAGGGATATCTTATCTTAGGGGGGGCTTGGCGCTTATATGCTTTCAGCGCTTATCCTTTCCCAACATAGCTACCCAGCTTACGCACTTGGCAGCACGGCTGGAACACCAGAGGTTGGTGAGTCCCGGTCCTCTCGTACTAGGGACTCCTCCCTTCAAATATCCTGCGCCCACAGCAGATAGAGACCGAACTGTCTCACGACGTTCTGAACCCAGCTCACGTACCACTTTAACCGGCGAACAGACGGACCCTTGGGACCTTCTCCAGCCCCAGGATGTGATGAGCCGACATCGCACG
>JACQQY010000004.1 GCA_016206825.1 Candidatus Omnitrophota bacterium
CTGGGTGTGGAGCCATCAGCTCCTCTTCCTTTGGATTTGCGCCTGGATTACCGAAAGGCGAATCTGAGCTTAGTGAAGGCCCTTGAAATGGCTTTCAGGAACAATCCGGATGTGAGCATTAAAAGGTTTGCCTTGGAATCCGCTGAGTGGGGGATTAAAATTTACAAAGCCAAAAAACTCCCTCGTGTGGACCTGAGGGGTTCTTATGGAGTGTTGGGAGAAGTGAACAAGGATTCGATCGCGGGGGCGACGCCTGGGCAGGAACATCTAAACCAAGATTTGGATCTTGAGAAAGAGTGGTTCATGGGAGTGCATGTGGGAATGCCCGTCGGTCCCAATTCGATTGAGTACGAACAGGTGAAGCACACGTATGGTCCTACCGTGCTTGCTTTGCATGGCTCGGAGGACTGGAGACACAAAATGGCGTTCAATCTTCTGGATAAGCTGTCCGAACGCACGGACGAGATCGGGGCCTACGCCACTTTGCTCCAAGCCCACAGCGATTTCAAAAAATCCAAGGATGAGGCGACGGTTCAAGTGAAGGACAGCTTGTACAACGTTCGGAAATCATCCATTCAGATTGACTCGGCGGTGGCCAAGGTCCGTTACCAGGAGAAGCAAGATGAGATCTCGAAGTACCTGGCGAGCCTGCAGGAGGCGTCGATCGCCACTTACGTGGAGGGTTTGATCGAGCAGGCGCAGAATCGGTTTTCGTTTATCCAGGCGATTACGGATTATAACACCGCCATTTCCAGTTTGGGCGTGGCGGTGGGGGATCCTTACTATTTTGATAGATGAAATCCCCCCTGCCCCCTTTGAAAAGAAAAGGGGGTAAAACCGTTCTTGACCAACCCCCTTTTTATTTGAAAGGGGGCAGGGGGGATTTGATCGGAAATGAGGAAGCAGTATGAACCTTAAGGAATATTTACTCAAAATAAAAAGCGGCTTAAAACCGGCCGTTGAAAACCTGAAGAGCAGGCTCAAGGGTTTCAGGAGCTCGGAGGGCGCGAAGAAACTTTTGTCCAAGGAGGGCGCCAAGAAGCTTCTCTCCAAGAAAGTTTTCTTTCCTTTGATCGCCGGACTCTTTGCGCTGGTGTTTCTCGGTTCCTTTATCAGAGATCACATCACCTGCGTCGGAGGGCTTCCGGTTTACCGCAAAACCAAAAAGGCCGTGGAGGAGAAACCGGAGGAACGGCCGCCCATCCCCATTAAGGTTTACAAAGTCGCCAAAGTGAGCTTCCGCGATACGCTCACCTCGCTTGGGTCGATCAAGGGTTTCCGGGAGATCGATTTGAAGTTTCCCGTCGCCGGCACGATCGAGTACCTTAATTTCAAAGAAGGGGAGCGCATCACGCAGGGAGACATCATCGCGAATCTCGATCAGAAAGAGGCGCTCCTGAAGCTTGAGTATGCGCGGGTGGAGCTTGACAAGAACACGAAGCTCTTTGAGCTGGGTTCCATCGTGGAGACGAAGCTGAAGCAAAGCCAGCTTGAGTACCAATCGGCGAAGGCGGAGCTCGATAAGACCAACCTCATCGCTCCGAGCGACGGTTACATCGGTTCGGTCGAGGTCGACCGGGGATCGTACGTGACGCCGCAGGATAAGATGGCGATGTTCGTTGACATTAAGGACGTGTACATCGAGTTCGGCATCATCGAGAAAGACGTTTCCAAGATCAAAGAAGGCCAGAACGTCGAGATCGTGGTCGAATCGTACCCCGACCAGATTTTTAAAGGGCAGGTGGAGTCCATCTCACCGCTCGTGGAAGGGCGCTCGCGGACGGTTCAGGTCAAATCCAAGATCTCGAACGTGGACGAGAAGATCAAGCCTGGAATGTTCGGACGGGTGAACGTGCTGATTTACGAGAAAGACGAGGCGCTCGTCGTCCCCAGCTCCGCTTTCAAGAAGAAGGAAGACCAGTACTTGGTGTACGTGGTGCATCCCGAAGAGAAGAAGGAAGAAGCATCGGCGGAAGAGGCGCAGGAGAAGAAAGAAAAAAAGGCAAAGAAAGGCAGGAAGAAGAGAGAGAAGCGCCAAAAGCTCGAGGAGATCGAAGAGCCCTCGGCCCTCTACGGCACGGTCGAAATCCGCCCAATAGAGATCAACTACGCCACTCCCGATGCCCTGGAAGTCAAGGAAGGAATTGAGGAGGGGGAATTGGTCATGCTGGACGTAGAGCAGGACGTTCCCGATAAATCGAGAGTGGAGATCAGCGAAACGCAGGAAGGAATTTTCTGATTGAGTCTGCCCGAGTCCTCCATACGCCGTCCGGTGACGACCCTGATGTTTTATGTCGGGGTTTTTCTTTTTGGGGTCATTTCTCTTAATTTTCTCGCTCAGGAGCTTTTCCCGCCCATTACGTACCCTCAGCTTTCCATCGTGACGCCTTACGAGAACGCCGCGCCGGAAGAGATCGAAACGCTCATCACAAGACCCATCGAGGAGGCGGTCGGCGGCATTTCGGGTCTTAGGCGGGTGACTTCCGTTTCCCGCGAGGGGCTTTCGCTTGTCGTGGCGGAGTTTAGCTGGAATCAGAACATGGATTTCGCTTCCCTGGCCGTCCGCGAAAAGATCGATCTCATCAAAGAGCGCCTCCCCCGCGACGCCCAGGAGCCGGTGGTGGTGAAGTTCAATCCGTTCGAACTGCCCGTGATGACGATCAGCATCTCCAGCTCCGAGCGATCGGCCGTCCAGCTTCGGGAACTGGCGCGGAAGTGGTTTAAAGATGAGATCGAAAAGATCCAAGGGGTGGCCTCCGCCGGCATCTCGGGCGGCGCGGAAGAGCAGATTCTGGCCAACGTCGATCAAGCGAAGCTCCGCGCCTCAAGCGTCTCGATCGTGGAGGTGTCGGACGCGATCACCAACGCCAATTTGAACTATCCCGGCGGCACGATCAAAGAGAGCTTTTATGAATACCTCGTGAGGACCTTGGGAGAATTCAAACATATCGATGAGGTCGGCCAGATCCCCGTGCGCCGCGAAAGGGTTGAGGAGACCCGGAAGCTCGGGCCGGCTCAAGAAGCCGAGGCCGAGGGGGAGCCGTCCAACCGCCTCGTTCTTTTACGCGACGTGGCGGCGATTCAGAGAACGGTGAAACAAAGGACGAGTTTTTCCCGGTATAACGGGTTGGAAAACGTCACCCTTTCCGTCCAAAAGCAGGCGGCGGCCAATACCCTGCAGGTCGTAAAGGCCGTTCGAGGAAAGCTGAAGGAACTGCAGGAGCAGTTAAAAAATTTCGGCATCAAAGTGGACGTGGTGTACGACCAGTCCCGGTTTATCCGGGAGGCCTTGAACGGAGTGAAGGACGCGGCCATCCAAGGCGGATTCCTGGCCTTTTTGGTTCTGCTTATTTTTTTGAAGGATTTCAAAAATTCGGCGCTCGTGGTGACGATCACCCCCGTGACGGTTCTCGCCACTTTCACCCTCATGTATTTTATGAAAATTTCCCTCAACGTGATCTCGCTTGGCGGCGTCGCCTTAGGGGTGGGAATGCTTTTGGACAACGCCGTCGTCGTGATCGAGAACGTGTACCGGAAATTCAGGGAGGATCCCTCTGGAGGGATGAAGAAGGCGGCCGCCGTGGGTTCCGAAGAAGTGATGGCGCCGATGGTGGCTTCGACGCTCACCACCGTTTCCGTGTTTCTCCCACTCGTTTTTGTGACGGGGATCGCGGGACAGATATTCAAGGAGCTGGCGTGGGTGGTGGTGGTCACGCAGATCGTCTCGGCCGTCATCGCCTTTACGCTGCTTCCCATGCTCATCGCCAA
>JACQQY010000050.1 GCA_016206825.1 Candidatus Omnitrophota bacterium
CTTTTAGACTCTGGTTTTCCTTCCACCTTCGACCTTCCACCTTCGACCTTTCATAGCTTAGAAGTTCCTTCGGATAGCACCTCCT
Source organism: Candidatus Omnitrophota bacterium (assembly GCA_016206825.1). Lineage (GTDB taxonomy): Bacteria > Omnitrophota > Gorgyraeia > 2-02-FULL-51-18 > 2-02-FULL-51-18 > JACQQY01. The sequence goes on from JACQQY010000050.1 coordinate 86, forward strand.
CTTAAGCCGCTCCAAGGAACCCTGAATTTGATGGACATAACTCAAAACATCTTCCCTGTTTTTGAGAAGCTGAGAATAAACTTTGAGATTGGCGCGGGCCAAAGGGCCATATTCCACGCCGAGAAGCTTTAAGGGGCAGGAAAAGGTGAGATTGAGATGCTCGGCTCCGGTGAGAATACCGTCTTGAAGAAGTCTTTTGGCCAAGATATCCCAAGTCTTTTTGGGGGCCATCCGCCTTATTTTATGAAGGGACACATCCCGGTCGCCGCCTTCCACAAAACAGGTGGAAATGCCGTAGCGCTTCATCAAAACCTCTAAAGCGGAAGCCAAATTCTTCTGCGCCCCGAAGTTCGTGTGGGCGTCTTGGAAGTAAATGAGAAGCTTGCCATTGGTTCCTTTATGAATTTCTTCGAGAGAGGCGTATTGGAAAGGAATCTGAAGCTGGGAAGGGTCTTGGACAAGGTCTCGAATCTCCGCCGAGGAAGCTTTTGAAGAAAAAAGCGGAGAATCAACCGGCGCGGCCCAAAGGAAATCTCCCAATCCAAAGGCTAATATTAAAAGCCAACAAAAAGGACGTAACAAAAAATTTCTGATCATAGATAGGAATTATACATTATAACTTACACTAACGTCAAGACAATCTTACAAACTCTAAAACTTTTGTACCGGCGCATCGCAATACGCCCCCAATCTCGTTATACAAGATCCCATGGTTTATGCCGCTTTTGAGAGAAGTCTCTAGACCCATGGGCGATCGTAAGAACAAGAAGGCAGCTCAATTTTCATTGGTGGAGAAATTTCCTTTTGACTTCTTCATGCAAAATAACATGACCTTTCTTAGCCGCTTCCAAAGCGACCGACAGCTTTTTCTTGATGTAAAATTCGTACATCACATCATCCCACGTCGCCTTTTCCGGTAAATGATTGATAAGCCTTCGCGCTTGTTCCTTAACCAGACTCATAGGGGCACCTCCTTTAACATCACAATTATATCACGCTCTCACTGCTGTTTCATAGGTGGAGAGGAGTCATTCTTAAAAATTCTAAACCTGGTCCCTGCTTTTTGACTTGAATACGACCGGGGAGGTGGGCTTCGGCGTGAAGCGCGTTGGATTGGAGCATTTTTAAAATGGCTGCTACATGTGTGAACGTCAAACGCCTTAAATCCCCTTTGACTTCCATAAACACTTGACACACCACCTCTCTAGCTAAAGCAGGATGCAGGGCTTTCAAACGAGGCACGGAAAGACGGACAAATTTTGACGGACCTTTTTTCAGACATGAGCGGCGGTAAGCGGCGGCGGCTTGTCGATGCAGGTAATCCCATGCCTCTTGGCTAAGGACATGGAGATTCGAAAGGGATTGCTTCACTTGCGGGTTAAAAAAGCGCGACATCTGCGGCAAAAGCTCATGGCGGATGCGGTTCCGGGTAAAGAGAGGGCTTTTGTTCGTCCTGTCCTCGCAGAAAGGAATCCGGCTTTCTTTCAAGAAACGAACGATCGTTTCTTTCTCACAGCCCAAAAGCGGCCTCACAACCCAAAAGGCGCCTTCCGGCCTTTTATAAGGGATCCCCGCAAGCCCCCTCAAACCGGAACCTCTCAAAATCCGCATGAGAACCGTCTCCGCCTGGTCGTCGAGCGTATGCGCGGTGACGATTTTCCGGCAGTCTGTTTTGCGGGCGAGCGCCTGAAAAAAACGGTAACGCTCCATCCGGCCCATTTCCTCGATCGAACGGCCGTGTTTCTTGGCAAGCTTCTTTAAATCCACCTTTTTGGCATAAAAGGGGAATCCCAGCTCACCGGCTGTCTTTTGAACCAACGCCTCGTACTTTTTGGCTTCCCTTTTATGGAGACCATGGTTCAAATGAGCGGCGACTATTTTCCAATCGTATTTCTTCCGAAGCTTGGAAAGAAGGACGAGCAGGGCTGTCGAATCAGGCCCGCCGGATGCGCCCACCACCAGCCCCTCACCGGGTTCAAAAAGATGATGCTCCTTATTCGCTTCCTCAACGGCTTGTAAAAGCTGTCTTAACTCTCGCATGGTTTGGGCCGATAAGCAAAGGCGGGTAAAAATAAAACACGGAAAGGGCTGAAAACGACTCCCTCTCCGTGTTTGATGAAAGCGATGACTTTTAGTAGACGAAAACGTAGGTCGCTTTTTTGGAAGCGGGGTCGTACTCGACATCCACTTCCGTGCCGGCTGTGAGAGACTTCAACTCTCTGTCCTTCTCACCATCGGTGATGTCGGTGTTTTCATCCACGTTCACGGTGAGCATCTTCTCAGCCGTCTCGCCCTCCGTCTCGCCGTAAAGCTTAACCGTGATGGTTTTGGCCGCCTCATCGACGCCGCTGACTTCACCCGAGACGAATTCCAAATTCTCCGTCGCAGAAGGCTCTTCAACGACCGTTCCTTCCGCCGCAGGAGCGCCGGGCGCCGCCGGCTCCTCTGCCTGAGGAACGGCAGCCGTTTCCGCCGGAACCGCTTCTTCGGGTTTTTGAGCGGCTTCTTGGGCATAAGCAGAGACGCAAACGAATGAACCCGCCATGACTATTGCCAGAATTAGCTTTTTCATTTTATTCAACTCCATACCCAAACGGGTGTTAATTTGGCCGTATTGTATAGGATATCCCCTTAAATGTCAAACGAGGTTTTCGCCGGTTATAGCATCCCCGCCGGCTGGCCGCGGAGCGTTTCGGCGGCGAGCTCAGGCGGAGTGGGATTCAGATAAAAACCGGTTCCCAGCTCAAATCCGGCGACGCGCGTCAAGTGCGGAATGATCTCGATGTGCCAATGGTAAGCTTCCGCCTCTTTGGCATAAATGGGAATCGTGTGAATCATAAAATTGTAAGCGGGGTCTTTCAACGCCAGTTTCATCTTCAAAAAGACGGCCTTCAACGCTTTCGCGAGCCCCTTCAAATCATCGTCCGAAATCGCGTCGAAATGAGCTTCATGGGATTTCGGCAAGACCCACGTTTCGAAGGGGAACCGGGAGGCGAAGGGACAAAAACCGAGGAAATCTCCCTCCTCAAATACCGTGAGCTTTCGCTCCGCGCGTTCTTGATTGACCATGTCGCAGTAGATGCACCGTTCGGCATACTCATAATGGCTCACGGAACCCTTGATCTCCCCCTGAACCCTTGAAGGAACGATGGGGAGCGCGATGAGCTGGGAATGAGGATGTTCGAGGCTGGCGCCCGCCGCTTGGCCGTAGTTTTTGAAGATAAGGATATATTTAAACCGAGGGTCTTTCCGGAGATCCAGACAACGCTCCCGGTAAGCCTTGAGCACGAGCTCCACCTGCTCCAGCGGCAGATCCGCTATCTGCTTGTCGTGATCGGGCGTTTCAACGATGACCTCATGCGCCCCAAAACCTCCCAGCTTATCGTAAATCCCAAAGGCGTACTTATCCGTGCTTTCTTCGATCCGGAGCGCCGGAAATTTATTGGGCACCACCCGAATCTGCCAGGGGGCCGCGCCCTTTACCGCCGGTTTCTTGTAAACCAAAATCTCCGGAGGAGTCATGGATTCGTTGCCGGGACAGAAAGAGCATGTCTTGCTCGACCGCTGGTGAGGCCGCGCCTTGAAGGCATCGGCCCGCATGGGTTCTTCCACGTTCACGATCACCCAGCGTCCCGTAATCGGATCTTTACGTAACTGCGGCATCGGTTTCCCTCAATAAGAGCGCCGCGTCTTCCGGAGGCGTGGGATTGATGTGAATCCCCGTTCCCCATTCGAAACCGGCATCGTGCGTCAAGCGCGGCGATATTTGAAAATACCAGTGAGTGTCTTCCTCGATCGTCTTCCAATAAATCTCCTTTTTCTTGTGGCGATAAGGGGCCGTATGGAGAATCATGTTGTACGGGGGGTCGTTTAAAAGGACCCTGATCTTTCCCAAACAGTCCTTCAAAACCGCCCCCAGATCCCTGAAATCGGAAGGGGGACATTTTCCAAAATCAGCGCAGTGCTTCTTGGGCAAAATCCACGTTTCAAAAGGCGCGCGCGAAGCAAAGGGGCAAAACGCGAAGAAGGAGGCGTTTTCCGAAACGATCCTCGATCCCTCCCCCGCCTCCTGCCTTAAAATGTCGCAAAACACGCAGCGTTCCCGCCGCTCAAAATAACTTTTCGCAGCCGCCAATTCCTCTTTCACGCGTTTGGGAGTGATCGGAATGGCCAAAAGCTGGGAGCGGCTGTGGCGAATGACGTCGCGGGCCGAGCCGGAAATCAAACCGTGGTTCTTAAAGAGGAGCACGTATTTAAAACGCGGATCCTTTTCCAGCTCATTGATCCGGTGAACGTAAGTTCGGATCACCTTCTCCAGTTGATCGGGACCGAGCTCATCCAAATCGTGCTGATGCTTGGGGGTCTCCACGACGATCTCATGCACCCCCACCCCCTTCATGAGATCGTACATCCCTTCTCCGCAGCGATCCAAGACTTCCTCTTGAGGAAGAATGGGCGCTTTGCTTAAGATCACCCGGACATCCCAGTCGGGACTATCAGGCTTGCTTCCCTCCCCGCGGACGGCATAAACCTCATGAGTCGTCTCCCCTTCCTTGCCCGCGCAAAAAGGACAAGAACGCTCCTCGACGATCTCGCCCTTCCGAAACTCAACGGGACGTCTGGACCTCTCGGTTGAAATAATGGTCCAATAACCCACTACCGGATCACGCCGCAGTTCAGGCATCTGTGCTCCTATCCACATGTCTACCACCCGTTTCTCCCAAAAGATACATCAAATCCGCCGGGTCGATCGTCCCCAAAACCTTATCGTTCTTATCCTGAACGATGATCACCTCGCACTTGGTTTCTTTAAACTTCCGGATCACATCCGCCAGCGTCGCTTCCTTGGAGACAACGCTGAAATTCTTCTTGAGGAGTTGACCCACCGGAACGCCGAGCTCGCGGACCGTCAGGTTCGGCACCGCCAGCTTCTCAAGCTTCTTCACGTTCGCAAGGCGCCGGTTGACATAAGCATAAAATTGGGTGGAGGGGATTCTTTTAAAACTCACCGGAAGCGGGATCACGGGCTTTCCCTCCATAAAGTTCAAATGGCTTCTAAAGGCGCAAATTCCCGATTGCTGGTCCAGAGACAGAAAATACCTGAGGGAGCTGTCCGGCACCAGATGTTCCTCCGCCTCAGGGATAGCCGCAAGGGCCGTCAACTCATACACCTCCTCCAGGGTGATTCTCAAATCCTTAAACCCTCTTCCTATTTCAAAAGCAAGCTCCCCATCCTGATCCTTGAAAACAGGCGCATATTTTTCCAGAGTGTCCACGGCATCGGCAAGAAAAACTCCCAAGGCCACGTCGGGATTATAAATAATCCCCGCCAAAACAAAAGCCACGTCGTCCGACTGGCCGGGCCCGAGCCTGTGACGGATATAAAAGTAACGTTCCGACTCGGGATCCGGCGTTCCTTCGACGTCCCGGATAAGACCGGACCTCATGTACTCTTCGATTTTATCTCCGTGCGCCTCATGAGCCAGCTTTTCCCCATCCAACTGCATGGCCAGGAGGGTCTTCACGTCGACAATATAACACCTCCCCCCGCCGATTTTGGCCTGGTAAATCCTCTCGGCCTCCTGGCGGACGTCCGGATTATCCCTCAAACCCCCGAGATACAGGCCCCGCAAAATATCCCTTGGATTCACGCGGCGTTCCTGAAAAAGCTTGATCCCGAGGATAGGGTCGCCGCTCCGGTTTAAGAGCCTCTCCCTTTTCTCTCCATGAATGACCGAATGAGCGAAATCCGCGACGTCGTCGATGACGGTCTGGCGCCTGCGTTTGACGTCTTCGGGATCCCGTTCCAAGGCCCTCACCACGTCGTCGATGGTGGTGTTCACGTAGGTTCTTTTATCAAAAACGCCGACGCCGTTATGGGCCCGCCCTTCCAGCGACTGGATAAAAAGAAGGTCTTCGATTTCTTTCGTCGTGTCGAGACGCTCGTAGGACTTGAGCGCCCCATAATCCGATCGAATAAGCCCCTTCGGCGCAACCGACGACAACTGCATTCCAGGAAACCCCCCGTAACCTCTATTGAAGCACACTCCCCGCCCGAATGGGAAATCCTTTCAAAAATTCACCCGCCGGAAGAGACTTTTTGCCTTCCCGCTGGATCTGCCGAATGACCAAAACGTCCTTAGCCGTCATCACGCCCATCCCTTCTTTGAAAGAAGCGAAAACGACCGTGCCCGGCGCCCCTGAGGCGCCTTCCCCGCTTTCTGAAACCTGCGCCTGGGTCACGATGAGCCGCGCCCCCCCGCAAAAAAAATAACACCCCGGCCACCTCTTTAAAGCGCGGACCCGCCGATGAAGCTCCTCCGCCGGACGATCCCATAAAATGCGGCCGTCTTCCTTGGTCAACTTTCGTGAGTAACCGGCCTTTGCCTCGTCCTGGGGCGTCAACGAAATTCTGCCTTCTTCGATCATCCGCAGCCCCAGGAGCAAAAGCCTGCCGCCCGCCGCCGAAAGTTTGTCTTCCAAAGTGAAAATATCATCCTGAGGATCGATCGAAACCGTTTCCTGAAGGAGAACGTCCCCGGCGTCCACCTTCCCGATAACCTTCATCAAGCTCACTCCCGTCTCGGAATCCCCATGAAGCAAAGCCCAGCAGATAGGGCTGGGTCCCCGGTAACGGGGCAGGAGAGAAGGGTGGAGATTGATCGTCATCCGGCGTGGAAGCAAGAGCGCCTCCTCGGGTAGAATCACCCCGAAGGAAGCCACCACGAACAAATCGGCATCCTTATCCCGTAACTGAGCCAGGCATCTCTCAGGCGCCTCCTTTGAAAAATCGAAAACCGGCAGGCGGTTCCGAACCGCCCATTCCTTAACGGGGGACGGCTCAAGATGAAGATGCCTTCCCTTGGGTTTATCCGGTGTCGTCACGACACCCACGAGAGAATGAGAAGAATGGAGAAGGACCTCGAGCGAAAGAATGCCGAAGGAGCCGGTGCCGAAGAAAACGATTTTCATTTCTTGGAAGAGGCCGCATGCCGCCGGGAAAGCCGGCGGCGGACGGACTTGCTTTTTAAGAGGCCCAAACGATCGATAAAAAGAAAACCGTTTAAATGATCGATCTCGTGCTGAAAGATCCTGGCCAAAAGCCCGTCGGCGGCCGTCTCCATCCACTCGCCCGATAAGGTCATGGCCTTTATCCAAACCTTCTTCGCGCGCTTCACGGGCTCATACAACTCAGGGACGCTCAAGCACCCTTCGAACTCCTTCACCTCCCCCTCTTTCCTGACGATTCGGGGGTTGAAATAGACAAACTCTTTGCCGCGCGCCTGATCGGGGCTCGCCACAAAAATCTGCTTTAACACCCCCACTTGATTGGCCGCAAGACCGACGCCGCCTTCCGCATACATGGTATCGATCATATCCTTAACGAATCTCCGCTCCACGTCGGTAACCTGCGGCACCTGCGCGGCTTTTGTCTGAAGCGCTTTATGAGGAAATTTGAGAACGGGTAGAACCGCCATGACCTTCCCTCCGCCCGCTAGGAAAATGATTATTTTAACACGGACCCTACTGAGGGTCTACATCTATCGTTAAAACCGTGCGGCTTTTTTGAAATTCGCGGAGGGTTTCCTTGAGCCATGCGCCCATTTCGGGAATGGAAGGCCCCTTGAGATAGAGATTCCACCGGAAAAGTCCTTTCTCCTTTGACACCAAACAAGGAGCCGGGCCCATCACGGCAAACGGCCTTCCATCCATGCGCGATTCCAAGAACTTTCCCAGCCCCAGGATCTGACGCACGACCTCTTTCTCCGCTTTGCCGCTTAAAACCAATTGAATTAAATGAGTGAAGGGCGGAAGTTCCAGCTCTTTTCTGAAAACGATCTCCTTTTCATAAAATTCGCGGTAATCATGATCCTTGGCGGCCAGAATCGCATAGTGGTGCGGGACATGCGTTTGAATCACCACCTTTCCCGGAATGTCCCCTCTCCCCGCCCGGCCCGCCACCTGCGTCAAAAGATCGAACGTGCGTTCAGCCGCGCGAAAATCCGGCAGGTGAAGCGCCGTATCGGCGGAAATCACCCCGATCAGGGAAACGTTGGGAAAATCATGGCCTTTGGTGATCATCTGGGTGCCGATCAGAACCTCCACCTCTCCCTTTTTGAATAAACGCAAAAGCGCCTCATGCGAATCCTTTTTCGTCATCGAATCCGAATCCATGCGCGCGACCTTGGCGTCCGGAAAAAGCCTCACGGCCTCGCTTTCCACCTTCTGGGTCCCCATGCCGAAATAGTGGAGATAATTCTTTTGACAGGCAGGGCAAAGCCGCTGAGACGCCAATCGGTAGTGGCAGACATGACAGAAGAGAGAGCCCTTGTCGTAATGATAGGTGAGGCTGATCCGGCAATTTTTGCAGGTCATGACGTAACCGCAGGAAGAACAATGGAGATACGTCGAAAAACCGCGGCGATTGAGAAACAGCATCACCTGCTCTTTGCGGGAGAGCGCTTCGCGCATGTTCTTCTCAAGCGCATCGGAAAAAATTTTTTCGCCCTTTTCCCGGTAACGCTCCCTTCGCATATCCACTACTTCGACGACGGGCAGGGGCCTTTTTTCGATCCGCTCGCGCAAGGACAAGCAAACGATCTTCTTCTCCCCTGCCTCGAAAAAAGATTCTAGAGAAGGCGTGGCGCTGCCCAAAACGAGCACCGCCCCTTCCATCTCAGCGCGCCTTTTCGCCACGTTCCGCGTCTCATAACGCGGCGTTTCTTCCTGCTTATAAGAAGTGTCATGCTCCTCATCGATCACCACGAGCCCCAAATCTCTCACCGGGCTGAAAACAGCCGAGCGAGCCCCCACCACCACCTTCGCTTCTCCCCTGCGGATCCGGTGCCACTCCTCGACGCGCTTTCCTTGCGACAGACGGCTGTGAATCACCGCGAGCCCATCGCCGAAGCGGGAGTAAAACCGCTCCACCGCCTGCGGCGTCAAAGCGATCTCCGGCACCAGCACGATGCTCCCGCGCGATTCCTTCAAAAGCCCGCCGATAAGGTGCATGTAGATTTCCGTCTTCCCGCTTCCGGTCACCCCATGAAGGAGAAAAACCTGGGACTGTCTTTTCTGGACCCTCTCCTGAATTTGGCCGAAGGCATGGGCCTGTTCCTCGGTCAGAGTCAAAGGCGCGGGATGGATCGTTTCCAAACCGCCGCAAAGGGGCTTGGAACGGCTTTTCATGAAGGTCTTGCCTCTTTTAAAAGGCGCCGGCAAAACCGCCTCGATCGCCTGTCCCCAGGAACAAAGGTAATATTCCGACATCCAGCGGGTGAGCTTCAGGAAATGCTCGTTGAGAATCGGTTCCTCATCGATCACGGAATCGACATCCCTCACCTCCTGCACAAGAGGCGTCGGCGAAAGGCCCACGACATAACCGACCATCCGCCGGCTCCTGACGAACACAAACACCCGTTTCCCTATTTGGATTTTTTCTCTTAAGGAATCCGGAACCCTGTACTGAAAGGTCCCTCCGGCAGGCAAAGCTAAAGCAATATCGGCTAGGAGAAGCTGCATGGATTAGGTTCTTAATTCCTGCATTACTTTCTTCATATCCTCCCACACGAGTTTCTTATCCTGCGGGTTTCTCAAAAGATAAGCGGGATGGAAAGTCGGCATGATCTTCATTCCATTGATTTCAAAAAAGCGTCCCCTCAGCCGGCTGATCGGCTCCTCGGTTTGAAGAAGCGTCTGGGCCGCGAATTTTCCCAAGGCGCAAATCACCTTGGGCCGGATGACTTCTACTTGCTTCATCAAAATAGGCTTGCACGCGGCGATCTCCGAAGGAAGAGGGCTGCGGTTGCCGGGCGGACGGCATTTTAAGCAGTTGGCGATATAAACCTCTTCTCTTTTGAGTTTCATCGCCTCAATAATCTTCGTCAAGAGCTGGCCCGCAGCTCCGACAAAAGGTCTGCCCTGCCGGTCTTCATCGAAACCCGGAGCCTCCCCTACAAACATCAGTCTGGCATTGGGATTCCCCTCGCCAAAAACCACCTGCGTCCGCGTCCGGCACAGACCGCACAAAGTACAGCCTTTAAATTCCTCCTCCAGCTCCGCCAACACCACAGCCCCCTTCCTCACCGTCCCCGTAATCGAAAACTCCGTCACCCCAAATTCCCTCTCCACCTCCACCCTCTGCCGGAGCTGTCTAAGTTCTGAATTCATTTTCGATCCAGTCCACGATTTCCTTCGAAGCGAAGCGAGGCACCATGCGAACGGCGTTTTCCTGAACGGCCGCCAATTTCCATGGCGCCTGAGAAAACTCCCGGACAAACCGGACCGCCTCCTCCACGGATGACGCCACAAACCCGGCCTGGTATCTTTGAAGGCACGCGGCATTCCTTGCCTCCTGCCCGGGAAGCGGCCGAAAAATAATCATCGGTCTCCGGAGAGAGAGGCTTTCGGTAACGGTGAGTCCCCCGCCTTTTCCGATAACGAGATCCGACGCCTGCATCAGCTCATGCATGTTGTCCACAAACCCAAAAAGCTTGATGGGTTTTCCCTGGGCAGCCCATGCGTTTAAATGATTAAAAAGCTTCTTGTTCCAGCCGCACACGACAAGCGCCTGAAGAGGCAGGTCCGCCTCTAAAAGCCTCTCCGCAATCCGGCCGATAGCCCCTACGGCCTCTCCCCCGCTCGTGAGGAGGACCGTGAACCGATTTTGAGGAACTCCCAAATCCAGGCGGATTTGGTTGGTCGATAATTTTTCGGAAAATTTCCGCTCAACGGGAATGCCCATCACCCGGATTTTTTCTCCGGGTATCCCCCTTTCAACCAATCCCTCCTTCGTCTCCGGAAGCGCCGTGATAAACGCATCGACACACTCCTCCGTCCAAATCCAATGCGGCAGATAATCCGTCACGACGGTAAGATGAGAGGAATGGATGCGCCCCTCGCTCTTCAAACGTCCGACCACGTCGGTTGATAAAAAATGCGTGGAGATGACGACGGAGGGATTTTCCGCGATCAAAAACGCCTCGAGAGGTTTGGCGATCAAACGGTTCCAAAAGCGCCTCAAAACCTTGACGACCTGGTAAACCCACGGGACGTCCAAAACATGATAAAAAAATCCCCAAAGCCACGGCGCCCTCTTAATCAGAAAATAATACACCGCGGAATAATTTCTCCCGGCGGAAAACGACGTCAGCGCCAGGGTATCGACCACCTTCACCTCCCGGTCCGGATAAGACTCCAGATAAATCTCTTCAAGCGCCCTGGCCGCTTTTTCATGGCCATGACCTGCCGAGGCATAGAGAATCAGGATTTTTCTTGGATGATCCACTTCGCGGCTTCCCAAAGGTCCTTTTTCACGAGATCCGGTTTCGGCTGAAAAACGGCGAGATCCTTCTTCTTCGTGCGGCCCGACAGCACCAACAGGGTCCGGCAGCCGATCCGGCGGCCCGCCTCCACGTCTTCGCGGGAATCACCTACAAAATAGGTTTTCGAAAAATCGAATTTTCTCCAGCCCACCGCTTTCTTAAAAAGACCCGTTTCAGGCTTCTTGCACCGGCAGTGATCGGCCGTCCGGTGAGGACAATAATGGACGCCCTTGATCCGCCCGCCTTTTTTCTCTATCCCCGCCAGCATCTTCCGGGTAATGACTTCCAGTTCCTTCTTCGTCAAAAGTCCGTGAGAGACGCATCCTTGATTCGAAAGGACCTTGAGCTCAAAGCCCGCATCGTTCAAAAGCCTGACGGCTTCTCTCACCCGCGGCAGAAAGCGAAAATCCTCCCGCCGCGTCACGTAGTTTCCGATTCCCGGAAACCGGTTAATCACTCCATCCCGATCGAGAAACACAACGCGTTCCCGCATCCGCCAAAACCTCTTTCGCCGCTTCAAAAAGGGCGTCTGCCCTCATCTCCTTCATGCACTGCTCATCGACAGGGCATGCCTTTTTATAACAAGGCGCGCAGGAGATGCCGGAAACGATCTTCCTCCCCCGCCCGTAGAGCTCGATCTCCGCCGCGCAGGTCGAAGCGAAATAAGCCACCACCGGCACCTCCATGGCAATCGCAACGTGCATCGCGGTGGTATCGCCCGACACCACAAGGCCGCATCGTCTCACAATCGCCGCAAAACGCCTGATCGGGTGGCTCCCCGCATCCCAAACGGGACAGCGGGATTTTTTTTGGATCTCTTGATTTCGTTCACGCTCTTCTTCTCCGCCCAAAAGAAGAACCGCCGCTTTCATCTCCTTGTAAAATCTTTCGATCAGCTCAAGGCAGGTTTCGACGGGCAGTTTCTTTCCCGCAAAGCGTTTGCCGCTCCCGGTGTTCAGACCCACGAGGGGCGCCCCCTTCAAAGATCCGAGCCCCAGCTCCTCCAACACGCCCTGGGCGTAAGCCGAATCCTCATCGCCAAGCGGGAAAAGATACTCCTCGCCTTTAAACGACAACCCGGCCTGCTCAAACGAAATTTCCTGGTACGTCTTTTTGTTTTGTTTGAATTTCAACTCATCATCGATTCCCAAACGGTACGCGTAATCGCTCAAAGCATCCAGCGCACAAAGCGTTCCGTCAGGACTCCGGCCAAAACCCATCTTCTTGACGGCCCTCGCCTGCGCGATCGCCTCGAGAGCTTCTTCTTCCTTGTCCAAATTAATGGCGAGATCAAACGCCGCATCCTCCAGCAAATGCCGCTCTTCCGGAGAGGAAAGAAGACGGCTGATCAGGGGGTTCCCCGTCAAAACCTCGCGGCAATTTTTATCCACCAGCCACGTAATATGACAGCCCGGGTATTTTCCCTTAAGCGCCGCAAGGAGCGGCGTCGTGCGAAGCACGTCCCCCAGCGCCCCGAGTTTCACGATCAAGATTCGCATGCGTTCGCGAGCTCCCAATACTTCGCCCAATTGATAAAATGAACCCAGGCAAAAAGAACGGAAAAGACAAGGCCAACCATTCCGTCGAGAAACCCCCTCTTGCGGACGTAAAATTTAAAAAAACGCTTAAGCGGCTTCCGCTTTAAGTTGTAGGCAATCACCTCATCCGACAGCCTCCCCTCCGCTTCCCATTTCGCTTTGGCTTCCCTCGTCGAGTAACCGTTGTGGCGTGCGATCAGCTGTTTGATGGACGTGAACGGGTAATGCTCAACCGGCGGCTCTATTTTTCCGATACTCCCGTCCACTTTTAACGTTTCATGAATCACGCCTTCGTAAGCCGCCTTGCCCCGGCGAAACAGGTGCAGACTATAATGGTGCCAGCCCCCATGCCGCATCCAGCGCCCCAGAAAGAAATTCTTCTTCCGAAATTGAAAAGCGTTGTGAGGCGTCCCTTTTCTCAATATCGCGAGAACCGCGTCCCGAAACTCCGGCGTCACCCGCTCATCCGGATCGATGTGCAAACACCAGTCCGACGTCGCGCGGCTTGTGCCGAGATTCCGCTCCGTGCAAAACCGGTAACCATCCCACCGGTTTTGAAACACCTTGTCGGTGTAACGCCTGCAGATCTCGACCGTCCGATCCGTGCTGAATCCGTCGAGAACCACAATCTCATCCACCCACGAAGCGACGCTCCGCAGCGTCCCCTCGACAAGGTCCTCGCCATTCTTGGTCATGATCACGGCAGAAATGGTTTCTCGTCCCGTTTCTCTCATGGATGCTTTGCTGAATGCTCCGCCCTTTTCAACTCCCAGTATTTCACAAACGACAAAAACTGATACATGGCCGAATTCACTGCAAGAAACAACCCAATGACGCCGTCCTTATAGCCTTTTTTCGAAAAATAAGCCCGCCAAAAGCGGTCGATCATTTTCCTTAAGATGCCGAGCGTCCCCGCCTTCCGGCCTTCCCGAAACCACTTCCTGGCCTCCAAATCCGTTTGCCGGTCGAGCTTGGCGATGGCATCCGTAAAATCACGGTACGTATAATGCAGGATGTCGTTTTTTAAGGCGCCGCGAGGGTCCGGCATGTAGGCTTGAGGATGAACCTCCGCCAGCTCATCATACCGGAACTTGTCCTTTCGAAAAAGCCGAAGCTGGGCCGATGGATACATCCCGCCATGACGCGCCCACGTCCGCCCGACAAAGTTTTTTCGGGGGATGGCGTAACCATTACAGGCGGGGCCTTTTTGAAAAAGCTCCGCGATCTCGTCCCGAAGCTCAGGCGTCACCCGCTCATCCGCATCCAAGCTCAAGACCCATTCGTTCGAAGCAAGGCTGTAAGCGTAATTGCGGTGCTTGCCCTCGACGTCCATCGCCCGCTGGAATACTCTATCGGTGTAACGCCCGGCTGTCTCAACGGTTTTATCCGTTGAAACGTCATCCACGACGACTATCTCCGCCGCCCACCGGACGCTCTCCAGACACTCCGCAATCCGGGCCTCCTCATTTTTGGTGATCACCACCACCGAAAGGGGAATCTTTTCGTTCATCGGCTAAAGTCCCACGGCTTCCACCACCCTTTCCACCGTCAAAAGCTCCAAACACCGCCTCTCGTTGGAACACGGCGGAAACCGGAAATTTCGATAACACGGCCGGCAGGGCACCGGCTCCGTCACCACCTTCGCCAAGACGCTCCGATCATACGGCCCATAGACCTTCTCGTCCACCGGCCCAAAGATGGAAACGGTTTTCACGCCCAAAACATTCGCCAAATGCAGTAACCCGCCATCATTGCACAGAAGAAGTTCCGAACGCAACAAAAACGCGCACACCCGTTCGATCGGCTCCCCGCAAACCACCGCGCAGGGTCTTTCCAAAAAACCCGCCGTCCGCTCCAAGAGGTCTTTTTCCGCTTTCTCCCCCAAAAGAAGCACTCCGCAGTCTCCGTTTTTTGCCGTCTTATTCGCCGCCTCAGCAAAACGCTCGGGGTTCCACTGCTTGTAAACGGCCTTTTCTCCCCAGCTCCTCCCGCCCCCCGGCGCCACCGCGAGCGCCCTTCGAAACCCTCTTTCACGAAGCAGCTCTTCCGCAAATTTTCTTGCCGAAAGAGGGATCACGAAAGGAATCCGAAGAGAAACGCCCTCTCCCCCGCCGCCCATCTTCAAAAGCTCAAGCTGGATATCCGTCACATGCCTGCCCGCATAACCTTCGATTCTTTTTTTATGAGTCAAAAAGACCCCGCGCCCCTTAAAATCGAAGCCTATTCTCTTCCCAATCCCCAGAAGCATCGCCGCAAAGCTATACTGCCGCCCGAGCGAAAGATCAAACAACGCCTCAAACCGCTCACGCCCCACCTCTCTCCACAGATTCCCCAGCTCCCCCCAAAATCGAAAAAGATTCGACCGAAGCAAATTCCGGAAGCGGTCCCGGTTAAACACAAACACCCGATCGATCGACGGATTCAAACGTACCAGACCCTCCGTCCGTTCGTTGCATAAAAAACCGATAAAAGCCGATGGAAAGTTCTTCCGAACGGCCTCCACCAGCGCCATCGAAAAAATCACGTCCCCTATGCCGAATGGATTAACCACCAAGACTCGTTTCATGTCAAGAGCGCCCTCCTAAATCCCCCCTGCCCCCTTTGAAAAGAAAAGGGGGTAAGGGCTTTCTTTTACTTAAAA
>JACQQY010000011.1 GCA_016206825.1 Candidatus Omnitrophota bacterium
CAAAGAGAATTCGAAGCGAGGTTCCTCCCACAAAAGCCAGATGATCAAAATACCCCTTATCGCTCAGGATCTTTAGGCAAAAAATCTGCAAAAACTCCCGCGTGAGGTTCAGTCTTTCATTGAAGGACATCCGCTCTTTGAACTGCTGCCGGATGAACTCGATCATCTAAGATTCCCCTTCCATCATTCGGCAAACGTCATCGAGAACCCTCATGAGTTTGAGACTGCCGAAAAGTTTTCCCATGCGGCGGAGCTTCCCCTTGTCCAGCTCTTCATGGTTTTGGAGCCGGTACGATTCCTTTAGAACCGCCGCGGGATCCTTACCGAACATCGGAAGATGAAAATAAATAAAATCGACCAGCGCCTTTTCGGGCTCCGCGATCAAAAAAGGCAGTTTGGGGTCTCCCGCCTTTTTAAAACCCCGGAAGGTCTCCGGCTTCAAGTGCCGGTAGACAAAATTCCCCAATTCATTCTGAAACGTCTTGGTCTTAAGGGTCGTAACCGATAGAACGTCCGTGACACGCTCGGGGATTAAATCATAAAAACTTAAGGCATATTCCAGGCTGACGTAAGAGGGCTCGTAAAGCCGGTTGGCGATCCAGTTTAAATCGGGAGCGGTTTCACCTCTTAGGACGTAGACTCCCTTTTTCAGCTTTAAAAGGAGTTTCCTAGCCTGCCAGCGCCGAAGCTGGTTACGCACCGCCTGTTTTTGATTCCGGCTCTCCCTGACGACGTCTCGGCTATAGATAAGGGGGGCATTTTTGTATTTTCTCTGGAACTCGATGAAATTCATCTATTTCCCTATATAATCTATAATGATTACTTAAGGAAATGATAGCATATACGGCAAATAATACAAGAGGTTCATCACAACCCGAAAACTTACTCCCCCTCCTCCCCCGCCGCAAGCTCTAGGAACATCTTGAGCTTCCGGGAACGGGTCGGGTGGCGGAGCTTCCGCAGGGCCTTCGCTTCGATCTGGCGGACTCTCTCGCGGGTCACGCTGAAGATGGACCCCACTTCTTCCAGGGTCCGGGGATAACCGTCGTGGACGCCGAAACGCAGCTGCAAGACTTTCCTTTCCCTGTCGGTCAAGGTTCCAAGGACGTCGTCCATCTGTTCTTTCAACATGGCGTAGGTCGTCGCGCTCGAAGGGGAGACGGCGCGCTTGTCTTCGATGAAATCTCCGAAGTGCGTGTCGCCATCGTCGCCGATCGGCGTTTGGAGGGAAATCGGTTCCTGGGCGATCTTTAAGATCTCCCTCACCTTCTCCACCCCCATCCGCATCTTCTGACCGATTTCTTCCGGAGAAGGCTCCCGGCCCGTTTCCTGGACCAGCGTGCGCGAAACGCGGACCAGCTTATTGATCGTCTCCGTCATGTGCACCGGGATGCGGATCGTCCTCGCCTGATCCGCGATCGAGCGGGTGACCGCCTGCCGGATCCACCACGTCGCATACGTGCTGAATTTGTAGCCGCGGCGGTACTCGAACTTATCCACCGCCTTCATGAGGCCGATGTTGCCCTCCTGGATCAAATCGAGGAAAGACAGCCCCCGGTTCGTGTATTTCTTCGCGATGCTCACGACAAGACGCAGGTTCGCCTCCACCAGCTCCTTCTTCGCTTTCTGGTACTTGCCTTCCTTGCGCCTCATCGCCAGAAACTCCTCCTTGAGCGTCTCGTGGTCCCCGCCGAATTTCCGGCAAAGCTCGCGCCGCTCTTTCAAAAACCGCGAAACCTCGTTTCGCTTCCTCCGGCGGCGGCATTTATCCAAATCCTTTTCGACCCGTTCCAGGTTCCGCAAGCCGTTCCGAATTTGAGAAAAGATATCCTCCACCACCAGGGCGCCGAAGCGAAACTCCACCAGGATATCCAAAACGCCCGCGCTTCTCCTGCGCTTCTTCAAACGTTCCACGAGGCGCTTAATCCGCCCCAGCGTCCTCTCCGGATTATTCTGGTACTTGGGGGGCTCTTTGATGTAATCCTCCACGTTGTGTTCGCCCTTAAAAAGCTTCCTGGCAAAATCCAAAACGTAATGGACGGAGAAAGGAGATTGAAAAACGGCCTTTCGAAACTCAATCTCGTCCGCCTCGATCCGTTTGGCAAGCTCCAGCTCCTGTTCCCTCGTGAGAAGGGAGATCTGCCCCATCTGGCGCAGGTACATCCTCACCGGATCATCCATCTGTTCGAGGCGCAGCGGCGCCGGGAGCGGCGCCGGCTCGGGCTCTTCCTTTTTGGCCTCGCCTTCCGCCTGGGTCTCTTCCTCCTCGGATTCGCCTGCCTCCGCATCCGCGCCCGCCTCCGGTTCTCTCGAAACGGCGTCCCCCGAGTCCACCACGTCGATGCGCTGGCGGGTCAACGTCACGAGGACGTCATCGATGTCGTCCGACGAAGCCACATGGCTCGGCAGCAAACGGTTGATGTCGTCATAAGTCAGAAAACCTTTCTCCTTACCCAAGGCCACGAGCTGTTCGATGCCCTTATTTTTGGGTTTTGGCGCCGTGTCGGTCGTTTCCACCTCGTCCATCTTGTCACGAGGCTCGGCTTCATCCGGCAAAAGCGGCGCCTCCAGTTTCTTAGTCTTCTTCATCGCTTCTCCTCTGGGCAGGTTTAGAACCTGCCCCTACGACTATACCTTCATGCCCTTATTCAATTGGTTAAAATCATACAGAAGCTCTTTCAAACGGCGCTGGTCGCCCTGCTCCTGCGCGGTCATGATCTGCGCCCTCAAACCCTCGCGCCGGTTTTGAAGGCGCGTCCGTTTCATCCATGAAAGGCAGTCCGAAAACGCCTTCTCCTTGTCCGAAACCGTGTCCGCCTCCGCGCAAGCGGAAGAAACCACTTCCACCGACTCCGGGTCTTCCTTGAAGAAATTCACCACTCTCGCGGCCGAGAGCCCGCCGCTTGTTTCAAAAAGCTTCCTGGCGACGGCGCGAATCCGGTGATGCTGAAAATCCTCAATATGGAGTTCCGCCTTTACCGCCGTCACAAAATGAAGGTTATCCAACATCAAACCGATCAACAGCTTCTCGCCGGAAGGAACCGCTTCTTTCTTCGCCGGAAAAGAAGGGACCGCCGCGGCCCCCCGCGGTTTCTCCATGCCTTTGTGAATCTCGGCCGCCAAGGCCTCTTCCGAAATGGAAAGCCGCTCCGCCAGCTCCTTCCGCCATGCGGATCTTAAAATCTCATTGGGAACCTTGGACAAAAGAACCGCCATTTCATTCGCGATCTTGACGCGCCCTTCCAGGGAACGGGCATCGTGCTTTTCCATCAGACGCAGGAGCTTATATTCGAAAAGGGTTTTCGCCCCCTTCAAGCCTTCCCGGAAACGCTCCACGCCGAATTCACGGATAAAAGAATCCGGATCGTGCCCGGCCGCAAGCTCCACCACCTTCACCTCCACGCCCTCTTCCAGAAAAAGCTCAAGACCCCGCAGGGCCGCGAGCTCCCCCGCCTTGTCCCCGTCGTATAAAATAAAAACGTTCGGCGTCCGGCGTTTCACGAGCCTCGCCTGCTCCCGGGTAAGCGCCGTGCCCAAAGAAGCGACCACGTTCCTCACGCCGCCCTGCCAGCAAGCAGCAAGATCCATGTACCCCTCTACCAGAATCACTGCATCCTCTTCCCGAATCGCCTTTTGCGCCTGGAACAAACCGTACAGGTGCCTGCCCTTGACGTACAACTCGCTCTCGGGAGAATTCAAATACTTCGGCAGCGTCTCGTCCAGCACGCGGCCGCCGAACGCCACGCACGTCCCCTTGGCGTCCAGAATGGGAAAGAGGATCCGCCGGCGAAACCGGTCGTAGGCGCCGCCGTCTTTCTTGGGGACCGTGAGCCCCAATTTTTCGAGGACCTTTTCCGAGACCTTCCCTTTAAGGGCCGCGGCCAAACTGTCCCATGCGTCCGGCGCGAATCCCAATCGGAATTCAAGGAGCGTTCCTTCTTCGATTCTCCGTTTCTTCAAATAAGCCCGCCCCGCTTCCCCTTCGCGATTTTTCAAAAGAACGCGATGATAAAACTCCATGGCCAGCGCGTTCGCATGGACAAAGGCGGCAAGCCTCTCACGGGTCTCCACGTCGCCGCTTTTTGGAAGCTCCACGCCCGCGCGCTCGGCCAGCTCCTCCACCACCTGCGGAAAATCCTTCTTCTCCTGCTTCATGAGAAAGCTAAAAACGTTTCCTCCCGCGCCGCAGCCGAAACAGTGGAAAATCTGCTTTTCCGGATTCACGTAAAAAGAAGGCGTTTTTTCCTGGTGAAAAGGGCAGGGGGCCTTGAAGCTCCTCCCGGCCCTTCTCAAGGGCACCGCGTTCGAAATCACCTCGACGATATCGATCCTGTTTTGGATCTGGTCCAACACCGCGTCCGGAATCATGTTTCCGCCTTTTTGCCTTCCTCCACGCCTAGTTGCGGGGAAAGCTGAGATAAGAAATCGAACAACGCCGGGGCGATCATCGAAATCCCGGGTCCCGTGAGCGATCTCTCCTCGATGTCCGCCTTCAGCGGGGAAAGAGGAAGCTGTCCGATCAACAGGAACGCCAAACTCAGGAGCAGAACCCAGCGGCACGCCCCCGCCGCAAGCCCCGCAAGGCGATAGACAAAACCCCCCTCCCCCAGCTTCAAAAGCTTAAGCAAAAGAAAGGTGACCAGCTTCGCCAGGGAAAACGCCCCGATGATGAGAACGGCAAAAGAAAGCGCCTGCGCCGCCGCAAAATTAAAAAAAGTATGGAGCGTCAAAACCTGCGTCAGCGCCTCATGAAAACGAAACGTGACGACGATCACCGCCAAATAAGCGGCAATCCTCAAAAGCTCCGGGAAAAACCCCGAACGGTAACCCACCCACGAGCCGCGCAAAACCGCCGCCGCCGCCAAATAATCGACCCACGTAAGCCTTGAAATAAACTCTTTCAAAACGGTTCTCTTTGGTTAGAATATACAGAGTCGGAAGCTTCGAAGCTTTTCACCAATGAGGCAAGAGTTTAGCTTAAATATACCATCCAAAACCGGGATTGTCAAGGGGTTAATAGATACAAAATTCTGATTATAAGCCAACAGCACATGGGCTGGTTTCATGGTTGTAGATCAAATCCCCCCTGCCCCCTTTCAAATAAAAAGGGGGTTGCTCTTTCGCTCTTTCTCTTTAGTGAAAAGAAAGCCCTTACCCCCTTTTCTTTTCAAAGGGGGCAGGGGGGATTTAAGACGATCATCCCGCCGTTGTCTTGGCAATACCCGTCGAACCTCTCTTCGGCGGCTTCTCCACTTTCTCAAAGCGCCCGTCAAAATCATCGTCATACTGTTTTTCAACAAGGCGGTTATGAATTTCGATCGTCCGGAAATCAGGCTTGCCGTCAAAATTCCGATCCCACTCCCTCTTGTAAACAAGGCCATTCCTTAAATAACGCCAAGTGTCCGGCTTGCCGTCTTTTCTCTGTTTGTCCGAGGCGATGAGGGAAGGAAAACCTTTGTCATCATACTCCACCCAGGTATCGATCTTCCGGTCAAAATTGGAGTCTTTCTCCGCCTTCTCCGGCCGCCCCTCTTTAAAATAAAGGGTCTCGTCGCCCCGCCCATCCTGATTTCGATCCAAAACCATCTTCACCGTCACGTCCCCCTCATAAAAAATTTGCGTATCCACCCTCCCGTCCCCATCGCTATCCCTCTCCTCCACCCTCTCCTCCGCCGCCGCCCAAGAACCAAAAGAAGTCAGAATGAAAAAAATCAAAACGCCCACTGCTCGTCTCAGAGGGTGCGCAGCCACGGCGTTCGTCTCGCAGGGAGCGTCCAAACGCTGCGGTCGGCACGACTTTCCTGCTTTCACAGCGACTGAGAGACGAATGCCGTGGCACGCGCATACGGACTCTGAACAACCACTAAACAAAGAAAGCTCCTGCCTTACTGAACGATAAGATATGCTGGTCAACGACCCCTCACCTCTCGATAGTAAAAACTCAGCGCCGACACGAGATACACCGCCGCCGTCTCGCTTCGCATCACGAGCGGCCCCAAACTCACGGGGACCGCGCCATGGGAAACGGCCAAGTCCGCCTCTCTTTTCGTAAAATCCCCCTCCGGTCCGATCAGACACAACACCTTATCCGGCTTCGATCCTTTGATCGCCTCGTAAAGGGATCGGCCTTTCACCGCCAAAGTCGGAATCAATATTAAAGGATACGGGGAAACGGAAGCAAGAAAAACGTCATAATCCCGCGCCGGCCGTATTTCGGGAATGACCGACAATCCGCACTGCTTGCAAGCCTCCATGGCGATACCCTGCCAATGCCGGAGCTTCGCCTCCCAGCGCTCCCGGGAAAGCCGGACGACCGTCCTCTCAGTCAAAAGGGGTTCTATCGAACCGACGCCCAGCTCACAGGATTTCTGAATGAGAAAATCCATCCGCTCCGGCTTAACGACGGAAGCGGCCAACGTCACGGCAGCGGACGCGCTCGACGGCGGGTTCTCGCTCCTGGACCTGATCCGAACCCAAAGCCGCTTCTCTTTCACCCCCAGCGCCTCCCCATGAAAGACATGCCCCTTCCCGTCAAAGAGCTTAAGTCCCTCTCCCTTTTTCAACCTCAACACCGAGAGGGCATGCCGGCTCTCCCCCTCATCCAATAAAACTTCCCCTTTATCCGCCTCCTCCGGCGCGACATAAAACAATCTGCCCATTTGCCTCCATCCTACCACACCCTCCGGTCAAACCCAATACCACCCTTATGGTCTTAAATCCCCCCTGCCCCCTTTGAAAAGAAAAGGGGGTTGCTTTTGGCTCTTTTTCTTTAGTGAAAAGAAAGCCCTTACCCCCTTTATTTGAAAGGGGGCAGGGGGGATTTGGCCTTCTTCGCCTTTTTCACCGGCTGAGACTTCTTGGTTTTTTTAACCGGGCTTTGAGGCAATGGGGGCGGTATGGGGGCAAATATCGGCTTGCTAACCGGCTTCGGAGGTAAAACAACAGGTGTCAGGACCGGGAGATTTTTACCTTGACCGCCGGACTTGCGTTTCATGAAACATTCTTTGCAATAAACCGCGCGGCCTTCGGAAGGCCTGAAAGGCACCTCGCAAACTTTATGGCAATCCGCGCAAACCGCTTCGTACAATGTCCTGTCCCGGCGTGGAGGCTGTTTGGCCTGGGAACTTTGGAAAGGCTTGGCTGGCTCGCCGCTCATGGAAGACTTTCCCGCAGTCTGAGCGATGACCGTGTCCACCTTCTTTTCCACACTAACGAGACGCTCCAGCAATTTAGCCATCAACCCCTCCAAATACGGATCGACCGGCACGGCGGCGCTTGCCTTATTTTTGGACTTCGAACTTTTTTTCATGAGACTCCTCTCATTTTTACCTGTTCCCTTAGTTTTGGGGAACCGACCCTTTTCCCGTCTTCCTGCCGATATTTTCAATGGTGCCGATCAGATATCCCATCGTCCTTTTGGGATTGTCCGGATTCTTAAGTTTGATCACCTCCGCCGCTTCCTCGACTGTCTCCCAACCGTATCGGCCGCCGAGCTCGAGCAGGGTCTTTATTCCCTCGAAGCTGTTATCCTCGTACACAAGCCCGGCGTATCCCCTGGCCCTGTCAAATCTCTCCCTGCCATGGCTTTTCTCAAGACCCTTCAGCTTCGCTTCCCTTTCCTTGGGATCATAGAGCTCATTGGGCGTATACACGTTGGCCAGCCTTGAGGGATTGCCTTTCGCCCCCGTTTGATCGTATTGGACCTCCACCAAATCTGCCCGCCGCAGGAGGGTCGTGCCCTCGCTGATAAACCCTTCCGACAAGTGGTGCCTTTCGGAAAGAATCCGGACCGATGAATACCATCTCGGCGATTCAGGCGACACCTGGGAATAGGATAAATTCAAAAGATACATGACCTTCCCGGCAAAACGCAGAGTTTTGCCCCACCCGTATTCCCAATACGTTTTTGGGAAAACCACGTATCGCTCTTTCGGAATTCCGTAGGGTTTAGCGCGGTCTTCATAATCTTTCAGGAATGCTTCCGTGTCCTTCCCGTAGGGGGTTCGGCTGTCGATAAGCCCGTATTCGTCTTTGAGTTTCTTGAGCGTTTTAAGAATCTGCCTCCTAGCAGCTGCATTGGGCATCGTTTCGAGGCCGAGCGTTTTGGCAAGCCTGTCGTGATTCAGGATGACTTTCGATTCGGGATTTCCGTCAACTTCTTTCAGAAGATACAGATAGACGTCAAAGGCTCTCTCATCCCCGCGGGATACCATTCGGCCCATGAGGCCTTCCCGGTGGGTGAACTCCCACGGCACCCGCACGCCCGTCTTGGAATCGATAAGGGGCGCCGTCGATCCGGGCTTCATTTGGTCCTCCAAAATTCGCCCGGCGATTTCCTTGGACCGGATCAGGACGTTGGCTTCCTTATTCACCGTCAGGGCGGCTTGGGACCAATTGGTGGAGCCGAGAATCACCGTCTCATCGTCGATCACCATCGCCTTGGAGTGGCTGTAAACGGCCGGGCTGTCCAAATAAACCTTTATTCCCTTCCCCGTTAGAAACCGATAGGCCTCCACGTTCCTTCCTTTGATATCGGCCGCTTCTCTTGGGCCTCCCGCCGCAAAATCCACGTTTTGATCCAGAAACACCTCCACGTCGACGCCCCTGTCCTTGGCGTCCGCAAGCGATTCCAAAAGCTTATTGCTTAAAAACTCGGGTCTCTTTTCCTGAAACACGGCAAGGTACAGGTAAACGCGGATCGAGCTTTTGGCCTTCGTGATTTCGGATTGAGCCGTCTCGAAATACTCGCCGGCAGGGACGTATTCGACCTCAGCTTGAACGGCCAACGCCTCCGCCGAAAAAAGAACGCATGCAAAAAAAACGGAGAGAACCTTGCGTCCTACCATCGGAACCTCATTCCCCCGCCGCTCCTTGTTCTTCAAAAGTCATCACGAACCTCCCTTTAAACAAAAACAAAATGCCCTTTTGTTCGTCTTTTTCTTAAACCCTCAATCCGGCTTATCTGTTCTTTTGGCAATTCAATGGATCTGCTCATTCCAATACTTCCACGAATACGGCTATGACCTTGAAATCATCCCCGATCACGTTTTCCAGCACGATATCCTTAAATTCCTTGTTGTCCGGCGACAAGACGATCTTCTTGTGGCGCCACTCGCCGTCCGTCCCGTTTTCCTTTTCGCTCCTGTAGCGTTTGACGGTAAACCGATGTTGAGTTTCGGGGTCCGAAACACGTCTTGATTCCACAAGCACCACAAGACCGCTTCGTGA
Source organism: Candidatus Omnitrophota bacterium (assembly GCA_016206825.1). Taxonomy (GTDB): domain Bacteria; phylum Omnitrophota; class Gorgyraeia; order 2-02-FULL-51-18; family 2-02-FULL-51-18; genus JACQQY01. The sequence continues at coordinate 9,229 of JACQQY010000011.1, forward strand.
ACCGCCGCGTTCAAATCTGAAAAGGCAGAAACTCCCGTCCGGGATTGTCGGCTCCATGGACTTGCCGATAACCTTGGCGATGAACATGTCTTTATTCAGCCGCTTGTTTTCGACCCTCTTCCAGCCGATGATTTCGACCGGCTCTTCTTTGCCAAAGTTCGTTGCAACCGCTTGGAGAGAATACACCGGCAAATACTCGGCAAATTTGTCCGACTCATTCATTTCGGCATCAGA
>JACQQY010000051.1 GCA_016206825.1 Candidatus Omnitrophota bacterium
GCTTAAATCCCCCCTGCCCCCTTTGAAAAGAAAAGGGGGTAAGGGCTTTCTTTTACTTAAAAGAAAAAGAGCCGAAGACCAACCCCCTTTTTATTTGAAAGGGGGCAGGGGGGATTTGATCTATGGCTTAGCTTCTCATTGCTTTTCCGTAGATCAATAACCGTCCAACAAACTGACCACACGCTCACAAATTAAAATACGGCTCCAAACTCAAGTACCGCTCCCAGGAATCCGGGAAAACCGTCACCACCCTCTTGCCGGGACCGAGCGCCTTGGCCGTTTTGAGCGCTCCCACGCACGCCGCCCCTGACGAGATCCCCGCGAAGATCCCTTCCTCGCGCGACAGGCGCTTGGCCATCTGATAGGATTCACGATCGTCCACCATCAGGATCTCATCGATGATCTGCCGGTTCAAAACGTCCGGAACAAAACCCGCCCCAATCCCCTGGATCATGTGAGGACCCGGCCGGCCCCCCGACAAAACGCTGGACGTCTTAGGTTCCACCGCCACGATCTTGATCTTGGGATTGTGTTTCTTTAACACTTCGCCGACGCCCGTGATCGTGCCGCCCGTTCCCACCCCCGCCACAAACGCATCGAGCCTCCCGTCGGTATCCGCCAAAATCTCCTTCGCGGTGGTCTTCCGGTGCATCGCCGGGTTATCGGGATTTTTGAACTGCTGAGGCAAAAAGGCGTCCTTCGTCGCGGACACGATTTCCCTCGCCTTCTCCACCGCCCCCGTCATTCCGTCTTTCGCCGGCGTCAACACGACCTCCGCGCCGAAACTCTCTAAAATTTGAATCCGCTCCTGACTCATGCCGTCAGGCATCGTGAGAATCACCCGGTAACCTCTCACCGCCCCCACGATCGCCAAGCCTATTCCGGTATTGCCGCTGGTAGGCTCCACGATCACGCATCCCGGTTTCAAGAGCCCCTTTTTCTCCGCCTGATCAACCATGTTGAGCGCGATGCGGTCCTTCACGCTCCCGCCGGGATTCAGCATCTCAAGCTTCGCAGTCACCTCGGCGCCATTTTTCTCCGCCACCTTGCGAAGCCTCACCATCGGCGTATTGCCCACCAATTCCAAGACTGAGCCGCTAATTTTCTCTCCCATCATCTCCCCCGCCTCCCATGTAAAACACCACCTCCATCCGGTCGCCCTCTTTTAACTCCGTCGTATCATAGTCCAGCTTCTGCAAAATGCTCTCATTCACCTCGACGGCCACAAGCTCCGGTCTCACGCGCCATTTCGTCAAAAGATCCGTGACCGTCGCGCCGGCCGGAATCTCATTGGGTTTCCCGTTAACAAGGATTCGAACCAATTCGTATCTCCTCCTCTGACACGCTTTCATTTTGGATCTTAAAAGAGCGAAGCAGGGGCTTCTTCCTGTCGGCGAGCGAGACGATGAGGTAGCTCGCCTCGGGATAAAAAGCGAGCCTCACGTCCTTTTGAGAAGGAGCGGCTTCGCTCGCCACGTGCGAATGAAAAATCCCCGTCATCTCCACTCTCATCTCCCTCATCTTTTTAAAAACGCGGAGCTGTTCCTTGGGATCCATGAAATAACTGATGCTGGACTCATCCACGTTCCTCATCGGGAAAAACTCGCTGACGACTCCTTCTCCCCCCCCTGCCAAAATCCCGCACGCCTCGTTGGGGTAACCCCCCAGCGCATGGCGAATCATCGCGTCATAAATGTCTCTGGGAATAGTGATCATTTTCCTTACACTCGTTTTTAAATATTACTCCCGGCGCCCAACTCCGCCGGTCTGGGCGCGCCGGGCTTCAAAAGCTCATAATCCGCGTCCAGCTCTTCTCTGGCCACTTTTTCGATCTCATCCTTCAAGGAACCCATGATCTTCGCCTGAATCGTCAAAAGATGCGGGTCCTGCTCGATCCGGGGCCTTGGAACGCGAATGGGATATTCCCTTTTAATGGTCCCGGGCCTCGCCGAAATTTCAAAAACCCGGTCGGACAAGAAAGTGGCCTCCCGCACGTTGTGCGTCACGAAGAAAATGGTCTTTTTCGTTTTCTGCCATATCTCCTGCAGTTCCCCCTGGAGCATCTGCCGCGTTTGGGCGTCCAACGCGGCGAAAGGCTCATCCATGAGAAGAATCTTGGGATCCATCACAAGGGCCCTCGCAATCGCCACGCGCTGTTTCATCCCCCCGGAAAGCTGGTGAGGGTGCGCATGGACAAACCGGGAAAGATGGACGAGCTTGATGACCTGAAAGGCCCTTTCCCGGCGCTCCCCTTCCGGCACGCCGGCGAGCTTCAACCCAAACTCCACGTTTCCCTGCACCGTGAGCCACGGGAAAAGCGCCGCCTCCTGAAAGACCACAAGCCTGTCCCGCGAAGGGCCTTCGACCCTATTGGAATCCACGTAAATTTCCCCGGAGTCGGGAAACTCGAGGCCGGCGATGAGCCCGATGAGCGTCGTTTTTCCGCACCCCGAAGGGCCGATGACGCATATAAACTCCCCCTCCTCGATGGCGAAATTCACGTCCTGCAGAACCCGCACCCGATGCCCCTTATGCTGAAAGCTTTTATGCACCCGCCGTAAGACGACTCTCATCGATGGATCCCGCACTCTTTGTTCTCCGGCCTCTCCCACCACCAGCGCCCGGAGCGAACGTCCTCGCCGGGTTTCACCGCCCGCGTGCAAGGCGCGCACCCGATGGAGGGATAACCCAGATCATGAAGCTTATTATAAGGAACCTGATGCTTCTTAACGTACTCCCAGACTTGCCCCAGCGTCCAATCCGCAAGAGGGTTTATTTTATAAATATTCCCGTGAACCTCATCGATCTCGATTTTCTGAACGCCCGTCCGAGTGACGGACTGTTCCTTTCTCAATCCCGTGATCCACGCCTCAAGGCCCTTCAAGGCCCTTCCCAAAGGCTCCACTTTCCGGATCCCACAGCACTCCTTCCGGTTTTCGACCGCTTCCCGAAACGAGTAAAAACCCTTCGCCCGCTCAAGCGCCTGCACTTTTTCGAAATCGGGGAAGTAGGCTTCTATCGGAATTTTATATTTTGACCGGATCCGCTCCATCACCTCGTAGGTTTCCTCATTCAACCGACCCGTGTCGAGCGTAAAAACCCGCGCGCGGGGCTCGATCTTCACCAGCATGTCAATGAGCGCCACGTCCTCCACCCCGAAGGAAGACGCAAGAGCGATCTTGGGATGAAACCTCCCCACCGCCCACCGGAGCACCTCCTCCGCCGGCCTCTTCTCAAACTCAACATTCAGTTTTTCAACTTCAACCCGATCCATGATCCACCACCCACGACCCATCACCCACAACCCCTATTTTAAATCACCACCACCGGCTCCGCCTTCCTCAAAATAATCCCCCCGCCGCTCACCACGTGGTTGTGGATCAGCACAAACCGCCCCGTCTCCGGGATCTCCTCAAAAGAATCGAACGCGACCGGCTTCTTCGCGCGAAGGATCACTTCCGCGACTTCATTTTTCGCCACCTCATGAGCCGTTTTCGAAAGCTCCTCGAGCGTCGAGGAATTGATCACCTTTTGAATCGAATCCACCACGCACTCCACCTCCTGAGCGGCGAGCCTCAAAAGATACTTGGATCCCCTTTCCAAATGGGCGCCGCCCATCCAAAAAATATTGGCCAGAAACACGTCCGAAATCTGCGGCCTGGAAGAGGCATGGCACACCGTCTCTCCGCGCTCTACAAAGATTTGGTCCTCGAGCGTCACCCCGATCGATTCCCCCGCCCCGGCGGTCCTCTGAACCGGCGCATTCCATTTTTCAATGGACTTCACCCTTCCGGTTTTCCCTGAAGGCAGAAAGAGAACTTCCTCTCCCGCCGAAAGCCGGCCTGACTCCACCCGCCCTGCAAAAATCCTTTGTTTTTCAAATTTGTAAACGTCCTGGAGCGGAAACCGGAGGGGCTTGTTCTCGGAAGACTTCGCCGGTTCCAAGTCGTCGAGCATTTCGAGAAGCGCCGGCCC
>JACQQY010000052.1 GCA_016206825.1 Candidatus Omnitrophota bacterium
GGGCTCCCCCCATCTCCGAACCTCCGTATTCTGGGAAGGATCGGAACCCGTCTTCACGGACGAATGAGGCAAATTCGGAAGAAGGAGTAAAAGGGATTTTAACTTCTCATCCGCTTCGCCCGCCTCTTTGTCTAGAACGTCGATCTTCTGAGCAATCGCCTTCATCGACGAAATGGTTTCCCGGGGGTCCTTTTTCTCCTTCAAAAGCTGAGTGATTTTGTCGTTGGCTTTATTTTTTTCCGCGCGAAGCGCCTCCAGCTCCTGAAGCAGCCGCCTCCTCTCCGCCTCCAACCGCAGGAACCCCTCAAAATCAAACCTCGGCGCCCTGGTCTTGAGCGCCTGTCTTATCTCTTCCCGATGTTCCCTAATAAATCCTAAATCAAGCATAACTCAAAACCCCTTTTACAGAAAGGTCCGGCCATTACAAACGCAGCAAAGCTTTTCCTTTTACCCCACCCTAAGCTCTTAACTTAACCATGTGAGCCGACTGGGACTCGGCGCCCTCAGCGGCACTGCGTGTCCGCTTCGGGTCGGCCACTCGCCGCATAAACTGCTCCTAGCCGTCGCAGTTTATAAGCATGCGGCTCTCTTCGAGTCCCATTCGGCAAAAACCAAGTGAGCCGACTGGGACTCGAACCCAGGACACCTGCCTTAAAAGGGCAGTGCTCTACCAACTGAGCTATCGGCTCCAAAAGAGAATCACCGGGTAAAGTTAAAGCCGTGAGTTTAAGCACCCACTCAACCTTGAATCAGTTCTTTTTCTTTCGCGGATTGGGCTTGATCGGCTGACTGGATATACCGATCGGTAAGCTTTTGAACGTTGTCTTGAAATTGAAATCTTTCGTCTTCCGTGATCTGTTTTTCTTTCTCAAGCCGCTCGACCTTTTCGTTCGCCTCGCGCCGGATGGAACGAACGGCCACGCGCCCATCCTCCGTGACCTTCTTGACGATTTTGGCGAGCTCCTCTCTCCGCTCGCGGGTCAAGGCGGGAATCACGAGCCGCAGGATCTTCCCGTCGATCACGGGCGCCACTGCCAAGTCGGAGTCGGCGATGGCCTTCTCCACCGCTTTAAGACAGGAAGCATCCCACGGTTGGATCACGAGGGTCTTCGGCTCGGGCACCGTGATGTGGGCCAATTGCTTAAGCGGCGTGGGAACGCCATAATAATCCACGCGAAGATTTTCCACCATGCCGGGAACCGCCCGCCCTCCCCGGACGCTCGCCAGAGTCTGATGCAGCACATCGATCGCCTTCTTCATGTGCTCTTCGGCGTCTTGCAAAACCGCTCTTGCCCCGGTCGCCATTTCTCTTAACCCTCCCAATGCGGAGGCGGGTTTGGGACCCGCCCCTACTTCGAAACCAGCGTCCCGATATTTTCCCCCTGGATCACCCGCTTGATGTTCCCCGGCTTCATCAAGTTAAAAACAATGAGAGGAAGGTTGTTGTCCATGCAAAGGCTGATGGCCGTCGCGTCCATCACCTTAAGCCTCCTCTTTAAGATATCCATGTAGTGAAACTTGCCGAAGCGCTTGGCGTTCTTGACCTTCTCCGGATCCGCCGAGTAAATGCCGTCCACCCTGGTCGCTTTTAAAACCACCTGAGCCCCGAGCTCGATGGCCCGCAAAGCGGCCGTCGTGTCCGTCGTAAAATAGGGATTCCCCGTCCCCCCCGCGAGAATGACGATCCTTCCCTTTTCCAAATGCCGGATGGCGCGCCGGCGTATGTAGGGCTCGGCCAGCGCCTCCATGGCAATGGCCGTTTGGACCCTCGTGAACACGCCCTTTCTCTCCAAAGCGTCCTGCAAGGCCATGGCATTGATGACCGTCGCCAGCATCCCCATGTAGTCGGCCGTCGAGCGGTCCATCCCTTGCGAAGCGGCTTCGAGTCCCCGAAAGATATTGCCTCCGCCGATGACGACGGCAAGCTCCACCCCCATCCCCTTCACTTCTTTGAGCTGGGAAGCGATGGATTCCACAACAACGGGATCGATTCCATATTTTTGACCGCCCTGAAGCGCCTCTCCGCTTATTTTAAGAATCACTCTCTTGTACTTAGGGTTTTCTTTTCGGGTAGGCATGGTCTAAGAATTTAAAGTTTCTCCCAACTGGAAACGGACAAAACGCTTGACCTCGATGGACCGGCCGAGCTTTTTGCCGGCCTCCTCCACCATCTGCTTCACGGAGATTTTATCATCACGGATAAAGGGCTGTTCCAAGAGACATACTGTTTGATAAAACTTCTCGAGCTTTCCCTGGACGATCTTTTCGATAATATTCTCCGGCTTCCCCTTCGATTCTTCCTTGAAAACCGCCTTCTCTCTTTCCAGAACCGCCGCAGGCACCTCCGAGCGGACAACGCAAAGTGGGTTGCTCGCGGCCACCTGCATGGCCAAATGCTTCCCCACCTCTTCCATCACCGGATCCTTTTTGGACCCCGCGCCCGGCGCCCGGACCTCGACGATGACCCCCAATTTCGAATTGGAATGAACGTAGGTAAAAAGAAAACCATCCGGCGACTCCAACAGCGCCGCGCGCTTGGCCGCTATTTTCTCGCCGATCTTGGCCGTCAGTTCCGCCACTTTATCCGCAACGGCGGCGGAGGCGAGGGCGCTCTCTCCCTCAGACCAAATCTGATCGAGCATAAACTGCGTCAAGCGCTGGAAATCATCCGTCCGGGCCACAAAATCCGTTTCGCAATTGATTTCCACCAGAGCCGCCTTGCGCCCATCCACCCTCGCCGCCACGAGACCTTCTTTGGCCTCGCGGCCGGCGCGTTTCGCCATCTGCGCAAGGCCTTTCTTCCTCAAAAAGTCAACGGCCTTCTCGAGGTCATCCGCCGAAGCCTGCAAAGCGGCCTTGCAATCCATCATCCCCGCCCCGGTTCTCTCCCGCAATTCCTTGACTAAATCCAATGAACCAGCCGCCATGTTTCCCTCACTTTGCTTCCTTGTCATCCGTCTTGACTTCGGCATCGGATACTTGGGCAGGTTTAGAACCTGCCCCTGCGATGCCTTCTTCTCTTCCTTCTTTCATCTGATTCGCCTGAGAGCGATCGGGCTTCTGCGCCCCTTCCAGAATGCTGTCAACGATGATCTGCGTCAAAAGCCGAACGGACCGGATGGCGTCATCATTGCCGGGAACGGGGTACTGAACGGTATTTGGGTCGGAATCCGTATCCACGACGGCGACGACGGGAATGCCCAGGCGATTCGCCTCTTTCACCGCAATTTCTTCCGTCTTGGCATCCACGACGAACAAAGCGCCAGGAAGCCTCGGCATCTCGACCACCCCCGCGAGACTGTGTTCGAGCTTCGCGATCTCCTTCTCAATGCCTGAAATCTCCTTTTTGGTGAGGGCCTCAAAGGTTCCGTCGCCTCTCATGGTGACGAGACTTTTATAGCGGCGGATGCTGTTCCGGATCGTTTGATAATTGGTCAACATGCCGCCCAGCCAGCGGTGGTTCACGTAATACATGCCGCAGCGCTTCGCTTCCGATTCGATGACCTCCTGCGCGTTGAGCTTGGTGCCGACAAACAAAACCGGCGCGCCCTTGGCCGCCGTCTCCCGCATGAAACGGCATGCCTTCGTCAAACACTCCGCCGTTTTTTCGAGATCGATGATGTAAATACCGCTTTTCTCGCCGAAAATATAAGGCTTCATCCTAGGATTCCACTTGCGGGTCTGATGCCCGAAGTGGACCCCCGCCTCCAGCAAACTCTGAATCAATTCAGCAGACACGGTCATTCTCCCTTCCTTTTTAGTTTAACAGGAACGCATGGCCAACATTGCCGCACAGCTCGCATCGCGAGCGAAGCAGAAACGTCATGTACGGTTTTCACCGTTCTCCTGCGTTTCAAAAAGCATCCACCCCGCTTTTCAAAACCATCGGTTTAACGCCCTCGTCCCCGCGGACCCAGGATACCGCGCATAAAACTGTTATTATACCAAAACTCCCTTAAACCCGAAACTGCAAATCATACAGCCTCTTATAAAGGCCGTCCTTTCGCATCAGCTCCTCATGGGTCCCCGCCTCGGCTATCTGCCCTTCGTTCAGCACGATAATCCGGTGAGCATCCCGGACGGTCGACAGCCGGTGGGCGATCACCAAAACCGTCCGGCCCTTCATCAAATGATGAATCGCCTCCTGAACCAGCGCCTCCGACTCCGAGTCCAAGGCGGACGTTGCCTCGTCCAGAATAAGGATCGGCGGATTTTTCAAAACGGCCCTCGCGATCGACAGCCTCTGGCGCTCCCCGCCCGAGAGGCGCACCCCCCTGTCGCCGATCACCGTCTGGTACTGCCGAGGGAGCTTTAGGATAAACTCATGGGCATTGGCGACCCGGGCGGCCTGCTCAATCTGTTCCTGCGGCGTGTGGAAACGCCCATAAGCGATGTTGGCGCTCACCGTATCGTTAAAAAGAACCGTCTCCTGAGTCACGATGCCTATTTGACCGCGCAGGGACTTTAAGGTGACGTCCCGGGTGTCCGTCCCATCCACAAGAATCTTCCCTTCCGTCGGATCGTAAAAACGCGGGAGGAGGTTGACGAGGGTCGTCTTGCCGACCCCGCTCGGGCCCACCACCGCCACGATCTCGCCCGCCTTTACCCGAAAATCGACGTCGGACAAAACCTTCTTGGAATCGTAACCGAAAGAAATCCGCTGAAAGCAAATTTCCTTTTTAACGGGCGTCAAAGGCCCGGCGTCTTCCTTCTCCCGGATCTCGCTCGGCGTGTCCAGAATTTCAAAGACCCGTTCCGCCGCCGCGAGGGCTTGTTGGTTGATCCCATGAACGCGGCTTAAGCGTTTAAACGGCCGGAGGAGCGAAAAAAGCGCGATCAAAAACGCGATGAACGCCCCCGGCGACATCTGGCGCTCGATCACCTCGCGCCCGCCCACCCAAAGCACCACCCCCAGGCACACGAACCCGATAAACTCGGTGAGAGGGCTGACGATGATCATCCGGCTGATGGAGAGCATCATCGTCTTGTAGAACGTTTGGTTTTGCCGTCGGAAGCGCTCCGTCTCATACCTTTCCATCCCGAATCCCTGGACGATCCGGATGCCCGAGATCGATTCGAAAAGAGTGGAGTTCATTTCCGCCACCTGCTCCTGGCTCGAGCGGCTGATCTTCTTGAGCCTCCTCCCCACGCGCATGACGGGATACACCACCATGGGCAAGAGCACAAAGATCACGAAAACCAGCGACCAGGGAATGCCGAACGCATAACGCACCGAAAGAAGAACGATGAGATTCACCGCGATCTGGACCGGCTGGAACAAAAAGTCCGTGAGCCCCTCTGAAATCGCGTCCCGAACGACGCCCGTATCATAAGTGATTCTCGACACGAGGGCCCCGGCTTGAGATTTATTGAAAAAACTCAAAGGCAGGCCGACGATCTTTTCATAGAGCCGGCTCCGCAAATCCCGAATGACCCGCTGGCTCGCGTCATTCATGAAATAAGATTGGAAATATTCGAAAAGCAGGCGGAAAAAAGCGACCGCGACCGTCAAAAGAATGAGGAAATTCAAAAGCTTCCAGCGGGACAGGGAGTTCACCTGGTAAACCCAATCCACGACCCATTGGGGAATCCGCTCGTGGTAGGGAAGGACGATGGGTTTGCCCGCCAGCACGGTATCCACAAAAGGGATCACGACCCCGACGATGGGAAAACCGCTGAGGGCGGAGTTCGCCACCATGCAGGAAAAAGCAAGCCCCAGCCTCCCGACGTGGGGCTTGACGAAACCGATCATGCGCTGGTAATGGCTCATGGCAGGGGTATTCTA
>JACQQY010000054.1 GCA_016206825.1 Candidatus Omnitrophota bacterium
CGTCTCCATCGTCAAGAGGAGCGCCGCAATGGACGCGGCGTTCTGCAATGCGGTACGCGTCACCTTCGTAGGATCGATAACGCCCGCTTCAATCAGATCCTCATACTTGTCCTTTTCCGCGTTATAACCGCTATTGCCTTTCGACTCCTTTACCTTTTCCACGACGATAGCCCCGTTCTGACCGGCGTTATCGGCGATATGGAAAAGAGGCTGGTCGATCGCGCGCCTGACGATCGCTGCTCCGATGAGCTCATCGCCTTTCAAGCTGATTTTATCGAGAACATCGAGACACCTGAGGAGCGCCACGCCGCCGCCGGGCACGATTCCCTCTTCCACGGCCGCACGGGTGGCATGAAGCGCATCTTCGACTCTTGCCTTCTTTTCTTTCATCTCGGTTTCCGTCGCCGCTCCGACCTTGATGACGGCAACGCCGCCGGCGAGCTTCGCAAGCCGCTCCTGAAGCTTCTCGCGGTCATATTCCGAGTCGGTTTCCTCGATTTGCTTTTTGATCGCGGCAATCCGCCCGTTGATATCCACGGTCTTGCCGGCGCCTTCGATGATGGTGGTATTCTCCTTGTCCACGGTGATCTTCTTAGCGCGCCCCAAGTCCTCCAGGCGAACGTTCTCAAGCTTAATCCCGAGATCTTCGGTGATCGCCTTGCCGGCCGTAAGCGTCGCGATGTCGACGAGCATCTCTTTGCGTCTGTCGCCGTATCCAGGGGCCTTCACCGCGCAAACCTGAAGAGTGCCGCGGAGCTTATTCACCACCAAGGTGGCAAGCGCCTCTCCTTCCGTTTCCTCGGAAATGATCAAAAGCGGCTTGCCGGTCTTCGCGATCTTCTCGAGAATGGGAAGCAGATCTTTCATGGAAGAAACTTTCTTCTCATGGATCAGGATATAGGCATCTTCCAGATCCGCCTCCATCCGGTCCGGATCCGTGACAAAGTAGGGCGAAAGGTACCCTTGGTCAAACTGCATGCCCTCGACCACTTCATGGGTCGTCGCGGTGGATTTGGCCTCTTCCACCGTAATGACGCCGTCTTTGCCGACCTTATCCATGGCCTCGGCAATCAAATCACCGATGGTGCCGTCATTATTGGCGGCGATGGCGGCCACCTGGGCAATTTCCTTTTTGCCTTTAATGGGTTTGGACAGCTTCTTCAACTGCTCAACCACCGTTTCCACCGCTTTCTCAATCCCTCTTTTTAAAGCCATGGGATTGGCGCCCGCCGTCACGTTCTTCAAGCCTTCACGAAAGATCGCTTCGGCCAGAACCGTGGCAGTCGTGGTCCCGTCGCCCGCCGTGTCGCTTGTCTTGGAAGCGACTTCTTTCACCATTTCGGCTCCCATGTTTTCGTAGGGATCCTTCAACTCTATTTCTTTCGCTACCGTCACACCATCCTTCGTAATGGTGGGCGATCCGAACTTCTTGTCGATGCACACGTTCCGGCCTTTGGGGCCGAGCGTCACCTTTACCGCTTTCGCGAGCTGTTCGACGCCGCGAAGCACCGAGCGCCGCGCCTCATCACTGAATTGCAATTGCTTAGCCATGACTCTGTCTCCTTCTTCGATTTTCACCTATTACTTGATAATGGCAAGGATGTCGTCTTCCTTGACAATGAGGCACTCGGTCCCCCCCACCTTCACCTCGGTGCCGGAATAGCGGCCGAACAACACATGGTCGCCAACCTTCACCTCAAGCGGAGTCACCTTTCCCTCATCATTCACACGGCCCTTTCCAACAGAGATGACTTTCCCCTTCTGCTGCTTTTCCTTGGCCGTGTCGGGAATCACGATCCCCCCTGCCGTCTTCTCCTCAGCTTCCAATGGTTCGATCAGAATCCGATCTGCCAATGGTTGAACTTTCGATTTTTCCATATTCTCCTCCTAATTTCTCGAAGTGTTAGCACTCAGCCTAATTGAGTGCTAACAAGCATTCTACGAAATTCGCCTTTTTTGTCAAGAGTTTTTTTGGCAGGTGGACAAGAAATTTTAGTGGAGTTTTGGCATGTCCTAAGCCAAATCAAGCGCAAGTTTGAGAGCCTCATTTACCTCTTTAATTTTATCAAGAGGAATGTCGCCCATCTTGCTTCCAAGTCTTCTTTTGTCCAACGCGCGGATTTGGTCTAATAAGACCCTGCCTTTTGTTCCGTTTATCTCTATTTCGGTTTCAAAAGGGTAACTTTTGCCTGCTTTGCTGGTGATCGGAGCGGCGATCACGCGATCGGACACTTCGTTTCCAATATCGTTAGAAACGATCAAGGCGGGTCTTGTTTTTTTTATCTCCGAGCCCATTGTGGGATCCAATCTCACCCAATAAATTTCTCCCCTCTTAGGAAACCCCATCAAGCCCACCCTTCCGCCTCGGTGAGAGACCATTCCTTAAGAGTCTTGTTTCTCTCACTGTCTCCCTTGGCGTCCATGTAAGCTTTCCTTAGCCTTTTTTTCTCCTCCGAGATCTTTTCTTGGACGGCTTCACACACAAATTGGCTCATCTTGCTCCGACCCACAAGAAGCTGTAACTGATGATGCAAAAAAACAGGCATGCTGAACGTAACAGCTTTGGTGTTCATGAAGAAAACCTCCTTCTGATCCTACTTAACCATAACATAATATTTATTAATTAGCCAATATTATTTATATAGCTTACGCCGTCGATTTTATCGGTACCACTACTACTCTGTAACATTAATTAATGACGATTGAGAAGGGTTTAAATCCCCCCTGCCCCCTTTGAA
>JACQQY010000053.1 GCA_016206825.1 Candidatus Omnitrophota bacterium
ACGTGAGGTTTGGTGCGTTCGAATTTTTCTTTGGACATAGCTCCTTCCCCTTTTCTTTTAAAAATGTGAAGCTGCAGATCGGAATTGAACCGATGACCTCGTGCTTACCATGCACGTGCTCTACCAACTGAGCTACTGCAGCACAAGCTCACCGATTGGAACCGCCATTCCATCTTGCGTAAGCATACGCCATTCGACTAAAAATCCGCCGATACCAATAAGGTAAAACTACAATTATAACGACAACCCCAAAACTGTCAAGCGGATTTTTTCACGGATCAAGAACCTTCCCTTGAGCTTTTCCTGCGTAGGTTTTTCGATTTGGATCTTTAAGTTCTCTTTAGTTGTCGTCATTTTCTAATCTCCCCGGGACGTCGTCCGGTTGTTTGAAAATGTTAACGGTTCACCGAATGAATTTTGACATACTCTTCGGCAGAGTAAACGGGAAGCATGGATCTTTTGTAATCTCTTTTATTCCGCGTGATCAGGCAATCCATCTGGTTTTCAACGGCCGTGTAATACTGGATGGCGTCCTCGAAGTCTTCGAACTCCGATGACAGGGCAAGATCGACCATTTTTTCAGTGATGGCCAGCACCCGCAAAAGAACTCTTACCTTTCTCAACTGGTTTAAAGATTCCGCTTTGGACTTGGAGCGCTGGAGAATGTAGTGGAGATTGGCGAAGATTAATGGAGAGGTATAGCCCCAAACTCGTCCCGTTTCCGCAAGAGTCATCAAAGAAGCGGCATGGGTGTGATGCGGTTCCCGGCCAGTCAGAACGTCCAGCAAAACATCCGCATCGATAAAAATCTTTTTCATGGAGAATGTTTTCTGGTCAAATGCTCCGCGTATTCCTTTTTCCAATCTATAGCCGCCTTCTCTTCCAAGACCCCCGATAATTCCCTCACCAAAGGAGAAATGGGAGGGCTGAAACGGCTTTTCCTCTCCTGAGCCACCTCCCGGAAATAGATCTCGATCATTTTGGACAAGCTGATATGGTGTGCGCGGGCATAGCTTTTCGCCTGCTGAATGACGGAATTCTCAAGCTTGAGAGTCAATTTGGTATTCATGCAAACCTCCATAGGTACGTACAAATTATACACAAAAAGTACGTACTATTTCAACTCTTATCCGCCCGCCTCCATTTTCCACTTTTAATTCTTCATCGTATTTCATATCCCCATCCTAATTTTCCTACCGTAGGGGCGAACCTATGTGTTCGCCCAAACCTGCGTATTTTGCCTGCTGTCCGCGGGTCTAGATGAGGGCAGACGCATCGGTCTGCCCCTACAGCACAACCCATCAGAATGATTGGAGGACACCCTGTGTTCCTCCACATGTATCACCCACAACACTTATCGTAACGCTCCGTCGGAAGAGCTTCCATCTTCCGGAAAACCTCAGCTCTTCCTCGGACGGCAGGTTATCCGACATCGGATAGAGCGCGTTTTCTTCTTTGACATTGTGCCGACCCGGCACGTCCATCCTTTCTCCCCCAGTAAATAGCCACAAGCGCGAAGTAGCCCATGATTGTTTTTAGGGGCCTATTCTTGCTCTTCCCCGCCTTCTGGCCGTAGTTCAACACAAACGGCGCCTCCGTAATCCGACAGCCCATCCTTCGGAATTGAATCAAAATCTCCGCCGTCGCCACAAACCCCATCTGCGGAAGCCGGATAAATCTTTCACCAAAGCGCCGGAACGCCTCCTGCAGAACCGAAGCCTTCGTCACCCGATACCCACAGCTATATTCCCTTACGCCAGAAATAGGAAAGAAAATTTTTAGAAACAAGCCGGCTCCGCGGCTCAAGAAACTCTTCCACCGTGAAAGCCCCCGCTCGCCTCCGTCCTTTTGGTAGCGCGAGAGAATCACGACGTCGTAACCTTCCTTTATTTTGGCCATCGCGCCATGAACGTACTTCGGTTCATGCGTGTCGTCGCAGTCCAAGGTCACGATCAAATCCTCCGCCGCGGCGATCCCCGCGCAGTGCTTGAGGCCATCGATCATCGTCTGCCCCAAACCTCGATTTACAGAATGCCTTAGAAGTTCCAGCGGATAATTTTTCGAAAGCTCTCCGGCGAGAACAGCCGTCCGGTCCGTGCTCCCATCATCCAACACTACGACCCGGTAAGCCTCGCCCGCCTTTTTAAACTCCCCATCGAACTTCCTCACCACCGCCGCGAGCGCTTCTTCCTCGTTATACGCCGGCAGAAAAACGATGACCATCGGCTCTCCCATCGCAAAATTCATGAACCTTACTCATCACAAACCGAACGTCACGCTCAGCCAACCCCGGATACATCGGCAAGGAAAGAATCTGCGATGTCGTCCGCTCCGCCACGGGAAAATCCCCCTTCTTGCCGCCCAACGACCGGTAGCAAGGCTGGAGATGAAGGGGCAAAGGATAATAAATGCCGGTTCCTATTCCTTCTCCGGCAAGAAACCGCGCAAGCGCATCTCTCTTTTTGCTAAGAATGGAATAAAGATGGTAGACGTGCCGGTTCCCGGCCGGGCTTTTTGGAATTTGAAGGGGTGAATCTTTTAAGCCTTCCCCGTAAACCGAGGCGCAAAACCGCCTTTTCTCATTCCACTCCTTCAAATATTTCAACTTCACCAGCAAAACCGCCGCCTGAAGCTCATCCAGACGGCTGTTCACGCCAATCTCCTCGTGATGATACTTTCTCGCCGATCCATGATCGCGAAGAAGCTTGAGCTTCCGGGCAAGCCCCGCCGAAGACGTCACCACCATCCCCCCGTCGCCTGCCCCTCCCAGATTTTTCGTCGGATAAAATGAAAAACAACCGGCGTCTCCCCAGGAACCCGCCTTTTTGCCCCTATACCCGGCGCCGTAGGCTTGCGCGGCATCCTCCACGATCAAAAGGGAATGGCGCCTGGCAATTCGAAGGATGGAATCCATCTCGCACAAGAGCCCAAAAAGGTGGACTGGCACAATGGCTTTTGTCTTTCGATTTATTCTTTCTTCCACAAGGCTCGGGTTTAAATTAAAAGTGTGTGGGTCGATGTCGACAAAAACGGGCCTCGCCCCCGTTCGGGAAACAGCTCCTGCAGTCGCAAAAAAAGTAAAGGGCGTCGTAATGACTTCATCCCCCGCCCCGACACCCAAAGCCAGAAGCGAAAGATAAAGCGCATCCGACCCCGAAGCCGTTCCCACGGCGTATTTCGCCCCCACATCCCGGGCGATCTTCTCTTCAAGCGCGGCCACCGAACCATCCAAAATAAAACGCTGTGAATCCAAAACCCGATTCACCGCTTTCCGGATTTCTTCTTGAATTCCCCGGGAGGAAACAGCAAGATCAATAAACGGTACTCGCATCGGCAGGCACAAGGTCGGCTCCGGAATAAATCCGGACAATCTCATAGTTGGTATTTCTTTGGACGGGCGCCTTTCCAGCCTCACGGATAAGACGGATCGCCTCCTCTTTCGTGACGCCCGAATAAAGGCCCGCGCTCTTCGTCGCGCTCACCACGTTCTCCTCCATGAGGATCCCCCCAAAATCATCCGCTCCGAATAAAAGGGCAAGCTGCGAAAGTTTCGGGCCTTCCGTCACCCAGCCGGCTTGGAGGTGCTGAACGTTGTCGAGCATGATTCGCGAAAGCGCCATCATGCGCAGATATTCGCTTCCCGTCCGGCGCGGCATTGGAAGCTCGGTGGACTCCGACTCAAAGCTCCAGGGGATAAACGCGCGAAACCCGCCCGTTTCGTCCTGCAAACGCCGGTATCCGTCAAAATGGAGCATCCTTTCCTCGATCGTCTCGCCCAACCCGTAAACCATGGTGCCGGTGCTTTTTAAACCCGCTTCGTGCGCCGTACGATGAACTTCGAAATACTCCGCCGTTTTGGTTTTAAGAGGGCTCACTTGGTTCCGAACGCGATCCACCAAAATCTCGGCGCCCCCTCCCGGCAAACTATTAAGCCCGGCCTTTTTCAACCGCTCCAACGCCTCCCGAACGGAAATTCTGGAAACTTTTGAAATGTGAACCGCCTCGGAAGCCGAAAAAGAATGAACGTGGACCTGAGGATACCTTTGCTTGACAGCCCGTACGAGATTTTCGTAATACTCGATTCCCAGATCCGGGTTGTGCCCGCCCTGCATCAAAACCTGGGTGCCGCCTATCGCCGTGAGCTCATCAATCTTCTCAAAAATTTCTTCCAGAGTCCTGAGATAACCTTCTTCGGTATCGCCGGGCCGCCGGTAAAAAGCGCAGAATTTGCAAAGCGTGTAGCAGATGTTCGTGTAATTGATATTCCGATCGACGACAAAAGTAGCCCGATACGCCGATTCGGGGTTCCTTCGCCGGTTCAACTCATTCGCCGCGCTTCCCAACTCATACAAGTCGGCCTCCCGGTAGAGCCTTGCCCCTTCCTCCACCCCCACCCTCTCCCCCGCCGCCGCCTTTTCTAAAATGTCTTGAACCATCATGGCTCCACAAACTCCACCGCCGGTTTCGCCGCAAGCAGTCCGCATTTCTCCGCCAAATCAAAATAAAGCCTCATCCCCTTGATCAGCTCCTCATCCAAATCGTACGCAATGGAGGAAAAATAACTCCTCAAGCCTCGAAGCGCCAAACCCGTTTTTTCCCGCGACCGCTTCAAAACCTCCTCTAAATGAGCCAAGCCCCACTCCCGTGATTGAAGCAAAGCCCGATGAATCCGGCGGACCTCCCGAACGTTCGCGTTAAAATAATCCCGCCTGACCGCCCACACCGCAAAAACAATGGGAGCGCCCGTTTGCCTCCGCCACTCCTCCGCCAAATCAATGACCTTGACGTCGGAACGGACATTCCGTTCCCTCGCGATCAACGCCTCATCCCCTATCAAAAGAAGCGCGCCGCATCCCGGCGGAATCCCCCCGCCGTTTTCCGAAACCTCCCGCAAAGTGGGAACGAAGCCGTAGTGAACGCGGCTCAGCACTTCCAAAAGGGCCGGCGTCGTGCGTCCCTTTCCCGTGACCGCGATCGGTTTCCCCTTTAAATCTTTAAAATCAAAACGGCTGAAAAGAAGCACGCTCTGCACGCCGCTCTTTGAGCTGATGGACAAATCGGGCAGCAAAAAGAGACTTTCAAAATTCTGCGCATACCAAAAGGCGGAGACGGGGCTTACGTCCAGCTTCCCTTCGGCCATGCGCCGGTTCAAAAAAACAGGGTTCCCTTGGATGATTTCCGCGCCCAAAGGAACCGCTCCCTCCAAAAGCCCCAAGTCCACCGGCAAAGAATTGATAAACTCTATCGAACCTAAACGAGCCGCCATCTACGCCACCAAACATTCCTTTTGAACAGGCGTATACGTGCTGTTCACCTCCACCGGCTCCCAACCGCAGGCCCGAATGAGAGCCACAAGCTGGCCATAGGTAAAACCTTTTGCGTGGGAGCCGGCCGCCTTGGCGATGGTTTCATCAAAATTCGTTCCGCCCAAATCATCCACGCCGCACTCAAGAGCCACGTGCAGGAACTTTTCGTCCACATAGTTCCACAACTGGCGGATGTGCGGAAAATTGTCCAATAGGAGCCTCGCCGTCGCCAACACTTGAAAATCCGTGACGCCGCTCGTCCGGGGAAGATGGGAAAGCTCCGTATGGTCAGGCTGGAAAGCGAGCGGCACAAACGCCAAAAACCCGCCCGTTTCGTCCTGCGCCTCACGAAGCCGAACAAGATGATCCACGCGCTCTTCCGGCGTTTCCACGTGTCCATACAGCATCGTCGCATTGGAACGAAGCCCCGCCTCGTGGACGTACCGGTGGACTTCCAGCCACCGTTCCGCGCTGATCTTGGGAGCGCAAATCAATGCCCTTGCCCGTTCGCTGAAAATCTCGGCGCCTCCGCCAGGCACCCCGCCAAGACCCGCGTCTTTTAAGCGTCCGATCACCTCCTGCACCGGAATCTTCTGAAGCCTCGCATAAAAATCAAGCTCCACCGCCGTGAAGGCCTGAATCAAAACCCCGGGACACGCCTTCTTGATCCGTCGCAGCATTTCTTCGTAGTAAGCTAAACGAAGCTCCGCATGCAAGCCCCCGACAACGTGCGCTTCCCAAACGCCGTGGCTCGCCGCGCGCCTCACACGGTCGACGATTTCGTCCACCGCCAACGCATAGGCGTCGGGTTCGTCTTTCTTCTTGGCAAAAGCGCAGAATTTACAGCTTAAAACGCAGATATTGGTGTGGTTGACGTTGATGCTGTGGGTAAAATAAGCCTTCCTGCCATGGAGCCTTTGCCGAACGAAATCCGCCATGGCGCCAAGCTCCAACAAATTCTTGCTCGTGATGAGGCGAATCCCATCCTCCTCGGACAGCCGGATCCCCGCTTTTATTTTAGTAAAAATATCTTTGAACTCTCGAATAAATTCCATTTTAGACAGCTCCTGGATCCCCGCCTAAAGATTGCGGGGATGACAAAACAGTCATTTTATCACTCCGCGCTGGAAACTTCACGCCATCGTTTGAAGAGGCGGTGCTCGATCTTCAACAGATCAAACACCCTGCCAATGGTGAAATCCACCATTTCCTCTATCGTCTTTGGCCGATGATAAAAGGCCGTCGTGGCCGGAACGACGTGGACGCCGATCTCCGCCAAATACAAAAGATTCTTAAGGTGGACCGGACTCAAAGGGCTCTCCCGCGGAACCAGAATAAGAGGCCGCTTCTCTTTCAAGGCAACACTTGCCGTGCGATGGATCAAATTGATCGTGACGCCATTGGCAATCGCCCCCACCGTCGACAAACTGCAAGGGATAATCACCATGGCATCCATTTTGGCGGAGCCGCTCGAAATCCTTGCCGCAAAATCATCCGCCGGCCACACCAAAAGCCTTTTGGGATTGCCGTACCGTTTCCGGAAATTCCTCTCTATTTCAGGGAACGAATCCCCCAAAGGCGCATCCAATTCTTCTCCGAACACGCGGACGCCGCTCGAACTCAAAATCACGTGAGCTTCATGCCCGCCGTTCAAAAGGTGCCTCACAAACCTCTCCCCCAGCACCGCCCCGCTCGCCCCCGTCACCCCCACAATGATCCGCTTCATCAGCAAAATATCTCCAAAACCGTAAAAACAAAAAGCAATATCCCGACCCACCCGTTCAAAACAAAGAAAGCCGCATTCAAATGATCCAACTCTCCGTCCGCAAGAAGGCGGTGTTCGATAAAAAGAAGGACCGAGCAAACGATGACTCCGGTCCAGTACAAAATCCCGAAACCGGCAAAAATCCCGAACAAAACCAGAAACCCCAGCGTCGCCGCATGGCAGTAACGCGACACCCAAAGCGCTCTCTTCCGTCCAAAACGAACCGGGATCGAATGAAGCCCATAAGCCCGGTCAAACTCCAAATCCTGCAGGCTGTACAAAATATCAAAGCCGGCCACCCAAAACAAAACCGCAAGCGACAAAAGCGCCGCCGTCCATGAAAATCGTCCGGTGGCGGCTATCCAGCCTCCCATGGGCGCCGCAGACAACACGAAGCCTGCGACAAAGTGGGAAAGAAAACTAAAGCGCTTGACGGTGTGATAACCCGTGAGCAAAAGAAGAGCTATCGGCGAGAGCTTCAAGCACAAAGGATTGAGCATCCACGCGGATAAAAAAAACACCAAAAGCGCCGCCCCCGCCGCCGTCCGCGCCCCCCACAAAGGGAATTCCCCCGTGATAAGGGAGCGATTCTTCGTTCTGGGATTTTTCGCGTCGATTTTTAAATCGATGAGGCGGTTTAAACACATCCCCGCCGTCCGCGCCCCCGCCATCGCCGCCGTCACCCAGAAAAACACCCAAAACCCCGGCCACCCCCTCCCCGCCGCCACCATCCCCAAATACGCAAACGGCAGGGCAAACACCGTGTGCTCGAATTTTACCAACTCCAAAAAAATTTTAACCTTCTCCAGCAC
>JACQQY010000056.1 GCA_016206825.1 Candidatus Omnitrophota bacterium
CGTTGCAGGAGATGCAGAGGTGGTCTTGGGTCTTTTCGCCGACCACGAACTCGATCGGGCCCTTGAAACGCTTGATGGGGATGCGTTCTTTCGGGTAAATGACCGTTACGGGTCTTTTGAAGAAATAGCGGATCGTGACCCCCATCCCTACCACGAGGCTCCAAAAACCCACAATGACTTCTTTGAGATAATGGAACATTTAAGCGAAAAACTTTTCAAAGTATAACCAGAGGGCGGTCCCAAAAACATTCAGGATACCAAAAGGAATCAGCACTTTCCATGCAAAATTCATGAGCTGGTCGCTCCGGAGCCGCGGGAAGGTCCAGCGGACCCACATCACGGTGAAGACCAGGGCGTAGGTTTTTAGAAGAAGCCAGAAGGGTCCGGGGAGGAGCGGCCCCTGCCATCCGCCGAGGAACAAAGCGGCCGCAACGGCGGAGGAGACGAAGATCGCCGTATATTCCCCCAGGAAGAACAGGGCAAAGCGCATCCCGGAGTATTCGGTGTGAAAACCTGCGACGAGCTCTGATTCCGCTTCGGGAATGTCGAAAGGGGCGCGGTTGGCTTCGGCGAGGCTTGAGCAAAAGAACAGGAGAAAGGCAAGCGGCTGAACGGTGATGAACCACGCTTTCTCCTGGAGGGAGACGATCTCCGACAGTTTCATGGTTTGGGCGGCCATGACGACGCCCATCGTGGATAAAAGGAGGGGGATTTCATAAGAAATGTTTTGGGCCACGGCCCTCATGGAGCCGAGCGCCCCGTACTTGTTGTTGGAGGCCCATCCCGCCATGAAGATGCCGATGAAGCTGATATTGGTGAGCGCGAAAAGAAGGAGGAAACCGACGTTGAGGTCGCGGATGACCGCCCCCGGACCCAGCGGCAGGATGACGAAGGCGCAAACGATGGGAGCAAACGCCAACAGCGGCGCCAGGAGATAGAGGAACTTATTGGCCTCGTGAGGAAAGACAAGCTCTTTGCTTAGGAGTTTCAGCGCGTCCGCCAGGGTTTGGAGGGATCCCTGCCAGCCGACGTGAATGGGCCCGCGTCTCAACTGGAACCGCGCCGCGACCCTCCGCTCCATCCAAACCAGAAAAAGGGCATTCACCGCCACGAAGAGGATGGCGAGCGTGCCTAGAAGGACGATCTTGAAAGTTTCACTCAAGAGGGAGCTGTTCATCGATCAATCTCCGGCAGGACGACGTCAAGGCTTCCCAATACGGACACGACATCGGATACAAAACACCCGTGAACCATGTCGATCATGGCATTCAAATTGGAAAAAGAGGGCGTCCGGAGCTTCAGCCGGTAAGGGTTGAGCGACCCGTCGCTCAAGAGGCACATCCCGAAGAGACCTCTTGCCCCCTCCACCGCCGTGTAAGTTTCCCCTTTGGGAACGTTTTTTGGCAGTTTGCCGAGAGTGATTTCTCCCGGCGGGATTTTGTCGATGATCTGCGAGACGATCTTCAAGCTTTCCCGCATCTCCTGCATTCTTACGAGGTGCCGGGAAAAGACGTCGCCGTCCTTGGCCGCCGCGACGTCGAAGTCCAGTTCCGGATAAATCGAATAAGGTTCGTCGCGGCGGAGATCAAAGGGAACGCCGCTCGCCCGCAGGCAGGGTCCCGTGACGCCGTACGCCAAGGCATTCTCGCGGCTCAAAACCCCCACCCCTTTCGTCCGTTTTTGGAAAATGATATTTTTGGTGATAAGGAGGTCATAATCTCTCAAGCGTTTTTTGAAATGGGGGATGAACGCTTTCACGGCCGGGACGAAGTCCGCGGGGACGTCTTTATCGAGGCCTCCGAAACGGAAGTAGTCATAAGTCAGCCGCTCGCCCGTGACCATCTCGAGGATGTCGAGAATCCTTTCGCGGTCATCGAAGCAGTAGAAGAAAGGGGTAAAGGCCCCGAGGTCCATGAGGAAGGTTCCGAGCCACAGGAGGTGACTGGTGATGCGGTTGAGTTCCGTCGTGATGACCCGGATGAATTCCACGCGCCGGGAGGGTTGAATGCCCATGGCCTTTTCAACGAGGAGGGCGTAGGCGAAGTTGTAACTCATGGCGCCCACGTAATCCAGCCGCCCCATGTTCGGCCAGCAGGCCTGGTAGGTTTGTATCTCCATCATTTTTTCATGGTGGCGGTGGGCGTAACCGATGATAGGCTCCGCATCCAGCACCCTTTCCCCGGAAAGATGGAGAAGGATTCTTAACACCCCATGGGTGCTGGGGTGCTGGGGTCCGAGGTTCAGGTAGTATTCTTTTTGGTGCTCGGTGATCGTCTGCGGGTACCGGATTTCAAAGCCTTCTTTGTCTTCCTCGATGAGTTTCAAGGACTGCTCCACGTCGGAGCCGGCTGGTTCGCCTTTGAAACTTTTAAGAAGGGGGAAAATGGCGGAGCTCTCCGGCAGGAGGATTCTTTTTAAATTCGGATGATCGGTAAAATGAATCCCGAAAAGGTCATACACTTCCCGCTCGAACCAATTGGCGGATTTATAGATGGAGGAGATGCTGGGCGCTTTATTTTCTTCTTTGGGCACCAGGATTTTGACACAGCATCTTTTTGGGGGGGATTCCCAGCGGTTGAAATGATAGACGACCTCGAAGCATTCGGCGAAGTCGACGGCCGTCAGGGATTCCAAAAAATAGCCTTGCGCGAGGAACTCGGCGGCCGTCTCGCGGATCTTGCCCGAGGGCACGACCGCCTCGAAGAGGATGCCCGATTTTTTGAAGTCCTTCTCGAGAAACTCGTCCGGTTTTACGTTTTCAAGAAGCCAGGTTTTGATGTCTTTTTCCGCGAGCGTTGGCATAGGGCTTACGTTGTCTTTCGAAACTCCGCGCGGGAGATCGCGTTCTTATGCTCCGCGGGCCGGTTGTCCTGGGAATCGTGAACCACGGCCGGGGACGTTCGGCCTTGCGCTTTTCCTTCGATGATTTGTTTTTGAAGTTCGAGGATGCCCGCAAGGAGCGCCTCGGGTCTCGGCGGGCATCCAGGAACGTAAACGTTGACGGGGATGATTTTGTCGATCCCTTCCAGGATTCCGTATTGGCCGGGATATTTAAAGGGCCCGCCGGCCGTGGCGCAGCCTCCCAGGGCAATGACATATTTAGGGGAGGGCATCTGGTCGTACAAGGTTTTGATGCAGGGGGCCATCTTGCGCGAGATGGTGCCGGCGACGATCATGAGGTCCGCCTGTCTTGGGGAGGGCCGGACGACTCCAAAGCCGAACCGGTCCATGTCGAAGCGCGCGGCGCCGCCGGCCATCAGTTCGATGGCGCAGCAGGCCAAACCGAAGGTCAGCGGCCAGAGAGAGTGGGCCCTTGCCAGGTTGAAAACGTCTTCCACTTTGAAGAAATTGACCAAGCCCGGAGGGGGGGACTGGGTTTTGCCCATGAGCTCCAGCTCTTTCGGGTTTATTTCCATGTGAATAACCCCTTTTTCCAGGCGTAGGCGATGGCGAACGAGAGCAAAGCCAGAAAGAGCGCCACCTCGAAGAGCGCGGCGAAGCCGGCCATTTCTCTATAAATAAGGAGGACCGGAAAAAGAAACGCCGCCTCGACGTCGAACGCGAGGAAGATCAAGGCAAACAAGTAATAGTTGATGTCAAACCGGATCCACGCGCTCCCGACCGGCACCTCTCCGCTTTCGTACGGATCCTTTCGGCGCTCGCCCAGGCTCCGGGGACTCCAGAGAAGCGGAAGAACCGTGTTCACCACCACAAACCCGATTCCTATGATAAGGAAGCCGGCGACGTAGGCGTAATCGTGAAGGAGCGACATTCCGTCAGTATACAAAAAATCCCTTACCCAAGTCAATTGACAGGCGGGAATGGCTTCTCCTATAATGGGCATTTATCCCCGGCAAAAGGAATCGGCATGGAAAAACCAGGCGAGTACTTAGGGTTGTTGGCGGTTGTTTTGTTTTCAGGGGCGGTCGTCGTCCTGATCGTGCTTTTAAACCGATGGCTTGGACCCAAGCATAAAACGACTCCTGTCAAAGCGGAACCTTTCGAATGCGGAATGACCCCTTTTCAATCTCCTGCGAAGCCCTTCCCGGTCAAATTTTATCTCCTGGCCATGCTTTTCATTCTGATTGACGTGGAAATCGTGTGGCTTTTCCCATGGGCGGTTGTCCTCAAGGTTTTGAAGTGGCCGGGCATCGCGGCGATGTTTTCCTTCCTTTTGGTTTTGATTCTTGGGTTTATTTATGCATGGAAAAAGGGAGCCTTGGAATGGGAGAGGTAGATTTAAGTAAATTCAGCTTGCTGACGACGAAGCTCAATGACGCCATCGGGTGGGCGAGGAAGTATTCCATTTTCCAGTATCCCTTCGTGACGGCATGCTGCGGCATGGAATACATGTCGGTCGCCTGCGCCCATTACGACATCGACCGTTTTGGGGCGGGGTTTCCCCGTTTCTCGCCCCGGCAGGCGGACGTGTTGTTTGTTGTCGGGACCGTCAGTCATAAGCTTGCGCCTATTCTCAAAAAAGTATACGACCAAATGTGCGAGCCAAAATGGGTAGTAGCTTTCGGAGTGTGCACGTGCACGGGGGGATTTTACGACAATTATGCGACGGTGATGGGGATTGACACGATCATCCCTGTCGATGTGTACATCCCCGGCTGTCCTCCGAGACCGGAGAACGTGCTGGATGGGCTGATGAAACTGCAGGAGAAGATTCAGAAGCAGAAACAGGAGATAGTTTAATGCTGACGGACGTCATCAAATCCAGGTTCCCCAACATTGTCACCCAGGCTTGCGTGGACCGAGTGGACAATTTTATCGTGATTAAAAGAGAAGGAATCAAGGATATCGCCTCGGCGCTTCGGGATGATCCTCAGTTTGATTTTAATCTTTTGATGGATTTATTCGGAGTCGATTATCTCCATTGGGAGGAGAAGGCGCTCCGGTTTGAAGTGATCTACAACCTTTATTCTTTGCGTAAAAAACACCGTCTTTTCATAAAGGCTCCGGTGCCGGAAGAGGATCCTTCGATCGATTCCGTCGCCCTTGTGTGGCCGGCGGCCGACTGGTATGAGCGGGAAGCGTGGGACATGTTCGGCGTCCGGTTTAAGGGGCATCCGAATCTCAAGCGGATTTTGATGTATGAGGAGTTTCAAGGGCATCCTCTCAGGAAAGACTATCCTTATAACTTCCGCCAACCGCTTGTGGGGCCGAAAAATTGAGAATGAAGAACGAAAAAGGGCCGAGAGAGAGATGGGGGATTGTTGTTTGGTTTCTGGCCGCCGGCATCTGGCCGTTTTCTTTCATCGAAGCTTCCGAAAGCAAGGATCAAACCAACTTCCTCAAAGAGGCGGACCGCGCCTATTATCAGGGGGATTTGGACAAATCCGTGGAGCTTTACGAAAGGGCGATCATTGAGAATCCTCAAGACGCCGGAGCGCGCTTGAGCTTAGGGGCGACCTACGCGGAGAAGGGAGATTGGGACAGGGCCATTTATCATCTGGAAAGGGCTGCGGCGCTTAATCCCAAAAGCGTTGAAATCCATCTGGACCTGGCCTTGGTTTGCGCGGAGAAGGGAGATTTTGGCGCGGCTGTCACCTATGCCAAAAAGGCTTTGAGCCTGGACCCCAAGAAAGCCGGCGCCTATCATGCCATGGGTTTGGCTTACGAAGGGTTGGGAGAAACCGACAAGGCCGTTCATGCTTACCGGTTAGGGATTCAGCGAGCGCCGAAAAACTCGGATTTGCATTTGACTTTGGGGAATCTTTATGGAAGGCAGGGAGATTTCAGAAGCGCGATCAAGGCTTATGAAAAGGCCATTGAGGCCGATCCTCGAAATATCTCGGCTTATTCGAACATGGGGTATGCTTATGAGGAAACAGGAAAAATGGATAAGGCGGTCGATTATTTCACCCGCGCCACCAAGATGGGGCCGGCGGATCCGGTGGCTTGGTACGACCTTGGCGCTGCTTATGACAAGCAAGGAAATCTCTTGAAGGCCATCGAGCATTATGAGAAGGGTTTTATGATGAACCCGAAATCTTACAAGGCCTGCATGAGTTTAGCTCTTGCTTATGAGAAAAACCGGAATCTCGAAAGAGCGGCGGAATTTTATACGAAGGCGTTGTCGTTGACGGATGATCCGAAGCTGAGAGAAGCGATCCTGCGGCAGATTACGCTGGCAAATTCGGGGGAATGAGTGGCAACCGAGACGCGCTCCATGCTCCTCAATATTGGGCCGTCGCATCCGGCGATGCACGGCATTGTTCGTATCGTCGCCGAATTAGACGGCGAAACGGTGACGGGCGCGGAAGTCGAGATCGGTTACCTGCACCGCGCCTTCGAGAAGATGTGCGAGCAGGGCCCCTACAACAACGCCATCCCTTACACGGACCGCCTGAATTACGTTTCTCCGCTTATCAATAACATCGGATACTGCTTGGCGGTTGAAAGGCTTTTGGGAATCGACACGACCGAACGGTGCAAGTATATTCGCGTCGTCATGAGCGAACTCTCCCGTGTCACCGATCATTTGACCTGCATCGGCGCCTCCGCGATGGAGATGGGGGCGTTCACCGTTTTTCTTTATACGATGAAGGCGAGGGAATTCTGGTACGACGCGATTGAAAGCGTGACGGGCGCGCGTTTGACCATTTCCTACGCGCGCGTGGGGGGGCTCAAGTCGGATCTTCCGGAAGGGTTTAAGGAGCGGACTCTCCGGGCGGTCCGCGAGACGCGCTCTGTTCTGAAGGAGGTGGAAGGGCTTTTGAACCGGAACCGGATTTTCGTCGACCGGATGAAGGACACGGGCGTCATCAGCGCCGAAGACGCGCTGGCTTATGGGATTACGGGGCCTTTCCTGCGTTCCACCGGCGTGGGTTACGACGTCCGGAAGGATCAGCCTTATTTGGTGTATGACCGTCTGGATTTTGACGTTCCGGTGGGGGAGCACGGCGACAATTTGGACAGGTACTATGTCCGAATGGAGGAGATGATCCAGAGCATGCGGATGGTCGAGCAGGCTCTGAAGGACATGCCTGGAGGGGACATTCAGGTGGACACGAAAGGCCGCGTGATTCCCGCGGCGCTCATGGTGGATGAGGCGAAGATCGGACATACGCAAGATTTGAAGAGCGTGGAGGTGGAAGCGGATTCCACTCTCGAGGGGACGACGAAGCGTTTTCATGACAACGTTTATTCGAGCGACAGGCGGGTGGCTCTGCCCGCCAAGGAAGACACTTACGGGAATATCGAGGGTTTGATGAATCATTTTAAGCTTGTCATGCATGGTCACGGCATCCGCCCTCCACGGGGCGAGGCCTATTTTCCGGTGGAGGGGGCGAATGGGGAGCTTGGCTTCTACGTGGTGAGCGACGGCACGGACAAGCCCTACCGGGTGCGGGTGAGGCCTCCTTGTTTTCCGATCATGGGGGCGCTCGGTAAAATTTTGACGGGAGACATGGTGGCCGATATCGTGCCGACGTTCGGGTCGGTGAACATGATCGGCGGGGAGTTGGATCGATAAGATTTGGAGGCAGGGACAGACTAGCTTTGGCGGGTCCTGTCAGCGGCGACCTCGCCAAATATCGCAAGGTTCCCTAGCGATATTTGGCAAGGGCTTCCGCCGCTGCCACCCGCCGGAGATAGACGGTTTCCGGAGAAAGACGGTTTATTGTAGAGCGCAAGATGGATGAGAATTTGATTCTCGAAGAGTTGGATAGGGAGGCGGAGAAGGTCGTCGCCAAGTACGACCGGAAGCACGCGGCGGTGCTGACGCTTCTTCATTTGGCTCAAGATAGGGTGGGCCAGGTCACTCCGGCGGTGGAGGGGTGGGTGTCGAAGTGGACGGAAGTGCCGGTGGTTCACGTTCATGAGGTGGTGACTTTTTATTCGATGTATCGCCAAAAGCCGGTTGGCAAGCGTCACATTCGTTTTTGCACGACGACGAGCTGTATGCTGATGGGAAGCGA
>JACQQY010000009.1 GCA_016206825.1 Candidatus Omnitrophota bacterium
CGCCTTTCGAGCGGGGAGACTGGATCCTTCTTTTCACGGACGGAGTTCCGGAGGCCGTGAGCGGCAAGGGCGAGCCTTATGGCGAGCGGCGGGTTCAGTCGTTTCTTCAGTCTCATTGCAGGCTTGAAGCGAGTGAATTCAACCGCCAGATGTTGAGAGAATTGGAAGCCTTCAGCGGCCGCGGGTTTCAGGACGACATTTTTATTCTTAGCATCCAAATCAAAAAGGAACCTGCTCGTTCAAGAGAGGTCTTTTCCCCATCCCGATGAAAAAAACAAAAAGCGCAGGCGGCATCGTGGTGAATGCGAAAGGCGAGATCCTGATCGTCAATCAAGGAGGGCTCTCCTGGTCACTGCCGAAAGGACACCTTGAAAAAGGCGAAGGGCCTCTCGACGCGGCGAGGCGTGAAATCGAGGAAGAAGCGGGATTGAAAAGACTTCGCTGGTTGAAGGACCTTGGCCGTTACACACGATATAAAATCGGTTTGCAGGGAGGCGAAGACCGGCGGGAGAGAAAAGAAATCTTCATGTTTTTATTTAAAACCGATCAGATCCGCTTAAGGCCTCTCGATCCTAAGCACCCCGAAGCGCGCTGGGTCAAAAAGGAGGAAGTTGCCGGCCTTTTGACTCATCCGAGGGATAAGCAATTTTTCCTGGAGGCGATGGGAAATGATCGGATGGGTTGAGGTAAGCGGTTCCAGCCGGCCGGTCTGCCGGCTCCGATGGGTTCAGGGAACGGCTTTTCAAAAAAGAGTTTGGCAGGAGCTCTTGAAAATCCCCTTTGGCCGGACGGTTTCTTACAAGACAATAGCCGAAAGAATCGGGAGGCCTCGCGCCGTAAGGGCTGTCGCCAATGCCATCGGCCAAAATCCACTGCCTATTTTGGTCCCTTGTCACCGGGTCGTCCGAAGCGACCAAACCCTTGGCGGATATTCCCGCGGATTAAACCATAAAAGATGGTTGTTGGAGTACGAAAGAAAAACCCTTTATAATAAGGGTTTTCTATGCGAGCGAAAAACGTCATGAAGAAAAAAACGTAAGAGGCCCTTGCCAGGGCCCGCCTATTTTACAGCGGGAGGGTTCAGGGCGTGGGTTTTCGATTCACCGCCGAACGGATCGCTCTCGATTTGGGGATTGTCGGCTGGGTGCGGAATTTGCCGGACGGCCGCGTCGAGATTCTTTGCGAAAGCCGAAAGGACAAGATCGAAGAGTTTATGAAACGCGTCGGGCAATCCTTGACCCCTTATATTCATAAAGTCCATTGTTCCTGGGAAGAAGCGCGGGGGGAATTCGATGATTTCCGGATCGAGTTCTGCGTTTGACGATGACTTCCAAGCACGCCGTTGATCAAGAATCGCTTTCCCGTATCCGGTTTTTGCAGAGAGAGATCGAACGTCATAATCATCTCTATTACGATCTGAACCGTCCGGAAATTTCGGATGAGGCATACGACCGCCTTGTCGGGGAGTTGGAGCGTCTGGAGAAAGCGCACCCGGAGGCCGCTTCGCCGGAGTCTCCGACGCGGCGGGTGGGGGGCAAACCCCAAAAAGAGTTTCAAAGCGTCACCCATAAAATACCGATGCTCAGCATCGACAACACGTATTCGAAGGAGGAAGCGGCGGAGTTCGATGAGCGGCTGAGGAAAAATTTAAGGGGAGAGCCTTTTCAATACGCGGCGGAGCTCAAAATCGACGGCGTTTCTCTGGCCCTCCATTATAAAGGGGGGCGTTTGGCGCAGGCGGCTACGCGCGGGGACGGCACCACCGGCGATGACGTGACGGAAAATATCAGGGCCATCCGCGCCATACCCGCGCGTCTCAAGGATCATGCGGTGGATCGTTTTGAAATCGAAGTGCGCGGGGAGATTTACATGCCGAGGCGGAGTTTTTTGAAACTGAATGAAGAGAAGAAGCGTTTGGGGGAGGAGCTTTTTGCCAACCCGAGGAACGCGGCGGCCGGGTCTTTGAAATTGCTGGATTCCTCCCTTGTGGCGAAGCGCGGTCTTCGGTTTTTTGCGCATGGAGTGGGATCTTACGAAGGCCGCAAGTTTTCCACCCAAATGGAGCTTTTGGAGTTTTTTAAAGCCTCACAGCTTCCCGTGAACCCTCACACCCGGCTCTGCGAAAGGCTCGAAGAAGTTTTTAAGCTCTGCGATCATTGGCAGAAGGCAAAGGAGAAGCTGGACTACGACATCGACGGCCTCGTCGTCAAAGTCAACAGCTTTGAGCAGCAGCGGTTTTTGGGGCACACCCATAAAAGTCCGCGGTGGGTGATCGCTTATAAATTTCCCGCCGAGAAGGCCAAGACGCGGCTTTTGGACATTTCGGTCCAGGTGGGCCGGACGGGGGTCTTGACTCCAGTGGCTCATTTGGAGCCTGTCTTTCTTGCCGGGACGACGGTGTCCCGCGCGACGCTTCACAATGAAGATGAAATCCGCCGCTTGGACCTGCGGATAGGGGATTCGGTTCTCATTGAAAAAAGCGGCGAGATTATTCCGCAGGTGGTGGAGGTCCTTAAAAGCGAGCGAAAGGGGGGAGAAAAGGTTTTTCATATTCCCAAGAAGTGCCCTGTCTGCGGTTCGGAAGTGGCGCGCGAAGAAGGCGAAGTGGCCTGCCGGTGCATCAACATGGGCTGTGTCGCTCAGCTCAAGGCCAAGATTTTTCACTTTGCGTCGCGAAGGGCCATGGATATCGAAGGGTTGGGAGACGCCTTGGCCGATCAGCTCGTGGATAAGGGCCTCGTGAAGGATTTTGCCGATATTTTTCTGTTAAAAAAAGAAGCGTTGGCGGATCTCGAAAGGATGGGGGACAAATCGGCCCAAAACTTGTGCGGCCAGATCGCAAAAAGCAAAACCCAGGGACTGGCCAGGCTTCTCTTTGCCCTCGGCATCCGTCATGTGGGCGAGAATGCGGCCCGGCTTTTGGCCGATCGCTTCGGTTCGATGACAAGGCTCAAGGAGGCCGGGAAAGAAAAATGGGAGAAGATCGAAACGGTCGGAGAAGTGATCGCCGGGAGTCTCGAAGAGTTCTTTTCAAGCAAAGAGAACCTCAAGATTTTGGAGCGGCTCGAGAAGCTGGGCGTGCGGATGACCGAGCCGAAGAAGGAGGGCGCCTCCACGCGGTTGGCCGGCCAAACGGTCGTTCTCACGGGGACCCTCGGGCGCTTTACGCGGGAGGAAGCGGAGCGGCTCATTTTGAATGCCGGAGGAAAAGTTGCTTCGAGCGTCAGCAAAAAGACGGCGGCGGTGATCGTCGGGGAGGATCCGGGGTCCAAACTCCAGGAGGCAAGGAGGCTCGGCGTCAAAACCTTAAACGAAGGGGAATTTGAAAAACTGTTGGGGTTAGCATGAAAAAGAATAAGAAGGCGGGTTTATTTTTAGTTTCTTTGTTTTGCCTCGCGGCTCTTGCCGGCGGTTGTGAGACCCTTCCCAAAAAATTCATCCGGAAGAAAAAGGAACCGGCTCATACACCGGCAGTGGTCTATCTTGAGGAAGGACCCACCCAGAAGAAGTTTTCCAACGCCTATTATTACAAAAGCCACTTTACCTTTTGGAAGACGTGGCACGATGAGCTTTCAAACCGTCTGGGCGGCAACCGCAAAAAGGCCGCTCGCACCGCGCAGGAGACGCTCGGCCACCTCACCGACATGAACCGGTACCTCGTGCCGGAAAAACAAAAGGAGCTTGAGCCGCTGATTCAAAACGTGAGACGCCTCGTTCAAGACATTGAGAACGGCAGGGACCTCGGTCCTCAGCAGGGTCCCATCAAAGTGGAGATCGAAAGAACCCAGCGCCTTATCGCCAACGATTTCACCTATGACAAGGTGAAGGATTTCATCGAGCCGGACGTCGTCGATTTGTCGCCCGGAAGGGGCAAAGTGAGTGAATGAGTTTCGAAGAACCTCTTCTTTGGTTTTTGGACGTTCTTTCCGTTGAAAGGGGACTTTCAAAAAACACCCTTCTGTCCTACGGGCGCGATCTCAGAAAATACCTTGCGTATCTCCGCAGACGGAAAATTCCATCCTGGGAAGGGGTCACCCGCAAAGACGTGACGGAGTTTCTTTTCGAAGAGCGGGAGAAGGGCCTTTCGCCCGTTTCCCTGTCGCGGGGGCTTGTGGCGATACGGATGTTTCACCGTTTTCTCCTGCAAAGCGGCAAGCTGCAGGAGGACGTCACCTCAAGCATGGAGGGGCCGAAGTTATGGAAATCTCTTCCGGAATGCCTCCATGTCCACGAAATCGAGGCTTTGCTGAAGGCGCCTTCTTCCGAGAAGCCGCAAGGGATAAGAGACCGCGCCTGTTTGGAGCTCCTCTATGCGGCGGGCTTACGGGCCAGTGAAATAATCGGATTGAAAGTCAACGACGTGAATTTCGGAGAAGGAACCCTTCGTGTGTTCGGAAAGGGAGGCAAAGAAAGAATCGTTCCGGTAGGGGAGGCGGCCAAAAAGAGTCTCCGCAGTTACTTGGAAAAGGCGAGGCCTAAGCGGGCGTCCGACGGAGAAAACGCTCTTTTTCTGACGAGGCGGGGCAAGCCGATGTCCCGGCAGGCCGTTTGGGGTATTTTAAAAAAAAGCGGGAGGGAGGCAGGTCTGGCCAAGAAAGTCTATCCGCATATCCTCCGGCATTCTTTCGCCACTCATCTTCTCGAAAATGGAGCCGACCTCCGGGTGGTTCAGGAACTCCTCGGCCATTCGGACATTTCGACGACCCAGATCTACACCCACGTTGACAAGTCGAGGCTGAAAGCCATCCACCAAAAGTTCCACCCAAGGCCTTGAGCCTTTACAAGGGGCGTCCGTCGGCATAAACTAGTACAAGGTTTAAATCCCCCCTACCCCCTTTGAAAAGAAAAGGGGGTAAAGGCTTTCTTTTCACTAAAGAGGAAGAGCGAAAGACCAACCCCCTTTTTATTTGAAAGGGGGCAGGGGGGATTTGATTTACCGTCGGTAATTAAGGTTACAGAGTACCAGTGGGAAAACGTACCCATGCACACCTCCGCAGCTGTTCTTTAGAACAAAGAAGTCACCATGTCTCAGCGCTCGATTCAGGTTGGCGAGGAACTTCGGAAGATCATCAGCCAAATCCTCTTGGAGGATTTGAATGATCCCGGGATCGGTTTTGTGACGATCACCCGTGTCGAGCTGACGGATGACCTTCGTTTTGCAAGGGTCTTTTACAGTATCTTCGGCAGTGACGAAGAGAAGGAGACGACTGAGAAGGCTCTTTTTAAAAGTATGCGGATCATCAGGAAATTGGCGGTGGAGCGTCTCAACATGAGATATGCCGTGGACATCCGGTTTGAAGCCGACGAATCGCTCGACGCCGGTTTCCGAATCGACGAAATCCTTAAGAAAATCAAAGAACAAAAACCAAACACACCGTGATGGACGGACTTCTTCTTTTCAACAAGCCTATCGGCTGGACGAGCCATGATGCGGTGGATTTCATCCGAAGGCGCATCGGCCAAAAAAAGGTGGGGCACGCCGGCTCTCTGGATCCTTTGGCGACGGGGCTTCTTTTGATGCTTCTGGGAAGGGGGACCAAACGCTCTCAAGAGTTCATGGCATCGGATAAGGAATACGCCGGCACCATGACGCTGGGTTTGGCGACGGACACCCAGGACATGGAAGGGCGCGTTCTTTTTGAAGGGGACGCAAGCCGCATCGAGGAAGGCCAGATCGAAAAAATCATGAAGCGGTTCTGCGGGGAACAGCTTCAAGTTCCTCCCTTGTTTTCGGCCATGCGCTGCCAGGGGAAAAAGCTCTATGAGTGGTCGAGGCGCGGCGTCTTCGTCGAGCCTGCCCCCAAGAAGATCATCGTCCGGCAGTTTCATCTTTTTCACTTTTTCCCTCCCGAGGTGCATTTTTCCGTGGCGTGTTCAAAGGGAACCTACGTCCGCGCCCTTTGCGACCAGTTCGGCCGGGAGCTCGGGTGCGGCGCGACCCTTTCGTCCCTCGTGCGAACGAAGGTGGGCCGTTTTTCTCTGGCGGATGCCCTCTGCGAAGGGGAGATCGGGCGTTTGTCATTGAAAGAAATCGAAAAGCGGCTTGTCTCCGCATGAAGATTTACGATGGGTTTCAGGATAAACGCCTTAAGCCCAAGCCGCGGTGCGTGGCGATCGGCATCTTTGATGGAGTCCACCGGGGCCACCAAAGAATACTGCGCCAAGTCGTCCGGGACGCCAAACGTTACCGCGCTTCGCCGGCGGTGATCACGTTTGATCCTCATCCCAGCAAGCTTCTGAAGCCCAAGGGGCCTCAGCCCATTTTAATTTCTTTCAAACACCGCCTCCTTTTTTTTAAGCAGTTGGGTTTATCGGAAACGGTGGCCATCCATTTTGACGAGCGTTTCTCCCAAATACCCCATCAAGTTTTTTTGGATGAGCTTCTCATCGGGCGTTTGGGGATGCGATCTCTTTCGGTGGGGGATGACTTTCGCTTCGGCTGTCGGGCACGCGGGAACGTCTCCTTTTTACGAAGGGAATCCAGGAGAAAAGGCTTTAAACTGTCGCTGGTCCGCCCTTTGAAATACAAGGGCGAAATGATCTCAAGCACGCGGATTAGACGCTTGATCGAGAGGGGAAACCTCGAAAAAGCAGCCAAGATGCTGGGACGTCCCGTTTCCATCTACGGAACGGTGGTGGGCGGCCACAGGCGGGGACGGCTCCTCGGCATTCCCACCGCCAACATCAACCCTCACCACGAAACCCTCCCGCCCGACGGGGTCTACGCCGCATGGGGGATGCTGGGCAAACGAAAGTTCAAAAGCGTGGTCCACATCGGCCCCAAACCCACGTTCGGCGATTGGGAAAAAAGTCTCGAGGTTCACCTTTTGGGTTTCCACGGCGATCTCTACGGAAAAGACATGGAGCTTCTCTTCGTCAAGCGCCTCCGCCGCGGCCGCCCCTTTAAAACCCCCGCCCAGCTCGCCCGCGCCATCCAAACGGACATGCAAAAAACGGAGGAACTGCTCTCTTCCAAGATGCCTCCATGACGCCGCGCCTTAAGCGCTCTTGGAATGACCACTTCGCTTTCGCTCCGCTTTCTTTCCTCTTTACAACCCGCTTTCGGAAAGGTACAATAACGCTTGTTCTAAAGGAATAAAAGAGTCAGGAAAACGGATAATGTCCCTAACAGCACCTAAAAAACAAGAAGTGATCCAAAGGTATCGGATTCATCAGAAGGACACGGGTTCTGCGCAGGTCCAAATTGCGGTTTTGACGGAGCGTATCAACACGCTGGGACCTCATTTCCAGACCCACCAGAAAGACTTTCACTCCCGTTTGGGTCTTCTGAAGCTGGTTTCCAGAAGACGGAAACTCCTCAATTATTTGAAGCGGGAAGATGAAGAAGCCTACCTGAAGCTGATCAAAAATTTGGATCTGAGAAAATAATCCCATGATTAAAAAATTCGAAACACCCTTAGGCAGGCATTCCCTTGTCATCGAAACCGGCCGCATGGCCAGACAGGCCGACGGAGCCGTCACCGTGCGTTATGGCGACACGATGGTTCTCGTGGCCGTGTGCGCCTCCCGTAAACCCCGGGAGGGGGCCGAGTTCTTCCCCCTGACGGTGGATTATATGGAAAAAACCTACGCGGGAGGAAAGATCCCCGGCGGTTATTTCAAAAGAGAGGGCAGGCCTTCGGAAAAGGAAATACTCGCCTCGCGCCTCATCGACCGTCCGATACGGCCCCTTTTTCCGGAAGGTTATTACCATGAAGTTCAGGTGACCGCTTCCGTTTTATCGAGCGACAAGGAGCACAATTCCGACGTTCTGGCGGTTATCGGAGCTTCCGCGGCTATTCTCATTGCGGGAATTCCTTTTATCAGCCCCGTCGCGTCCGCGCGAATA
>JACQQY010000055.1 GCA_016206825.1 Candidatus Omnitrophota bacterium
CATGCACGCCACACAGCGGGGCGACCCATCCGGCCGCTCGACCAAACGGTGGCGGGTTCGAACCCGCTTCGAAAGAGGCCTCTGCTCTTCGGGGTACTGGTAGGTGACGGCGGCTCTCACGTTCTTGAAGAGCCCTAAACGATGCAGACTATGAATGAGCAAATTGAAGAAAAAATGCTTGGAGGTGATCCAAATCCCCAAAAAAACCGCCGGGAGATACGTCTTATCCCAGAAACCCAAGTCCTTGCGTTTAACCGTCACAACATTCGCGGCCACTTTATCCCCTCATCACCACCACGACGCTCGTGATCAAAATATTCACCAGTGACGCCGGAAAAAGAATCTTCCACCCCAGATGCATCAGTTGATCATAACGAAAGCGCGGCAGGGTCCAGCGAATCGTCATGAAAAGCCAGTTAAAAAAAAGAACCTTGAGCGCAAACGAAAGAACCCCGAGGAGAGCCACAACCGCCTGCGGCAGGAGCCGCACCGCGCCCCACGGAAAATGAAACCCGTCCGGGAACAAATACGGAACCTGCCATCCCCCCAGGAAGAAAGTGGTCATGAGACACGTCACGAGGCACGTTTCGATAAGGTCCGTGAAGAAAAACATCCCGAATTTCATGCCGCTGTATTCCACGAAGTAGCCGATGATTTCCGACTCTCCCTCAGGCAGATCGAAAGGGACGCGTTTGGTTTCGGCGAGCGCCGCCGTCATAAAGAGAAAAAACGCCAGGGGCTGTACGAAAAGCCCCCACGCCGGAATCCATCCGAAAAAATAACCCCCCTGCCCCCTCACGATCTCCTGAAGACTTAAGGTCCCGTAAGCCAGCACCACCCCCATGATGGAAACGCCCATCGTGATTTCGTAGGAAAGCATTTGCGAAGCCGCGCGCATCCCGCCGAGATAAGCATAGTTGTTGTTCGAGGAAAACCCCGCCAAAATGACTCCATAAATCCCGAGCGACATCATCGCGAAGATAAAAAGAAGCCCGGCGTTCATGTCCGCCGCTTGGAGGGAAATTTCCCGTCCGCCGATCCGCAGGACGTCCCCAAACGGAACCGCCGCAAACGCCAAAAGCGCGAAGAAGATGGAAATAACGGGGGCTAAGTTAAACAAAATCCTGTCGGCCCCCTTCGGCGCAAAGTCTTCTTTGGTGAAGAGCTTCACCGCGTCGGCCAACGCATGAAAAATTCCCAGCACGTTGAGAGGCCGGAGAAGCCAGTTGAGCGGCGCAAGCCACTTGGACCGGAATTGAATCCACGCGCGATTCGCGCCGATGCGGTCCTGCATCACCGCGCTCTGCTTGCGCTCCACCCACGCCAAAAGTCCCGCGAGATTCAACATCCCGCCCACAAACACCACCGCCACCACCACTTTGATTAGGAAATCTACCGCCATCCCAGATCGCATCCTTTGCTATGTCATTGCGAGCGAAGCCTCGTGTATTTTACGAGGCGAAGCGAAGCAATCTCTCTTTTAAAACAAAGATTGCTTCGTCGCTACGCTCCTCGCAATGACGCTGAAGATTTCCTCCAAACGACTCCCTGATCCCCGATCTTCTTATAACTCAAATCCCGAAACGCCGGCGTTTCCCTCGCCAAATCGTTGAAAATACTTTCCGGCTTCGTGTAATTCCACAGAAGACCCAGAAATCCGGCCAACCGCGTCAGGATCTGCCAGGCGGGTTTGGAATCCCCCAGCGGCTCCACCGCCTTCCAAATCCGCTGGACCCTCCCCTGGAAATTGGTGAACGACCCTTCCTTCTCCGCATAAGCGGCTCCCGCCAAAACGAAATCGGCGCAGTCCGCCGTCGGATTTCCGTTCGTCCCTTCGTAAACCAAAACCTGAAGCCTCTGCCGGACAATCCGCAGCGTCTCCTCCCCAAAAACCTTGGCCAAATCATGGTCCCGCACCCAAATCCCCGCGAATTCCCCCTTCTTGGCCTTTTCGACAATCGCCGTGATGTCGGAAGCGGCTTCGCTCAATCCGAAAATCTCAAGAGCGCCCGTGGAATTGGGATTTTTGTCCCTCTTGATCAAAAAGTCATCCTCATAACCTTCCTGACCCGGCGCTTTAAAACCGATATCGGCCCATTTCAGATAATCCTTAAAAAGAAGCTTTTGGAGATAAATCTCTTCATTGGCGGCCTGTGGAGAGGCGATGAGGGCCCAGCGGCCGTTAGTCCGGGTTCCTGTCCCTTTCAAAAGAAAAGCGAGTTTCTCCAAAACCTTTTCCCAATCGGCTTCCTCCTGCCCGCCATGGGCCGGCATCTTCCATTTCTTCAAACGGTTAAAATCGATCGGCCGATAGGCGTAACGGCCCTCATCGCAAAGCCACCACTGATTCACCTCGTGATTCTCCCGCGGCTTTAAACGCATGATCCGCTCATTTTGCAAGTGATACGGGCGGGAGGCCTCGTAATGAATTTCCATGTTGCATCCGCGGGAGCAGGCGGGGCAGACGGATTTCTGAGATTTCAGATACCACACGCGGACCTTAAACCGAAAATCCCTGTCCGTCAAAGCGCCGACCGGGCAAATGTCAACGACGTTGCCGGAGTACTTGTTATCCAACTGCTTTCCGGGGGTGACGTCCACTTCGGAATGGTCGCCCCGGTTAAAGATGCCGAACTCATGGGTCTTGGTGATTTCATCCGTGAAACGCACACAGCGCGAACACAAAATGCATCGCTCTTGGTCCAGCATCACCGTCGGTCCGATGGGAAACGCCTTTTTAGTCTTCTTTACCTTCATTTCGTCAAACTTCGGATCGTAAAGGCCGACTTCCATGTAATAATCCTGGAGCTTGCACTCCCCCGCCTGATCGCAGACCGGACAATCGAGCGGATGGTTGGCCAGCAAAAACTCAAGAACCACCCGCTGGGATTCCTTGGCTTTGGGGGAACGGGTATGAATGACCATCCCATCGGCTACCCGGGTGTTGCAGGCAATGACCGTGCGAGGCGTCTTCTCCACTTCCACCTGACAAATCCGGCAGTTCCCCGCGATGGAAAGCCCGGGGTGATAGCAGTACCGGGGCAAAGGAATCCGGGCCTCGTCAATCGCCTCGATAAGGGTGACGCCGTCCTTCACTACGTAAGGTTTGCCATCAATAGTAATGTTAGCCATCAGCGCTCTCTCTTCTTTATATACTCCTCAAACTCCACTCTGAATTTCTCAATATAACTCTGAATCGGCCAAGCCGCGGCGTCGGCGAAAACGCAAATCGTGCGTCCTTCCATCCCTTTAGCGATCGCCAAAAGCGTGTCCAAATCCCTCACGCTCCCCTGACCCCCATAAATGCGCTTCACGATCTTGAACGCCCACCCCGTCCCCTCGCGGCAGGGCGAGCACTGCCCGCAGGACTCATGGGCAAAAAACTTGCATGCCGTATAAAGCGCCTTCACCATGCAGGTCGTTTCGTCCATCACGATGACACCAGCGGAACCCAGCATCGTGCCCGCATCCCGCAGACCCTCGTAATCCATTTTGACGTCGATCTCCTCCGCCGTCAAAATTTTCGCGGAAATCCCGCCGGGGATAACGGCCTTAAGCCTGCGGTCCCCCGGAACCCCTCCGGCATGCCGGTAAATGATTTCCCGCAAAAGCGTTCCCATGGGAAGCTCATACACCCCCGGTTTTTTGACGTGCCCCGAAACGCTGAAAAGGTGAGTCCCCCCATTGCCCGGACTTCCCAAACCCGCGAACCATTCGGGGCCGTTTTTCACGATAAAAGGCACGCACGAAAGAGTCTCCACGTTATTGATGATGGTCGGACAACCGAATAAACCGACCACGGCGGGAAACGGAGGCTTAAGACGCGGAAGTCCCCTTTTCCCTTCCAGCGATTCCAAAAGCGCCGTCTCCTCCCCGCAGATGTAGGCGCCAGCCCCGCGATGAACCACGAGATCCAAATCGTAGGAGCTTCCAAAGATACGCTTTCCCAAATAACCTTTTTGATAAGCCTCATCCACCGCGGTCTGGAGACGCTTAAAAGGCTGAACGTACTCTCCGCGGATATAGACGTAAGCCTTATGGGAACCGATGGCGAAGGCGCTCGTGATGATCCCCTCGATCAAAAGATGAGGGTCCCTTTCCATGATATAACGATCCTTAAAAGTCCCAGGCTCGCCTTCATCCGCATTGATGACGAGATAAACGGGCTTCTTGGAATCCTTAGGAAGGAACCCCCACTTCTTCCCGGTTGGAAACCCCGCCCCGCCAAACCCCCGCAAATTGGAAGCGGTCACCGCCCGGACAATCTCCTCCGGCTTCATGGAAAGGACGGCCTTACGGGCAGTCTGATACGCCCCCCGCCCCTCCGCCACCTCCATCCTCCACGCCCCCTCAACTCCAAAATTCCTAGAAAGTATCGGTTCTCTCATCTTCTGATTCCAACCGCCCATCAAGCAAGTCAACAAGTCTAAATGCGGCGGGTGACGGCGGACGAAGCCCTCGCCAAGATGCCGAAGCTTTTATCGGCATCTTGGCGAGGTGGACGCCGGCAGGACCCGCCAAAGTTCATCTAAACACCCCACCAACTATCCATTCTCCCGTAAAATCTGGTCCACTTTTTCTTCCGTAAGCGGCCCCGCATACTTCCCGTCGATCTGCATCATCGGGGCGCTCTCGCACGCGCAAAGACACTCCGCCTCTTCCAGCGAAAACTCCCCATCCGGCGTCACCTCGCCGTTCCCAATGCCCAATTTCTTCTTCAAATAATCCAAAATCTTCTCGCTTCCCATCAGCATACAGCTCGTCGTCGTGCAAAAACGAATGTGACGCTTGCCAACCGGCTTTTGGCGATACATCGAATAAAAAGTCACCACCTCATGAACGTGAACCACCGGCACTTCCGTCCACTTCGACAC
>JACQQY010000006.1 GCA_016206825.1 Candidatus Omnitrophota bacterium
AAGAAGCTCTTTGGCGGGTCGGCCGGTTCGGTCCATTGCGGAGTCGCTGGGGGCGCTTTCTTTGCTCTGGCTGGCGAAGGGTTATCGGTTTCGGAAGCGGGCGGTGCGGAGGCTGGCGGAGGAGTCGGGGTTCTCGCGGGAGATGGCGGAGGCGGCGGTCGATTCCATTTTCAAGGAGCTCACGTTTTCCAAGATCTGGAATTTGTTGAAAGCGGAACTGGTGGATCCTTATGTTTTGGACGGTTTTCGGCGGAATGTGCTCACCGGGCTTCTGCATCACGCCCAAGGTCCTAATCTCATCACTCATGTCTTGCCGGGGAACGTGCCTCAGCCTGCTGTTTTCAGTCTCGTTTTCGGCATGCTGATCAAAAGTGCCAATGCGGTGAAGGTGTCGAGCGAGGACAGAGGTGTTTTGGATATTTATTTGGATTCGCTAAAGGCCCACGACGCTGGCTTGGCGCGCGTGAATTTTTTAATTCCAAGGCAAGCCAAGGATTGCTTGAGGGACTTTTTTGCCCTCTCGGATCTTGTGGTTGCTTATGGGCATGACGAAACGTTGGAAGAGCTGAGGCGGCAGATTCCGGCAAAAACGGCGTTTGCGGGCTACGGCCATCGGGTGAGTTTCGGTTTGTATTTACGCGGGTGTTTAACTAAAAGGAACGGTGTTTTGCTTGCCGAAAAGACCGCTTGGGACGTGTGGATGGTGGACCAGAGGGGGTGCCTTTCGCCTTCGGTCGTTTATGTGGAGGAAGGCGGAGAAACGACGCCCCTGGATTTTGCGAGGCTTTTGAAGGAGCGTCTTAGGCGGAGGCGGGCGGGCTTGTGGGCTGTTTTCTACGATGAAAGCTTAAAAGATTTTCCTCTTTCTCCCAGCGGGCGGGTTGTGCGGGTGAAGGCATTTCGAGGCGTCGAAAGGCTTTGCGGAGCGCTCGCGCCCTTTCGGGGTTATTTACAAGCTGTGGCTTTGGAGGCTCCGCCTGCCTGCCGGGAGGCGGCGGCTTTACAGCTTGCCCGTTTGGGGGTGAACCGGATTTGCCGAGCCGGCCGCATGCAGTCCCCGCCTCTTACCTGGCACCATGACGGCATTCCGAATCTTGCTTCCTGGGTGAGGTGGACGGATTTGGCGTAGGGGCAGACCTATGTGTCTGCCCAAAAGAGGTCTTGGGCGGACACACAGGTCCGCCCCTACTGATGAGGAAAAAGTGGACAGAAATAGTCCGATTTCGGTATACTTTAAGGAGCAAGAGGAGGGTGTGGGATGATTAACCTTAGTGAGACGGCTCAAAAGGAA
Organism: Candidatus Omnitrophota bacterium; assembly: GCA_016206825.1. Classification (GTDB taxonomy): domain Bacteria; phylum Omnitrophota; class Gorgyraeia; order 2-02-FULL-51-18; family 2-02-FULL-51-18; genus JACQQY01. Next base: position 1,292 of record JACQQY010000006.1, read on the forward strand.
GTCAAGAAGCTCTTGGAGCGGGAGGAACTGCCCGGGGCCTTCTTAAGGGTTGGGGTGAAGGGCGGGGGGTGCTCGGGGTTGACTTATGATGTGAGGTTGGACAACCAAATCAACGAAGGGGATAAGGTTTTTGAAGTGGGCGGAGTGATGGTGGTTTGCGACTCCAAGAGCTTCGTTTATTTGAGCGGGATGACGATCGATTATTCGACGGCGCTCGTGGGCGCGGGATTTCAGTTTGTGAATCCGAATGCGGCGGGTTCCTGCGGGTGCGGGACGTCGTTCGCTGTTTAGGCGTAGTTAGTAAATGAGCGGTAGTTTAACGTGGGCGGGTCCTGCCGGCGGCCACCTCGCCAATATGCCGACAAAGATTCGGCATATTGGCGAGGGCTTCGTCCGCCGTCACCCGCCGCAGGTAGACGGTTGTGGAGTTAGGATGAAGGTAGACAGCGCGTAGGGGGTGAGGCGGGGTGCGGTTTACGACGAGGACGGAATATGGGTTGGTTTGTTTGGTGTACATGGCGAGGCATCCGGAGGCCGCGTGGATAACCATTCGGGAAATCGCCGAGAAGGAGCATTATCCGGTGGCTTATACGGAGAAGATTCTGCAGAGCTTGAAGCACGCGAATCTCGTCGCCTCTCACCATGGGAGCCAGGGGGGCTATGTCTTGGCGCGGGATCCTTCCCGGATTACGCTGAAGGAAATTGTCGAGGCGCTCGAGGGCGGGACGTTTGAAGTTTTTTGCGAGCCGGAGGCACGGGAAGAGATCGTGTGCACCCATTTTTGCATGTGCGGCGTCAAACCCATCTGGAGAATGACCAAAGAGCTTTTGGACAAATTTTTTAGTTCCATTACACTGGAGATGCTGGCCGGCAAAGAAAAGCAGGTCGAGGATCGACTGCAGGAGCTTGTGGGATCGATCAAACAGCCTGCATAAGGAGAGAAGATGGGCGTGAAAGCGGTTGAGCAGATTGCGAATCGCGAATACCAGTATGGTTTCCGAACCGAGATTGAATCAGAGATGATTCCAAAAGGTTTGAGCGAGGAGACCGTCCGCCTTATTTCGAGCCTCAAGAAAGAACCTGGTTTTATGCTGGAGTTTCGTCTCAAGGCTTTTCGCCATTGGCAGACGATGAAAGAGCCCAAGTGGGCGAACGTGTCCTACCCGCCCATTGATTACCAGGACATTATTTATTATTCCGCTCCTAAGAAAAAAGCGGATCAAAAGTTAAAGAGCATGGAAGAAGTTGACCCGGAGCTTCAGCGGACGTTCCAGCGTCTGGGGATTCCGCTCGTGGAGCAGAAACGCCTCGCGGGAGTGGCCGTGGACGCGATCTTTGACAGCGTTTCGGTGGCGACGAGTTTCAAGGAAAAATTGCTGGAGCATGGAATTATCTTCTGTTCCTTTTCGGAGGCGGTGCAGAATTATCCGGAGCTTGTGAAAAAATACATGGGGTCGGTCGTTCCCTACACCGACAACTTTTTCGCCGCTTTGAACAGCGCGGTGTTTTCCGACGGGTCTTTTTGTTATATCCCCAAGAATACCCGCTGTCCCATGGAGCTTTCCACCTATTTTCGGATCAACACGGAAGGGGCCGGCCAGTTTGAGAGGACGCTCATCATTTGCGAGGAGAATAGCTGCGTGAGTTACTTGGAGGGGTGCACGGCCCCTCGGTTTGACACGAATCAACTCCATGCGGCGGTGGTGGAGCTCGTCGCCCTCGATCACGCGGAGATCAAATATTCCACGGTTCAAAATTGGTATGCCGGGGATCCTTCTACGGGGAGAGGCGGCATTTATAATTTTGTGACGAAGCGCGGCAAGTGCCTCGGCGGCCATTCGAAAATCTCCTGGACACAGGTCGAAACGGGATCGGCGATCACGTGGAAGTATCCGAGCTGTCTTTTGATCGGCGACCATTCCGTCGGGGAATTCTATTCGGTGGCGCTCACCGCGAATTACCAGCAGGCGGATACGGGAAGCAAGATGACGCACATCGGCAAGGACACCAAAAGCACCATTATTTCGAAGGGGATCTCCGCCGGCCGCGCCAATAATAATTACCGCGGGCAGGTGGAGATCAAAAAGTCGGCGGCGGGGTCGAGAAATTTCACCCAATGCGATTCCCTGCTCATCGGTTCCGAGTCGCGGGCGAACACCTTTCCCACGATTGACGTTCAGAATTCCTCGAGCCAGGTGGAGCATGAAGCTTCGACTTCCAGGATAAGCGATGAACAGCTCTTTTATCTGCGCCAGCGGGGGATTTCGGTGGAAAACGCCATGGCGGCGATTATTCACGGGTTTTGCAAGGACGTGTTCCGGAAACTGCCGGGAGAGTTCGCCGTGGAGGCGACACAGCTTTTGGGATTGAAGCTGGAGGGGGCGGTGGGGTAGAGCTCAGCAGAGCGCCCGCCTGCCGGACGGGCAGGCATAGCGCAGAGCGTAACAAAGGAGGTTTGGGGATGTTGGTCATACGAGACTTACATGCGGGCATCGACGGCAAGGAGATTTTGAAGGGGTTTGATGTGGAGGTGAAGGCGGGGGAGGTTCATGCCGTTATGGGGCCGAACGGCTCCGGCAAGAGCACGCTGGCCAAGGTTCTTGCCGGCGACGAGCATTTTCAGGTGACGAAGGGCGAGGTGCTCTTTCGGGGCAATAATCTTTTGGAAATGGAGCCGGAGGATCGGGCGCTCATGGGCGTTTTTCTCGCCTTTCAGTACCCGGTGGAAATACCGGGCGTGAACAACGCGAGTTTCCTCCGCATGGCTTACAATGCCAGGCGCAAGGCGGCAGGGAAAGAGGAGGCGGATCCGCTTGAGTTTGACGACATCTTGAAGGAGAAGCTGAAGCTCGTGGAGATGGATGAGGATTTCGTGAATCGCTCGGTGAATCAGGGTTTCTCGGGCGGCGAGAAAAAGCGGAATGAGATTCTCCAAATGGCGGTTTTGGATCCGACGCTTGCGATCTTGGATGAGACGGATTCGGGGCTTGATATCGACGCCCTTCGGGTCGTGGCGCGGGGGATTAACCGTTTGATACGGCCGGATAACGCGATCGTTTTGATCACCCATTACCAGAGGATTTTGGGTTATATTACGCCTCATTTTGTCCATATTTTGGCGGACGGGCGGATCATTCGTTCGGGCGGCAAGGATTTGGCGGTGGAGCTTGAGAAGAAAGGGTATGAAAAGATAAGAGAGGAAACGGGAGCATGAGCGCGGCATCCCTATTGACCCCAACGGGTTATCGGGAGTCTTTTTCGGGCTTCACTCCGGAGAAGGCGCCTAGCGGGCTTCAGTGGTTTCATGGGCTGAGGCAGAAGGCTTATGAGCGCTTTCGGTCGCTCGGTTTTCCCACGAGGAACATGGAGCCGTGGAAGTACGTTCCTCTGGGATCTGTTTTGGAGGGCGCGTTTGCCCCGCCTCGGAAGGTTTCGCCGGAGAAGATCGAGGCGGCGGAGCTCGAGCGTTATTTTTTCTCGAGCCCTGACGAGAACCGTTTGGTTTTTGTGAACGGGACCTTTTGCCGTGAGCTTTCATCCGTATCGGGACTGCCGAAAGGGGTGGTGTATCAGCCTCTTTCTCAAGCGCTTGCCTCCTCGCCGGAATCGGTGAGGCCGTACCTTGGATTCTCACTGGCGGATGAAACCAATCCCTTCGCGGTGATCAACGCCTTTTGTTTTAGGGACGGCGTGTTTTTGTTTGTTCCGGATGAAACACCCGTTTCGTCTGTCTTTCACGTTCTGTGGGCGGGAGCCGGAGAAGAAAGTCCTATTGTGTTTTATCCGAGGATTCTCGTCGTGGCGGGAACCCGCGCTTGCGCGCGGGTGGTGGTCACGCACGCGGCCCTTCCGGGAGCGGATTTTTTCCGGAGCGCCGTGTCGGAAGTTTATGCCGGCTCCGGTTCCAAGTTGGAATACCTGGAGAGGGGGCACGGCGGCCAAACGAAGGCGCTTTCTTTCGCGGTCACCCGCTTTTATTTGAAAGAAGAGAGCGCGTTGAACCGTTTTCTCTTCGGGGAGGGCGGGGTCTTGAACCGGAATGAGACATCCGTTGAATTTGGCGGAGAAAACGCCTCCGCCTTTTTTAAGGGGTTTGAAGTCCTTAAGGGGCGCTCCCAGAGTTTTACCCATGCGGGGGTCTGCCACCGCGTGCCGCACTGCGTGAGCCGCCAATTTTATAAGGGCGTTCTGGGAGGGGAGTCGAAGTCGGAGTTTAACAGCCTCGTGGCGGTCGACAAAGGCGCTTTTGGATCGGATTCGAATCAGTTGAGCCGGCACCTCCTTTTATCGGATTCGGCGGAAGGGTACGCAAGGCCGCAGCTACGGATCGATACCGATGACGTTTCCTGCATTCACGGGGCCGCCGTGGGAAAGCTTGAGAAAGACGAGCTTTTTTATCTTCGCAGCCGCGGACTTTCGAAGGAGGAAGCGCGCTGGGTTTTGACGTGCGCGTTCGCGGAGGAGGCATTGGAGGGATTGGAGCCGGTGGAGTTCAGGGAGCGGTTGAGGGGATGGGTGAGAGGGGAACTCAAGGGGATGATTCGATGTTGACCACGCAGGTTTTAGACGTTGAACGGATCCGGGCGGAGTTTCCGATGCTTTCGAGCAGGATGAACGGGCATCCGCTCGTTTATTTGGATAACGCCGCGACGACGCAGAAGCCGCGCGCGGTGATCGACAGGCTCGTTCATTTTTACGAGAAGGAATATGCGACGGTGCGGCGGGGGGTTTACACCTTCAGTCAGGATTCCACACGGGAATGCGACCTGGTGCGGGAGAAGTGCCGGGAGTTTTTAAACGCGGCAAAAAGTTCGGAGATCATCTTCACGCGGGGGACGACGGAAGCGATTAATTTGGTGGTGAGCGCCTTCGGAAGAAAATTTTTGAAAAAGGGCGACACGGTCATTTTGTCGACCATCGAGCACCATTCCAACCTGGTTCCCTGGCAGCAATTATGCGAAGAAAAAGGGCTTACGCTTAAAGTCATTCCCGTCGATGACCGGGGAGAGCTTTTGTTGGAGGAGTATAAGAAGCTCTTGTCCGCGCGGGCCTCTATGGTGGCGGTGACGCACGTTTCGAACGCGCTCGGCACGGTGAATCCCATCGGGGAGATCGTGAAGCTCGCGCACGAGGCCGGGGCATGGGTTCTCATCGACGGCGCTCAAGGGGCGCCGCATCTCGAGGTGGACGTTCGGGCATTGGACTGCGATTTTTATTGTTTTTCCGGGCACAAGATTTACGGCCCGACGGGCGTCGGGGTTCTCTATGCCAAAGAGAAACATTTGGAAGCCATGGACCCTTACCATTTCGGCGGGGACATGATCGAGACGGTGACGTTTGAGAAGACCACTTTTACGAAGCCTCCCCACAAGTTTGAAGCGGGGACTCCGCCCTTTGCCGAGATTATCGCTTTGGGTCCGGCGATAGACACCATCGAAACGCTTGGTTTCGAGTCCATCGCCGCGCATGAGCAGGAGCTTCTGGAGTATGCGGCCCGGAGGCTTCGGGAGGTCCCGGGGCTTCGACTGATCGGGGAAGCGAAAGAGAAGGCGAGCGTCATTTCTTTTGTAATGGAGGGGACCCACCCCCATGATATCGGAACGGTCTTGGACCAGGAGGGCATTGCCATTCGCGCGGGGCATCATTGCGCCCAGCCGACGATGAGACGTTTTGGCGTCGCCGCCACGGCCCGGGCGTCGTTTGCGTTTTATAATACGAAGGAAGAAGTGGACAAACTGGTGAGCGGGCTTTATAAAGTAGTTGAGATTTTTCGATGACGACGATGCCAACACCAAAACCAGGCGCGGGCGGGTGGCCTGAGCCTGTGGAAGTGAAGCTCGACGATCTTTATCAGGAAGTGATCCTAGACCATAACCGCCGTCCGAGGAATTACGGCAAATTGCCCGAGGCGAATGCCTATTCCCATGGGGTGAATCCGTTATGCGGAGACGATTACCATTTGTACCTTTTGGTCGATGAGAAGGGGATTATCCAAAAGGTGCGATTTGAAGGCCAGGGTTGCGCCATTTCGAAATCCAGCGCTTCGATCATGACCACGGTCGTCGAGGGCAAAAGCGCCGGAGAGGCGGAGACGCTGAAGGAGGCTTTCATCGGTCTTTTGACGAAGGAAGGGGTTTCGGAGGCGGAGCGCTCACGGGCGGGAAGGCTCAAGGTGTTTGAGGGGGTGAAGCAGTTTCCCATCCGCGTGAAGTGCGCCACCCTTGCTTGGCATGCGCTGGAAGATGCGTTGAAAACAAAATGAGGGCTTTCTTTGTTTGGTGGTTATTCCGAGTGAGTAGGCGCGTGCCACGGCATTCGTCTCTCAGTCGCTGTGAAAGCAAGAAAGCTGTGTGGACCACAACGTTTGGACGCTCCCTGCGAGACGAACGCCGTGGCTGCGCCAATTGACAGGGGAGGGAATGATGAACGAATCGATGGATATTCAGGTGTGGGCGGAGGGGACGCCGAATCCGCATACGCTGAAGTTTAACGTGAATCGGACCCTTTTGGAGTCCGGGTCGCTCAATTACACCGATAAAGAAAGGGCGAAGGAGTCGCTTTTGGCTTCGGAGCTTTTTGGGATCGAGGCGGTGCTGGGGGTTTTGATCGGCGCCCAGTTTGTGACGGTGACGCGCCGGCCGGGAACGGATTGGGGGGCGCTCGTGCCGCAGGTGGCGGAGAAGATCAAAGCTCTTTTGGCATCAGAAAAAGAGCTTTTTCCAAAGCCGCAGGTTTTTGCCCAGCCTTCCGCAAGCGGCGGCACGATCGAACAAAAAATCCAAGACGTCTTGGACAATGAGATCCGGCCGGCCGTGGCGATGGACGGAGGCGATGTGATTTTTCATGGATACCGGGATGGAGTGGTGACGCTTTATTTGCAAGGTTCGTGCAGTTCGTGCCCGAGCTCCATCATGACGCTCAAGATGGGGATTGAGAACAGGCTCAAGTCGCTCATTCCGGAGATAAAGGAAGTTGTGCAGGTTTGATGCACATAGGAAGACGAAAGGGAAAACAAGGTTTGGAGCATCCCTCCCCCTGATAAGGGGGAGCAGGAGGGGGTTTGGAGATAAAGGTCTAAACCCCCTCTAACTCCCCCTTGACAGGGGGAGGAGGGTTTGGATGATTGAACAACTCGAAGTCAACGAAACTTCCAAAGAATACAAGAAGAAGCTCCGCGAGAGGGTTCTGCGCCTGAAGGAGGAGCGGAACGCCTATCTCGTGGCGCACAATTACCAGAACGTCGAGGTGCAGGAGATCGCGGATATTTTGG
>JACQQY010000007.1 GCA_016206825.1 Candidatus Omnitrophota bacterium
CGGAGGAACCGCCCCCAAAAGGGCCGTCATGTCCAAGACCTGATCGTAGAAACTAAAATCATTCGAAGGGATGAAATCGATGCCCGCTTCTTTTTGAGCCAGCCAATTCTTCCTTCGAATCTCCCTGCCGGTTTCTTCCAATACCTCCCGGGAAATCCCGCCTTTCCAATAAGCCTCCGTCGCCTTTTTCAACTCCCGGCCTTCCCCGATCCGAGGATACCCCAACACCGCCGTTTTCAGCATTTTTCAAAATCCTTTCCCCTCTATGGATTTATTAAAAACGTTGAGTGCTTGATTTTACCACTTATCCCAGTTTTCTCAAATAGTCAAAACTGTAGATGCCGGTGGCGTGGCCGCCGCTCCAGGCGATTTGAAGGGCGTAGCGGCCGATCTTGTTGATCGCGAGGGCGCGAACATCGGCGGGAATGGAGTTTGGGTTAAGCGTCCGCGCGCTCGTCAATTCGTTCACGCATCCCGCGCAAGGGCAGGCCAAACGGAGGTCCCGTGCGGAATAAACGCTCTTTTTTCCGTCGCTCCACTCGATTTGAATTTGAGGCTCATTCGGCGGGCCGATTTGAACGGGGGTTATTTTTGTCGACATCCCCAAATCCTGAATGCTCACTTGGGCGGCCAGATTCTCGGCGATTCGAATGATCCTCTTCGCAATGGGGTTCTCGGGATCGGCATGAACGATGGGGTCGCCCTGATCGGCCGTGGACCGAATCGAAGTCACAAGCGGGATCTCGCCGAGATAAGGAATCCCTAATCGCTCGGCGGCTCTTTTGGCTCCGCCGGAACCAAAAATCTCTTCCCTCCCGCCGCAATGCCCGCAGATAAAAGAACTCATGTTCTCGATGATGCCCAATACCGGCGCATTTAATTTATCAAACATCACGATCGCTTTTTGAGCTACGTTCCACGCCACCTCTTGAGGCGTGGACACGATCACCGCCCCGGTAAGCGGAATCGTCTGACAGAGGCTGAGCTGCACGTCCCCTGTCCCCGGCGGAAGATCCACGATCAAATAATCCAAATCCCCCCACTCCACGACCCCCAAAAAATCCTGCACCATCTTGTGAAGCATCGGCCCCCGCCAGATAATCGCTTCATTCGGAGCGATAAAAAACCCCATGGAGATGACCTTCACGCCGTACTTCTCGATAGGGACAATACGGTTATTCACCATCGAGGGCCTTCCGGTAACTCCCATGATCGTGGGAATGCTCGGACCATACACATCCGCGTCCATCAACCCCACCTTGGCGCCTTCGCGGGCAAGGGCAAGAGCGATATTCGCGCTCACCGTCGACTTCCCGACGCCGCCCTTACCGCTTGCGATAGGAACGATATTTTTGAATGAAACGGGAAAAGGACGGGCCTGCCCGGGCATCCCACGCACCTGAGCGGTCATTTGAACGTCGACGCCTTTCACTCCCGCAAGCGAAGCGATCCGCTTTCTCGCCTCTTCCTTCAACTGGTCCCGAACAGGACAAGCGGGGGTCGTCAGCTCAATCCGGCAGGAAACACGGCCGTTTTCAATCTTCACTTCTTTCACAAATCCGAGAGACACGATATCCTGATGCACATCCGGATCGATAATCTCCCGCAGCACATTCAACACCTCTTCTCTAGAAGCCATCCCAAAACTCCCTTGCCATGTAACGGTCTAACTCCGGCGGGTGGCGGCGTACGAAGCCCTTGCCTTCCCTTGTCACCCCCGCAATCTTCAAGCGGGGGTCCTTCACTGAGTGGGCCTCTCCACGAAAGATTCCCGCTAAAACATTGCGGGAATGACAAGTATGGCGAGGTGGACGCCGACAGGACCCGCCAAAGTCAAACTATCATCCCTGGGCATTCTCATACCTCCCACCCAGATGCTTAGACAAAAATTTCTCGCACGCGGCGTAGAACTTGATCCGGTTTTCCGGCTTCGCGAAGCCGTGGCCCTCATCCGGAAAGAGCAGATACTCGTGATCGATCCCTTTTTTCTTCATCGCCTCGACAATCTGCTCCGCCTCCGACTGCTTCACCCGCGGATCGTTGGCGCCCTGGGCAATGAGCATCGGGATCTTGATTTGCTCCACCTTGAACAAAGGCGAGCGCGACTTCAAAAACTCGGCTTCCGTATCGGGATTGCCCACCTTTTTATAAAATTGCGACAAATAGAGCTTCCAATAAGGCGGTATCGTCCGAATAAACGTGATGAGATTGCTCGGCCCCACCACGTCCACGGCGCACGCAAAAAGATCGGGCGTAAAAGCGGCTCCGACAAGCGCCGCGTACCCCCCATACGAACCGCCGTAAATGGCGGTTCTTTTCGGATCCGCATAACCTTTGCCGACAGCCCACCGCACGGCGTCCACCAAATCCTCGTGCATCTTGCCGCCCCACTCCTTGTCTCCTGCGTTCACGAAATTTTTTCCGAAACCGGTGGAACCCCGGTAATTCACCTGCAGGCAAAGGTAACCCCGATTGGCGAGCCACTGCGCCTCGGGATCATAGCCCCACGCGTCACGAGCCCAAGGCCCGCCGTGGACGTTCAAAACCATGGGGAGGTCCTTGCGCGCTCCCGTGGCGGGAAAAGTAAGAAACCCTTGGATCACAAGGCCGTCCCGCGCGGTAAACTCAAACGGCTCCATCTGAGCGAGCGCATATCCTTTAAGATCAGGCTTGCTCTCAAATAGAAACTCCGCCTTCTTCGTCCTGCGGTCGAACGCATAATACGAAACCGGCCCGTCATCGACCTCGAACCCAACGACCCACGTTTCATCCGCGTTGTCACGGCTCACGATGGAAAAATCCCCCCGCTGAATCTGCCGGATCATTTCCACATCGCGCTTCACCGCAGGATCAAGCACCACCCACTCCCTTCTCGGCGCCGTATAGGAGAAGATTTCGATCTCGTAAGTATCCGGATTCGTGACAACGGCGCCTATGTCGTAACGAGGGTGATAGGCCAAAACCTCCTTCTTTCCGCTCGCGGTTTCCAGGCGAATCAAACGGCTTGTGTCGCTGTCCCTCGAATCTTTCAAATAAAGGGAACGCCCGTCTCTCGCAAATGAAACCGGTTCGCTCGTCGAGCTGTCCTCCTGGCTCCACGTCAAAATCTTTTTCCACTCGGCATCTTCCCTCTCCCGCACCAAAAGGTCGTAACCGCCGTCTTCCCTCGCCGCCATGCACCCGCGAATTTTGAAGTCCGCATCGGCCAGCCACTCGGCCACGTCCCCCGGGTTCTTGGCGGCCATCCGAAGCTCGCCCGCCGCCAAATCCAAACGATAGACGTCATGGACTTGAGGGTTTTCCTTATTCATCGCCAGCAGGACTTCGTTCGGGAAGCGCTTATCCACCCCGACGACCCGCACCTGGACGTTCTCAAAAGGAGTCAAGTCGCGAACCGCGCCCGTCGGCAGATCGACGGCGTAAAGCCTCCAATTCTCATTGCCTCCCGCATCCTGCAAATAAAGAACGTGGCGGCCGTCCATCCCCCAAAAGTAAAATCGGATGCCCCGGTCGGTATCCTGGGTCACCTTCCGGCCGTCCTCCCGCCCAAGGGTCCTCACCCACACGTTCAACACGTTGTTAAAAGGCGCAAGGTAGGCAATCCGCTTCCCATCGGGAGAAATCTGAGGACTCGCCTTAACGGGATTCCCAAAGAGAACCTCCCTTGGGATAAGCTTAACCTCTTCAGCAAGACTCGGCGTCATCAAAAACCCTCCCATTCCCGCTAAGAAAAAATAAAAAAGAAGGCGCACCTTTTCAATAACTCGCGATCACCGCGTTCGGATGGTCATTCGTCACTTCCATCATCCGGCGCAGGGTTCGCTCGGCGCGCGCCCGAACGGGCTCCGGAATCTCAATCCGATGCTCCATC
>JACQQY010000066.1 GCA_016206825.1 Candidatus Omnitrophota bacterium
AGAAGCTAAGCCATAGCTCAAATCCCCCCTTCCCCCATTGAAATAAAAAGTGTGTTTGTATTCTGCTTTTTCTCTTTAGTGGAAAGAAAGACCTTACCCCCTTTTCTTTTCAAAGGGGGCAGGGGGGATTTGATCTATGGCTTAGCTTCTTGTGACAAGGGTTCTCATTGCTTTTCCGTAGATCAATAGAATTTGCCGGCGGATCGCGGTAACGGATAAGCAGAGGGAGGCCGTCATGGAGTTTTTATTTACGAACGTGGAACAGTGGATCACGCAGAATCCGTTTCTGGCGTTTGTGGGGGTGTTTGCGGCGGGGGTGTTGGTGAGTTTTACGCCGTGCGTGTATCCGGTGATTCCGCTGACGCTCGGGGCGATCGGAGCCAGGAGCGCCGGTTCCCGGTGGAAGGGATTTTTTCTGTCGCTTGTTTACGTTTTGGGAATGGCGGTTACTTATGCCATCCTTGGAGCCTTCGCTTCTCTTACGGGCAAGCTTTTTGGGACGATAGGGTCCAGTCCCGTTTCTTATTTTGTCGTGGCTAATGTGTGCCTTCTTCTCGGCCTTTCCATGCTGGGGGTGTTTCAACTGCCTCAGTTTTCCGCAGGGGCCGCGGGGCCGTTTAAAAAAGGGGAAGGCTATTTCGGCATTTTTGCCGTGGGTTTGATTTCGGGGCTCATCGTAGGGCCCTGCACCGCTCCGGTTTTGGCGGCGATTTTGGTTTATGTGGGAACGAAGCAAAACATCTTTTACGGTTTTGCGCTTTTGTTTGTGTTCGGTTACGGGGTGGGGTTTCTTTTGATTTTGTTGGGGACCTTCACCGGTCTTCTCGCGGCGATGCCCAAGTCGGGGGTGTGGCTTGAGCGGGTGAAAAAGTTTTTTGGGTGGTTTTTGATTTTGGCGGCGGAGTATTTTTTGGTCAAAATGGGACAGTTAGGGGTCTAGAGGAGAGTGGCTTGGTTTCTATCTGACAGGGAAGGCTGGAGTTGAAGCGTCCCTCCCCCTGATAAGGGGGAGTCGGAGGGGGTTTGGAGCCTAGGATTTTGAGCCAGGGTTTGTAGACCAAAGTCCAAACCCCCTCTAACTCCCCCTTGACAGGGGGAGGAGGGTTTGGACACTTCTTTTGACAGGGGGATAGAATGACTGGATTTTTAACATGGGAGGGAAGATGAAGGTTTCTTTTGTGCTGCTGCTTGTTGCTTTATTTTTTGCGGGTGGATGCGCGGGCGAAGGGACGAAGGATGTGGGCGCGGTTTCGAAGGGGCTTGGGGAACAGCATCGGTTTGCGCTTCCGAATTTGGCGGGGGAGGAAGTGAAATTGGAGGCGCTTTTGGCAAAGAACAAAGCGGTGCTCCTCAATTTTTGGGCAAGCTGGTGCCCGCCCTGCCGGGAGGAGATACCCGGTCTTATCGAGCTTCAAAAGCGATTCGGGGACAGTGGTTTCACCGTTTTAGGGATCGACGTAGGGGAATCCAAGACAAAGGTCCAGAGTTTCGTGGGGAAAATAGGGATCAATTACCCCGTGGTTTTGGATGAAGATATGAGCGTTTCAGAGGCCTACCGGGTCGTGGGCATTCCGACGAGCTTTCTTCTGAATTCAAAAGGAGAAGTCCTGGGCGTTTATCATGCTTATACCGAGGAGCTCGTGCGGGACGTGGAAGAGGCGTTGAGGTGAAAAGAGGCGCTATCCGCAGGAGCCTTCGGTTTTCCATCTGGGACGGTCTTTTTACGGCGGCGATGCTGGGGGTGAGCGAGACCTACCTCATTCCTTATGGCATTGCGTTGGGGGCGAGTCCTTCTCAGGTGGCGCTTCTTGCGTCTTTGCCGCCTTTGGCCGCCGCGCTTCTGCAGACACGATCTGCGGGCGTGACGCAGTTCATCGGGTCGAGGACCAGGCTTATTTCTTTCGTTGTGTTCTTTCATGCCCTTTCGTGGCTGCCTATCATTTTGGTTCCTTATCTTTTTTCGGCAAGCTCGAGGCACGCGGCGCTATTTGCGCTTCTTTTTTTCGTCACGGTTTACGCAAGCTTTGGCGCTTTCGCGGTCCCGGCATGGCAGAGTTTGATGTCGGATACCATCCCCCTTCAGAAACGCGGGAGGTACTTCGGCTGGAGAAACGGACTTCAGGGTTTTGTGACGGTTACTTTTTCGGCGGCGGCCGGGCTTCTCCTGCACGCTTTCGGCAAGTCGAAGGTAGTGGGATTCACCCTTCTTTTTGTTTTTGCCATGTTCTCCCGGTTCGCGGCGTGGGGGTGCCTCACGCAGATGGCGGAGCCGGTTCGGCACACTACGCACGACGTTTATTTCAGTTTCGTCGATTTTGTGAAGGGAATCCGGACGAGGAATTTTGCGAGGTTCGTTTTGTTCGTGTCGCTGATGAGCTTTGCCGTGAACCTCTCCTCGCCTCTTTTGGCCGTTTTCCTTTTGAAGGATTTGGGGTTTAGTTATGCCCTCTATATGATGCTCATGGTAACCGCGTCGGCGTCAGGGTTTCTATTCCAGGTCAGGTGGGGAAAATACGGTGACGCCCAGGGCAATTGGAAATTCTTGAAGATCGCTTGTTGGGGGATCGCCCTTTTGCCGCTTTTTTGGATGTTTTCACGTCACTGGGCGTATCTGGTCGTCGTTCAGTTTGTTGCGGGACTTTGCTGGGGCGGTTTTAATCTGCTTGTCTCCAATTTCTTGATGGAGGCCGTGAGCCCGGAGAAGAGGATCCGATGCATTTCTTATTTTAACGTGATGAATGGCACTGCCGTGTTCGTGGGGGCTTCGATCGGGGGGGTGCTCATTCGTCATTTGCCGAAGCTTTTTGGGTATTCTTACCTTGCCCTTTTTCTGCTGTCTTGCGTGGCAAGGGTGTTGGTGATGCTCTTTGCCGCAAGCCGGGTTCGTGAGGTGAGAGGAGCTTACCGTCCCTACGAGATGGGTTATCCGGTGGTGGCGGAGTCGGGGTAAAAAAAGGGTTGACAATCAGCGGGAAGTTGAGATAGAATCTCACTTGAAACTCAATTGCAGTTTTGTTGGGTTTCTTTTTTGGGCTTATGGTGAGAATGAGTCTCAATATTGGTTGGACGGCAAGAAGGAGGATAAGGAATGGATCGCTTTTCAAAATATAAGGTTCTCACAGTTTTGGGCCTTCTCTTGGTTTCTCTATCGCCGGCGGCTTGGGCGCAGGCGCCGGTGACCACGATGGAAGAAGTCACCGTGGTGGCGAAGAAAGAGGAGGACAGGGGCAAAGGAGTCCAGCCGCTGGCGGAGGTGGAGGGGGCTAAGATTTATTCGGGAAAGAAGACCTCTTGGGTGGACGTGAAGGAGGCTCCCGCGATCGTGAATAGCAATTACCGGCAGGTTTTTGAGAAAACGCCGGGGCTTCTTTTGAGCGAAGAGTCGACGCCGCTTTTTAGTTTGGGTTATCGCGGGTTGAATCCGGACAGGGCGCAGTTTATGCAGGTGATGAAGGATGGGATTCCCATCGCGGCGGACCTCTTCGGCTATCCGGAGTCTTACTACACGCCTCCCACGCAGGTGGTTGACCACATTGATTTTATCCGGGGAGGTTCCGCCTTGATGTACGGTCCCCAGCCTGGAGGGGCGATCAATTTCGTGACGAAAGATCCTTACCCGGACGCTCCTTTTGCTTTGCTTTCGGAAGATAGCGCGGGGAGCCATGGTTTTTATTCGAACTACACGAGCTTGAGCGGCACGCAGGGCGCTTTCGGCTACTACGGTTATTTTCATCACCGGCGGTCCCAAGGCTTCAGGGATTTTAACAGCCAGTATGAGGTTTACTACGGAGGCGCGAAGTTCACGGTCGACCAGGATCCGACGGCCAGGTGGATCTTCGCCTTTGACGTTTATGAGGAGACTCACGGCGAGCCGGGGGGTCTGACGCGTTTTGATTTTGACAACGATCCTTCCCGTTCGACGCGGTTGATGGATCATTTTGAATTGAACCGCTACGCCGGATCGTTGACTTTCGAAAAGGACCTCTCGGAGAACACGTATCTCGAGCTTAAGGGATTCGGCGGCGCTTATGAGCGTTTGAGCTGGCGGCAGAGGGGAGGCGGGTTTGGAACGATTCCGACGGGTTCCGGCGCGAGCACGAACGAGATCCAAAAACAGGAGTTTAATACCGGCGGCGCGGATCTCCGGCTTCGCCATGACTATGCGGCGCTGGGATCCGATGGACATGCGGTGACGGCAGGCGTTTTTTATTACCATTCCACTTCCCCGAGGAACGAACAACGGGGGACGACGGGCGACGCGCTGGATGGAACGGTGCGCAAGGATTCGGATCGCGAAACGGACTACATGGCCGTTTTCCTGGAAAACCTCTTCAAATTCGGGAAGTTTTCCGTGACGCCGGGGATTCGTTTCGAAAACATCTGGCAGAGCATCAAAGAGAGCATGAATCTGGACAAAACCACGGCGCCTCTCGGGGATGAATCCGATCACGATTTCGTCACGCTTGCCGGCGTCGGGGCGGCGTATGAGTTGGCGCCGGAGACGCAAGTTTATGCCAATTACTCGGAATCCTACCGGCCCAAACTCTACGCGGAGGGCGTGCCTTTGGGAACGAACCAAGTGATCAATCAAGATTTGGAAGAGGGGAATGCCTGGCAGGTGGATTTGGGCTTCAGAGGAAACCCGGTTCCTTATCTTTCGTGGGATGCGAGCGTCTTTTATATGGCGTTTGACGGTCAGACGGGGACGGTCGGGAACACCATTCAGAACGTCGGGGATGCGGAGTACCCGGGTGTGGAGCTGGCGGCGGAGTTGGACGTTGTCGGGTGGTGGGATGCGATTCGGAAGACGACGTGCGCCGAGAAGATCGGGTCGATGAGCGTTTTTTATAACGCGACGCTTCTGGATGCCGAATTCACCGGCGGGCCCGTGACGGGCAAGATTCCCCAGTACGCGCCGGACTATTTGATGAGAGGCGGTGTGGAGTACCGCTGGAAGGATAAGGCGAAAGTCCGCTTGGGCGGCACGTTCGTTGACGATCATTTCGGGGACGACTCGAACACCACCCAGCGCATTCTTCCCTCCTACAAGGTGTGGGACCTGACGGCGGAGATGAAGGTTTATAAAGACATCGTGAGTCTCTTCGGCGGGATCAATAATTTGTTCGACGAGCATTATTTCTCGAGGGTCACGAGCGCCGGGATTGACCCGGCGGACGGGAGAAACTATTACGGCGGCGTGAAATTCAGGTGGTGAGATGAAGAGGTCGCTTTTTTTCTTTCTTTCTTTGTTTTTGCACTCCAGCATGCTCATGGCGGGGACTTTTTACGTCGTCACGGCGCCGACGGTGGAGGTGACGACGGGCGTCACGAGCTTTGAGATGATTTATGTGGAAGAGGCAAAGAGTGAAGAAACGAAGGAAAAGGCGGCTGATCCTGATCCGCTCGTTTTGAAGGAAGAGAAGAAAGCCGAGGAAAAGAAAGAGGAAAAGCCGAAGGAGGCTCCTGCGGCGTCCCATGCACAAAGCGAGGGCGTCGAATGGGTGGAACCCCGCTACCAGAAGAATCCGCCGCCCGTGTATCCGCGCCGGGCGGTGTTTCGAAAAGAGGAAGGTTTCGTTTTCCTCGTGGTGGATCTCGATGAGAGGGGTTTGCCGCTTGCGGTGGAAGTGGAAAAGTCTTCCGGTTTCTCGCTTTTGGATGAGGCGGCGCTTCGGGCGGTACGGAGATGGCGGTTTGTGCCGGCCAAGCGGGGGAATTTTTATGTGAAGAGCCGGTGCAGGGTGCCGGTGAGTTTTAAGATCGTACAGATATATTGAGTTACGTAAAAGCAATGAAACATAAGAAGAATGGATGCGCCTACTCATAGTGGAAGGGCTTAAATCCCCCCTGCCCCCTTTGAAAAGAAAAGGGGGTAAGGGCTTTCTTTTACTTAAAGATAAAGAGAAAGAGCCGAAGACCAACCCCCTTTTCTTTTCAAAGGGGGCAGGGGGGATTTGATTCCACGGCTTAGCTTCTTGTGACAAGGGTTTTCATTGTTTTTTCGTGGATCAATAGATGACTTCTAGGAGGGCGGGATGGCGGAGGGGACGGGGTTAGCGACGTTTTTGGTGGTGTTTCGGGAGGCGCTCGAGGCGAGCTTGATCGTTGGGATCATGCTGACGGTTCTGGCGCGTCTAAAGGCGCATCGCTATTTTCTCCACACGGCGGTGAGCGTCATTGCGGCTGTGTTTTTAAGTTTTCTCCTTGGAAGCTGGATGGCTGCTTTTTCCGAAGCGGCTCAGGATAAGGCGAAAGAAATTTTGGAAGGCGTTATTTCCTTGTGCGCCGCGGGGGTGCTCACCTACATGTTTTTCTGGATGGAGAGGCAGGCAAGGAAGATCAAGTCCGATGTCGAGACGAAGGTGGAGACGGCGCTTTCCATGGAAGATGCCGCGGCGCTTTTGTCTCTGCCATTTTTTGCCGTTCTTCGGGAGGGGGCGGAGACGGTTCTTTTTTTAAAGGCCGTGGCGATTCAAAACGGGGGCGCGGTTTCGCAAATGGGCGGATGGCTGGGCTTGGGCCTCGCCGTCTTCATCGCGGGACTCATTTTCGCAGGCGGGAGAAAGGTTCCTTTAAAGCCTTTGTTCCGGACAACGGGGATTCTTATTCTTTTCATGGCCGCGGGGCTTTTGGCTTACGGGATTCACGAGCTGGAGGAGGCGGGCTGGATTCCTTCTTTTATTTATCCTGTGTGGAACACCAATTCGATCGTGAACGAAAAAGAGGGAGTGGGTTCCTTTTTGAAGGCGCTTTTTGGCTATAACGGCAATCCCTCCTTAACCGAGGTGCTGGCCTACGGAACTTATCTGACGTCCGTTTCTTTTTCCCTTTTCCGCAAGAGGCGTTCCTTCTTGACGGCGGTGGGGAGGGAGGATTAGAATCGACCTTGTGAGGAAATTTCTTGTCGTTTTGGGTGTATTCGTCGTTCTCGCGGCCGGTCTGGGCGGGGCCTTGGCGCTTTTGCCGCATGCGCATTCCGGTGAGATCGATCACGCCAAGCATCAGGATTGCCCGCTTTATCAGATTGGTTCCCACCTGGTGGGTTTTACGGATCTTGGGAAAACAGCCCTTCCGGTTTTCTTCCTTTTTTTGTTTTGCCTTTCGTGGGATTGTCCTGCCTTTTATGAGTCCCATTCGGAGCTTGTTTCTACGAGAGCTCCTCCTGCGTTTCCTTTGTTTTCGTAGTTCCATCCATTTCTTGAACATCAGGAGGAAATAGAATGCGCATCTTCGTTTCTTTGTGTTTTTGTCTTTTGTTTGTCTCTAGAGCGGCTTGGGGCCAGGAGTCGGCGGCGCTTCTTGAGTCGCAGGTAAAAGAGCTGCGGCAGGTGGTGATGGAGCTGAAGGGGGTGGTGGAGAAACAGCAGGCGGAAATCGAGCTCTTGAAACGCACGGAGAAAGTCAGGCTTCCGGAACCTTCCCCCCGGCCTTCTGCGCCGGCAGTGGTTTCTACTTTGGGCCGGTGGAATCCGGACATAGGGGTCCTGGCCGATACGGTTTTAAAGCTCGATAGTCCCAGGGAGGATGCCGAGGGGGCCGACCGGTTGAGCGTCAGGGAAGTGGAAATCGTCTTCGGCAGTCCGGTGGATCCTTATTCGCGGCTCGATGCGGTGCTGGATTTCTCGGACTTCGAAGAAGCGGCTCTGGATGAGGCGTATCTGACGCGGTTTGAACTGCCGTTTGACATGACGGCGCGGGTGGGCAGGTTCCGTCCGAAGATCGGAAAAATCAACGCTTACCATCGGGACAGCCTGGAAACCGTGGATGAGCCGCTCGTGATCGATCGTTATTTCGGCCATGAAGGGTACAGCCGCTCGGGCGTGGATCTCAAAAAACTTTTGGAGGTCCCATCGCCTATGACCCATGAACTGGTTTTCGGGGTGTTGGAAGGCGGCGTGGGAGAGGGCGGTACGGCGTTTCCCGGAGCGCGGAGACGGCCTACGTTTTACAGCCACTTGAAAAATTACGTGGATTTTTCGGAGGTCACGAACCTGGAGGTTGGGTTGACGCATCTTGCGGGTTCAAAGGACGCGGACAGGAGATTGGAGGTGCAGATGCTGGGTTTGGATGCGGTGTGGATGCATCACTTTACTTCCCGTCATAGGCTCAAGCTCCAGGGAGAGGCGTTTTACATGAACCGGGAGGAGAGTGTGGATGGGACGTTGTGGGGAGGCTATGGGTTGGTGGATTTTCGCTTGCACCCTCTTTGGGCCATGGGGTTCCGGTTCGATCTCGTCGAGCTTGTGGATAATCCTGTTACGAACCCGCATAAGGCGGACACGGGGTACACGGGTTACCTCACCTTTTACCAAACCGAGTTTGCCCGGTGGAGGGCGCAATTTTCGCACTTCGATTTGGCGACGGGGAAGGATGATAATCAGGTTCTTTTGCAGGGGACGTTTGCGATCGGGGAGCATAAGCATAAACTGCAATGAGATTTATGATAGTTTAACTTTGGCGGGTCCTGTCGGCGTCCACCTCGCCATACTTGTCATTCCCGCAATGTTTTAGCGGGAATCTTTCGTGGAGATGCCCACTCAGTGAAAGACCCCCGCTTAAAGATTGCGGGGGTGACAAGGGAGGGCAAGGGCTTCGTCCGCCGCCACCCGCCGGTGTTAGACGGTTAATAGATTATGGAGGAGTCTGATGAAAAGAGGGACGCTTGTTTTCTTTTGTTTTTTGTTAGGTTTGAACGGGGGGGTGGTCTATGCTGGCGAAGCTCCATTGAAGGTGGTGGCGACTACGACGACCTTTGCGGATTTGGTGAAAAAAGTAGGGAGGGAGCGGGTGAGTGTGGCGGCGGTGGCGCCGGCGCGGTGGAACGTGCATTTTGTGGAGCCTAAGCCGAGCGACGTGAGGAACGCCGCGGGCGCGGATCTTTTCGTGCATGCGGGGCTCGATTTGGAATTGTGGGTGGATCCTCTTTTGGAGGCCGCCGGCAAGACGGAGCTTTTTAGAGGCGGGCCGCGGAACGTGGATTTGTCGAGGGGCATCGAGCTTTTGAAAGTTCCGACGATGCCCGTATCGAGAGCCCAAGGGGACATCCATCTTTACGGCAATCCTCATTACGTCATGAATCCGGAAAATGCGGGGATCATGGCCAAGACCATCGAAGGGAAATTGGCCGAAGCGGATCCGGCGCATGCCGAAAGTTACGCGCGGAATTTGAAGGAGTTCCTCGAGGAGCTTGATAAACGCGTGGGTCATTGGAAGAGGCTTTGCGGGCATTGCCGGGACAGGGAAGTGATCTCTTACCATGATGACGTCGAGTATTTCGTCCGCTTTCTTGGGATGCGGGCCGAGCAGTTCGTGGAACCCAAACCCGGCATTCCGCCCACGCCGAGGCATTTGGAGTTTCTGCAGGGATACATGAAGGAAAAGGCGGTGAAGGTGATCGTGATGCCGACCTATTATCCGCGGGAGGCCGCGGCGGCGCTGGCCGCCCGAGCCGGAGGAAAGGTCCTCACCCTTTGCCAAAACGCGGGTGAGATCCGCGGCACGGAGGATTTTTTCAGTTTTTTTGAGTATAACTTCCATCAAATCAGCGAGGCTCTCAAATGACAACGGGTTTCTGGAGTGTGATGCTTCTTCCTTTTATCGCCTGCCTGGTTTTAACCGGCATCCATGCGTACCTGGGTTTGCACGTGATCGAGCGCGGGATTATTTTCGTGGATTTGGCGCTCGCTCAGATCGCGGCGCTCGGGGCCGGGTTTTCTTTGCTCCTTCACCATGAATTTCAAGGGCCGATCGCTTATTGGTTTTCGCTCGGGTTCACGGTGATCGGCGCCGCCGTTTTTTCTCTCACGCGCTTCCGCCGGCAAAAACTGCCTCAAGAAGCGGTGATCGGCATCGTCTATGCCGTGTCGGCCGCGCTTTTGGTGATGGTCTTGAGCCGCTCGGCGGAAGGGGATGAGCACGTGCGCCGGTCGCTTGTCGGGAATGTTTTGTTGGTGAGCCACAAAGATATCATGGACATGACCGTGGTTTATACGGCCGTCGGCCTCTTTCATTTTCTTTTTCGGAGGCAGTTTTTTCTGATTTCGAAGAGCCCGGAGGAGGCTTACGCGAAGGGGCTCCGGGTTCCTTTCTGGGATTTCTTTTTTTACGTTTCCTTCGGTATCGTGGTCACAAGCTCCGTGAGGATCGCAGGGGTGCTGTTGGTGTTTTCCTTCCTCGTGGTGCCGGCCCTTTGCGCGATGCTCTTCGGGGGATCGCTCAAACAGAGGCTCTTTTTGGGGTGGGCGGTGGGGGGCGCCGCAAGCCTCCTTGGCATGGCGGTTTCTTATTTCTTTGACTTCCCGACCGGCGCGAGCGTGGTCTGCGTGTTTGGCGGTCTCCTCCTGGTGGCGGCTTTGTTGAGGCGGGCTTGGCGCTGAGGTCAATTCGTTGACAATCATCGGCGGGGTTGGTAGATTGAGTGGCGATGAAAGACGCGGCGCTTTTGAAGGAAGCGGAAAAATCGTTCAGCGGGTTTCTTGAGACGCAGAGTCTCAAGCTCACGAGCCAGCGGAGGACGATCCTGGGACAGGCGATTGAAGCGCGGGGGCATTTTTCGGCGGACCGCCTTCTTGACCTTTCCAAGAAAAAAGATCCCACCATCTCGAAGGCCACCGTTTACCGGACTCTCGCTCTTTTAAAAGAAAGCAAAATTCTGGAAGAACAGGATTTCGGGGACGGCCGCAAAGTTTACGAGAGGGCTTTGGGGCACCGTCACCATGATCACTTTATCTGCATCCGCTGCGGGAAAATTATCGAGTTTGAGAACGATGAGATTGAAAAGCTCCAGGATACCGAGGCGGCGAAGTGCCGTTTTAAGGTGGTTTATCACAGCCTGAAGCTTTTTGGGTTCTGCCAGAGCTGTTCATGAAAGCCGCTTGGCGATTTTGGAGTGGGCGGAGGAGAAGGGGCGGCGCTGGAAGTCTTTTGCCGGCGCCCAGGCGAGCGGCCAGTTTTTGCGGGAGCGAAGGGCGGCTCCGTTCGGTGTTTCAATGACCACCGAGAAGACGTGCAGGATTTCTTGGTGGTGGGTGTAGTTTCGTTTGATCGTTGCGAGGTTTGAAAGACGGCCGAGTGTCAAGCCGAAGTCCTTCCTGAGAAGTTCGAGAGTTTTTTTTCGAATAGACGCCTCCGCCAGCGTTCTCCCTTTTGCTAATTTCCATTCCGGGAATTCCCACAAACCACCCATGATTTGACCCAAGGGGCGCCGGGTGATGAGGTATTTGCCGTTGTGAGACAGGACGGCGGCGCTTGCTTCCACCTTCACGATGTCCTTTTTCTTTTGCCGCACGGGGTAATTTTCCGCCTCGTTTTTTTTAAAAGCGGCGCAGAATTCCGAAAGGGGGCAGGAGAGGCAGAGGGGGTTTTCACTTTTGCAGATAAGCGCGCCCAGCTCCATCAGCGCTTGGTTGAAGAAACGGGCGCCGCCCTTCGGAATAAGCTTTTCTTCCAACTGCCAGAATATTTCGCGGTTTTTTGGGACATCGATGGGTTTTGGGATCGCGTGAAGCCGTGACAGGACGCGCAGGACATTGCCGTCCACGATCGGTTTTTCTTGATTAAAGGCGATGCTCGCAATGGCGCCGGCGGTGTAGCGGCCGATTCCCTTGAGGGAAAGGATGGTTTCATAATCCTGGGGAAAGGCCCCGCCGAGCTTTTGAACGATCCGCTTGGCCGTCTCATGGAGGTTCCTGGCCCGGTTGTAGTAACCTAATCCCTCCCAGTGTTTCAGGACTTTTTCCAGATTGCTTTTGGCAAGGGACTCGATATCCGGAAAGCTTTTCATCCAGCGTTCATAGTAGGGCAGAACGGTTTCAACCTGTGTTTGCTGGAGCATCATTTCGGAAATCCATACTTCGTAAGGATCATATCGCCTGCGCCAGGGGAGGGGGCGTGCGTTTTGGTGGAACCACTTTATGAGTTTGTCTTGGAGAGTCATTGTGCAGTCAAGGCCGCGCTTTGTTTTGCCAGTATAACATAGCTGTCTAAATTAACGCCGTCATACTCAAGCCGTAGATAATCAAATCCCCCCTGCCCCCTTTGAAAAGAAAAGGGGGTAAGGGCTTTCTTTTACTTAAAAGAGAAAGAGCCGAAGACCAACCCCCTTTTCTTTTCAAAGGGGGCGGGGGGGATTTAAACCGTTCCGGCTCTTGCGTTCCGGGGACACAATACTTAATTCATAATTAAGTATTGTGTCCCCGGAACCTCCATTATAATAGCGGGTTATGGGTCGGAAGGATTGGGGAGCTATTCTTGTTCTTTTGGTGTTGACAGCCGCCCTCTATGGGGTTGGGATGGGGGCGTTTGGATTTTTGGATCCGGATGAGCCTTTTTATGCTTTGACGGCCAAAGAGATGCTCCAGCGGGGGGATCTCTGGAGGCCGGTGCTTTTTGGAGAGCCGCAATTCGAAAAGCCGGTTTTCTTTTACTGGGTGCTTTATCTCAGCTTCAAATGCTTCGGCGTGAACGAATTTGCCGCGCGGGTCGGGCCGTGTCTGGCGGGCGTTTTGACGGTTCTTCTGGTTTATCTTTGGGGGAAGACGTTGTTCCGGAAGAGGGGCCCGGCTTTCATTTCGGCGGCGGTGCTGGCCACGGCGGTGGAGTTTTTGATTCTTTGCCGCGTGGCCATGACGGACGTCTTTTTGTGTTTGTTCGTCACGGCGGCGCTTTGTGCTTTCAGCGCGGGATACACGGATGAAAGGCGAAGACCCGCGGCTTGGCTTTTGGTTTTCTTTTTTTGCGGGCTTGGGTTTTTGACGAAGGGGCCCCTGGGGATTCTTCTGCCGTTTTTGGGGATAGTCCCGTATCTTCTCTTGAGCGGGGAAAGGCATTTGCTGAAGGAAATTCCCTGGGGGCGGGGGTTGGCGCTTTTCGCGCTCGTCGCTTTTCCCTGGTACGTCTTCATGGCTAAGGAGCACGGGCCCGGGTTCCTTCGGCATTTTTTTGTCCATGAGAACGTCAGGCGCTTCTTTGTGGCGGAGCACCGGAACAGCGACAAGATTTTCTTTTACCCCATCGGCGTCTGGGCGGGGTTTTTCCCGTGGAGCGCGTTTTTGCCGGCGGTGGTTTCGTATGGCTTGAAGCGGGTTCTGAGACCGCCGTCTCCGGCTCAAAAGTCCTTTCTCTTTCTCGCGCTTTGCTCTTTTCTGCCGTTCGCCTTTTTTATGCTCGCGAAATCCAAGCTCTTCAGTTACGTCTTTCCCGTCTTTCCTCCCATGGCGCTCATGACAGGCGCGTGGCTTTATCGTTTTTTACGTTTGAAAGGCGATGTCCAAGGGGCAGGTTTGCGCTTTTGGACCGTTCTATTTTGGGGGGCCGCGCCGCTCTTGGCTTTGGCGGGGGCGGTTGGTTACGGCGCCGAGAACCGCGTCGATCTGTGGAGGCCCGTGGCGGTATTGGGGGTGGTTTTCGTTCCGTTTTGCTGGGCCGCTCTTTTTTGTTTCTGGAAAGGGCGGCGCCGGTGGGCGCTTGCCGGGATTCTTCTGGGAATGGTGTCGTTTGCCTGGGGGGTGTTTGGAATGCTCGTGCCTCGGACGGACGGCGGGTTTTCGGCGAAGAAGGCCGTTGCTTTTTACCGGGATTTTGTGAAAGAGGACAAACCCTCCTTCTTTCTCGCCAGCAAGCTCTTTGTGAGGGGCGTGGCTTATTACGCCGGCAGTGAAAAGGTAGGGGTGCTGACCGGCAATCCCAAGCGGGCTTTTTATACCCGTCACCCGCTTCCTTTTTTCTCGACGCTCGATGATTTGCTCAAGATCGAACGGGAGAAGTTTCCCGTTTATTGTTTCCTGCGCCAAAAGGATCTCCAATTTTTGCGCAGTATCGTTGATCACCGGTTCGGCGTCGCGATTGTTTGGTCGGATGCGGAAAGGGTGATAGCGAAGCTCGACCGGGCGGACCATGACCAGAATCCATAAGGAAGACCGGGCGCTCGTGGCGGCGGCGCATCCGGATGATGAGACGCTGGGCGCGGGCGGGATCATTCAAAGGGTTTTGAAGACGGGGGCAAGGGTGAAGGTCATTTATCTCACCCATGGCGATCACAATGAAATAGCCTCTCTTTTTTACCAGGGAAGGCCGATGCTGACGAAGTCGGATTTTATTCGAAGCGGGAAGATCCGGAAGGGGGAGGCGCTTCAAGCGATGAGGGGGTTGGGTTTGGAAGCCGAGGACCTTGTTTTTTTGGGCTATCCGGATCTGGGGCTTCTTCCTATCTGGAATAAGCATCGCGGCAAGGACAAACCTTTCAGGAGTTTCCTCACGCGGATGAATCGCGTGCCTTACAAAGAGGATTTTTCTTACGGGAAGCTTTATAAGGCGGAAAACATCGTCTCGGATTTAAAAAGGATTCTGGACGGTTACAAACCCACGCGCGTTTTTGTCCCTGCTATTTTTGATGCCCATCCGGATCACCAGGCGGTTTACCTCTATGTGAACGCGGCGCTGGCGGATGGGGGCGGGCCGCGTCCGGCGGTTCACCTTTATTTGGTTCATGCCCCTCGATGGCCGGATCCGAGGGGAGAGCGTCCTCATCTGCGGCTCGAGGAGCCTTTGCACTGCGCCTGGGCGGGAGAGTGGGAGTGGTTTTCGTTTGATCTTGCGCCTGATGAAATAGAAGGGAAGAGGAAGGCGCTTCTTTGCTATAAGAGCCAGATGGCCTACAGCCGGAATTTTCTTCTTTCCTTCGTCAGGTCGAACGAGCTTTTTGCGAAAAAAAGAAAGGATGGGTCATGAACGAAGAATCCAAACGGAAGATTTTAAGGCAGATTCCCTACGGGCTTTACGTGGTGGGGGTGAAGGGAAAAGATTCGCAGCACGCTTTTACGGGGAGCTGGCTCTCTCAATGCTCCATGAAGCCGCCGTGCGTGATGCTCGGCGTGAGGCAGGGGACGCATTCGCTTGATTTGATCAAAGAAGGAAGAGTCTTTTCGATCAATTTTTTGGCGAAGGGCGACCGGAAGGTGATGGAGCAGTTTTTTAAGCCCGTGCCCGCAAGCGGAAACCGTTTTGGAGACGTAAGCTATACGCTCCGCCGAACCGGCGCGCCCATCCTCGACCGGGCGGTGGGTTTTCTTGAGTGCGAGGTCCGGCAGATCGTGGAGGCGGGGGATCATTCCGTCGTGATCGGCGAAGTGGTGGAGGCGGAGGCGGTGAAGGAGGAGCCGCCCCTTGTGATGAGCGACACGCCGTGGCACTATGGTGGCTAGGGTAACGGTCAGGGGGGATTTGATCATCTGCAGCCATGAAACCAGCCCATCTTATTTCCACCGGTTATCATCGAGAAGACCATAGTTTAAGGGCTAACCTATTACAAAATAAATCCATTATTGAGACATCGTTTATTACGCAGGAAGCGATTGTCAGAAAGATCTACCTTTTGCGCGGTGAAAAAGTCATGCTTGATCGCGACTTGGCAGAGCTTTACCAGGTTGAAACAAGGGCTTTAAACCAAGCCGTTCGAAGAAATATTGACCGTTTTCCTTCCGATTTTATGTTCATCTTGTTCAAGGAGGAGGTCCGGAGGATATCACAATTTGTGATATCCTTGAAGTTCTCTAAAAGCGTCACTGCCTTCACAGAGCAGGGTGTGGCCATGCTATCGAGTGTTTTGAATTCCAAAAAGGTCGTCTACGTCAATATCGAGATAATCCGCACGTTCACAAAGCTCCGAAAATACCTTCTATCACATAGGGATTTGCAGAAAAAGATCGCGGAAATAGAGCAAAGATATGATGGGCGATTTCGTAACGTGTTTGAAGCTATAAAAGAGCTTGAGGGACCAATCAAAGCAAAAAGAAACAGGCAGATTGGTTTTCATGCCAAATACTAGGGAGATAAAAGCCGTGAAACGATGCGCGATGTATACTCGAGTATCTACCGCCATGCAAGCGGAAGTCGAATACAACTCCTGCGAAAATTTCTGCGAATTTTAATAGGGACAGACACTATTTATCGAAAAAAGAGCAGGCCTAAGAGGCAGAAATAGTGTCCCTAATTCCGAAAATCCAAACTCCCAAAACTAACGTTATATAACCGCCCCAATAAAAATAACTTGCGAACGCCCAACCATGGGCCTCTCGAACTTCAACGGCTGTCGTGTTTGAACCGCTCCTCCGTCGCTGGGGATCCGTCGTCGCTCCACGGCCGCTTAGGCCAGCGGCCTTCTTCGCGTGGCTAGGCCGCCACGCCCGCCGCTTGGACGCGGCGGATAGACTCCACTGGGAGGGTGGGGGTAGAGAATGGGCGCCATCTAAAAAACGCGCGGATTCCCGCCGGACGTTCGTGATTTTTTTGCCGACTTTTCGAATTTAGATCTGTAAAATATTTGCATATTGTGGCCTTAAGTTATATATTCATACACATGACGCCACGCAGAACACAATCTAGCCGCCAACCTTACCCAAGAGAGGATGGGAGTTTGCTGGCCGCTCATTCTTTATTCCCTTCTCACAAACCGCCTTTATCTGATGAATTGATATTAAAAGCAATCGACGTTGCGTTTGATAGAACTGGCAGAGATCGAGTAGGTAGCGTTAGGAAAGTTACAAAGACCCCGCCAGAATTAGTTAAATCATGTATAAATCATTTGAAGAAAAGAACAGATCCAATTCTTGGGCCTTATTTCTATTTACAGTGCGATATTGAGGAAATTTTTGAATTAGATGCTATTCCTCATGAAATGCAAAGACAACGAATGAACATGGGCGTTTTCTATCAATATTTGACGATTGAGTTGATGAGAAAATCTTTGAAGAGTGAGAAATCCAATATTGAAGCTGTTTGGGATGGTGCACGTGAGGGTGATGTTGTAGCTGAAATTAAAACGCCAGGACTCAAGCCAGGTATTCGCATTTATACCTCCGTCAAAAAATCTTCCGACACAGTAGGTGGCCAAGATGTTCCAGGCGTGATTAGGAGATTAGAAAGTATAGCGAAAGAGGAGAAGAATATAACC
>JACQQY010000057.1 GCA_016206825.1 Candidatus Omnitrophota bacterium
GGATAGTTCGCCTTGCTCCAGCGGGTCCTGCCAGCGGCCACCTCGCCAATATGCCGATCAAAGATTCGGCATATTGGCAAGGGCTTCGGCCGCTGTCACCCGCTGGAGCGGCAGCAAGATTTCGTGTTAGAGAAGGGTTGAATCGGCATGCAAAAGATTGTTCGCGGAAAAGCCTACGTAGTGGGGAATGATGTGGATACGGATCAGATCATTCCCGCGAAGTATTTGAGTTACAATCCTGCTATCCCGGAGGAGCGGAGGATGTTTGGGAGGTTTGCGTTGTCGGGGCTGGCGGCGGGGAGGCAGGGATTGCCGTCCGGAACGATTCCTTTCGTGAAGGAGGGGGCCGAAAGATCCGAGTATGCCGTGGTCGTTGGGGGGAAGAACTTCGGCTGTGGTTCTTCGCGGGAGCATGCTTCGATTTGTCTCAAGGAAGCGGGGATTGGGGCGACCGTGGCTCTTTTTTACTCGAGGATTTTCTTTCGGAATTCGGTAAACGGCGGGTATTTGATTCCTTTTGAATCCAAGGAAGATTTGTCGGTCAGGATTCGGACGGGGGATGAGGTTGAGATCGATGTGGAGAAGAACGTTTTGACCAATCACACTCTAAACCAACGTTTTGAGTTAAAAGCGTTAGGGGACATTCTCCCGATTCTATCAGCGGGAAACGTGTTTGAGTATGCCAAGAAGATGAACCTGATCAAAAACGCGCCGGAAGATCAATCGGTGCGCGAGGCGCCGGAAGAACCGGAGGATGATTGCTGAAGTGAAAAATCAGAGTTACAAAATAGCGGTGGTGCCGGGGGATGGGACGGGGCCGGAGGTGATTGCGGAGGCGGTGAAGGTGTTGGGGGCGGCTTCCGGGAAAAATGGTTTTAAGCTGGATCTCGCCTATTTTGATTACGGAGGCGAGAGGTATTTAAAGACGGGAAAGGTTCTCGAGGACAAGGAGCTCGCCGGCCTTAAGAAATTTGACGCCATTTTGCTGGGGGCCGTGGGACATCCGGACGTGAAGCCCGGCATCATGGAGAGAGGGCTTTTGCTCAAGATGCGGTTTGGGTTGGATCAGTACATCAACCTTCGTCCGGTGAAGCTCTATCCCGGCGTGGAGACGCCGCTCAAGGATAAAGGGCCGGAGCAAATTGATTTTGTGGTGGTGCGGGAGAATACGGAAGGGCTTTATGTGGGCGAGGGGAAGTTTATCAACAAGGGAAAGAAGAATGAAATCGCGCTTCAGGTTTCGCGAAATACCCGCAAGGGCGTCGAGAGGTGCATCCGCTTCGCTTTTGAGTTCACGCGCAGGAGGAACAAAAGAAAGAAGCTTACCCTCTGCGGTAAAACCAACGTTTTGAATTATGCCCACGATCTTTGGTGGAGGACTTTTCAGGAAACGGCGGGGGAGTACTCCGACATTCAAACGGATTACGCCCACGTCGACGCCACTTGCATGTGGATGATCAAAAATCCGGAATGGTTTGATGTCATTGTAACCGATAATATGTTTGGCGATATCATCACGGATTTGGGGGCCATGATTCAGGGTGGAATGGGGATTGCGGCGGGGGGAAATCTGAATCCGGAAGGGGTTTCGATGTTTGAGCCGATCGGCGGCTCCGCGCCGAAGTACACGGGAAAGAACGTGATCAATCCGCTTGCGGCGATTTGCGCGGCCGGCATGATGGCGGAGCATTTGGGAGAAGAAAAAGCGGCGTCTCAGATCGAGACTGCGGTGATAGACGTGACGAAAAACAAGCTGAAATCCCTCGCGGCTGGAAAAATGGGCTATGGGACGAGAGAAGTGGGGGATTTGGTGGTCGAAGCTTTAACTAAGCAATGAAAAGAAAATCCAAATACAACGTGGCGATTATGGGGGCGACGGGGGCGGTCGGGGAAGAGATGTTGAAGATCCTCGAGGAGAGGAATTTTCCCATCGATCGGCTTCTTTTGCTTGCGTCCCGGCGTTCGACCGGCAAAAAATATTTTTTTAAAAAAAGAGAGCTTACGATAGAAGAACTGAGAAGGGATTCTTTCCACGGAATCGATATTGTTTTGGCGAGCGCAGGTGGGGCCATTTCCAAAAAGTTTGCGCCTTTGGCCGTCAAAGAGGGGGCGGTGGTGATCGACAACACCAGCGCTTTTCGGATGGATCCCGGCGTCCCTTTGGTGGTTCCCGAAATTAACGCCCACGACATTCGCAGGCACAAGGGAATTATCGCCAATCCCAATTGTTCCACGATCATCATGCTCGTGCCGATTTATCCGATTCACCGGCGCAATCCCATCAAACGAGCCATCGTTTCCACTTACCAGGCGGCTTCCGGAGCGGGCGCGAAGGCGATGAGGGAGCTCGAGGAGCAGTCGAGAGACGTGCTGGAGGGCCGGCCCCCCAGGAAAGAGGTTTTTCCGCATCAGATCGCCTTCAACCTCTTTTCTCACAACAGCCCCATTCGGGAGGGGGGTTACAATGAGGAAGAGATCAAAATGATGAGGGAGACGAGAAAGATTTTGCATGATGATAAGATCAAAGTGACGGTTACCTGCGTTCGGGTGCCCGTTTTCCGCGCCCATTCGGAGGCGATTTATCTGGAGCTTTCGGAGAAACCCGTCCTTTCGCGCATTCGAAATCTCCTGGCCAAGGCGCCGGGGGTGCGGCTTGTCGATGAGCCGAAGAAAAATTATTTTCCCATGCCGATCGAAGCGATGGGCCAGGACAAAGTTCTGGCCGGCAGGCTTCGTTTGGATGCGGCCTCTCCCAAAGGGCTTTGGCTTTTTGTGGCCGGAGACCAGCTCCGGAAAGGGGCGGCTCTTAACGCGATTCAGATTGCTGAGATTTTGTGCGGACTGTCCGGTTAGTCGTCGGTTTTCAGGGAACGCATTACGAAGGGTGGCAGAGCCAGCGAAAAGGCAATACCCTTCAGGAAGTTTTTGAAAAGATCCTCGAGAAAGTTCTCAAGCACAAAGCTCACCTTGTCGGAAGCTCCCGCACGGACAGCGGCGTCCATGCCATCGGATTCGCCGCTCACTTTCGAACCGCCAATCCTCTCCCCGATAAAAAAATAAAAGACGCGCTCAATTTCTATCTGCCGCGCGACGTCGTCGTCTTTTCCGCGAAAACGGTTTCAGGCCTCTTTCACGCCCGGTTCTCGGCGAGGGGGAAGCTCTATCGCTATGACATCTGGAGGAGCCCCACGCGGCCGCTTTTCGAAGCGCCTTTTGTGTTGTGGCATCCGGGTCCGCTGGACGCCGCTTGGATGAAAAAAGCGGCGAAGGTTCTGACAGGCAGGCATGATTTTTCCGCCTTTCGCGGCAGGGACGGAGGGGAAAGAAATCCGGTAAAGAACGTGCGGTTCGTTCGGATTCGGCGGATCAAGCGCTTGGTGCGCATCGAAATCGAAGCGGACGGTTTTTTGCGCCACATGGCGAGGATAATCGTGGGAACTTTGATCGAGGCCGGACGCAAAAAAATTTCTCCGGAGAAAATGGCGGAGATACTCCATTCCAAAGACCGCGCAAAAGCCGGCCCCACTGCAAAGGCTTATGGGTTGACGTTGGTGAAGGTGAAGTATTGATCCATTCAGACAGCAAGAAGCGCTTCTACAGGTTCAAAGCAAACTTCACGGCTTGCTCGACCGCGCGAAGCTTATCGGCGCTCAGAAAGGTAATCCGTTCGTCCAGCAGAGCTTTTGGGATGGTGTTGATCACGTCAAGATTCACCACGCAATTTTGCGGCAGGCCATCTTTGGAGCCTAAAGCGACTTCGGTGGGAATATGGCGAACCGTTCGGGTCACCTCCGCAACGGTGATATACTCCCTTACCTTAACGGCGATGTCCCTGGACAAAATCACAACGGGCCTCCGTCCCGTGGGTTGGGGAAAATTAGCCCACCACACTTCTCCCCGCTTCATTACCACTCCTCCTTAGTAAAAGCGGAAAGCCCCGCTAAGAAGAAAGGCTCAACTTCCGAACGTTTTTCGGGTTTAGACAGGTAACCTCTGACATAGCTTTGCTCCAGAGACTGCTCCTGTCTTTTTTGAATCCAAAAACGAATCGCTTCCACGATCGCCTGACTGCGGGCCAAGCCAAGCTGGTGACGGATATGCTCTATCTCTTTGAAAATATCCCCGGGAAGGCTGATGGCTATCTTTGCGGCTGTGTGGCTCATAGACAAACCTCCGACGTTGGTAGTACTTTGGTATAACTAAAGTATGAAACAAAACCCCATAAAATTCAAGAACATTTTGTGACACTGGAGAATGGCTGGTTGAAACCATAGCTGTCCAAATCGTCATTGCGAGCGACCCGCAGGGAGCGAAGCAATCTCGCTTTTAAGACTGAGATTGCTTCGTCGCTGATGCTCCTCGCAATGACGAGGTAAATGGAATCTTGAAAAGCTGTTTCATTCGAGAAATCAAGGCTAATTGAGACACGTGTGGGTTGAAACGAGAAATAGGTTGTGGTAAAATGAAAATTTCAAGCGGGGATGAGAGATGAAAAAACGGATTTGGCTTATTTTGGGTTGGGGGTTGGTTTGGTTTGGGGCGGCCTTCGGCGGCGGATCGGCATCCGCGGAGGTTTTGGAGAGGATCTTGGCCGTCGTCAATGACGAGGTGATCACGGAGCAGGATCTCCAGATCGTGATGGCTCCGGTGGCCGCCCAGTACCGGACCCTTTATACGGGACAGGAGTTTACCGAACGTTTCAAGGAACTGCGTCAGGAGTTTCTCAATAAGCTGATTGAGGATAAGCTCGTCTTGAGCGAGGCCAAGCGCAAGCAGGTGATCGTGAAAGACGAGGAAGTCGACGAGATGCTGGGCGAGGTGCGGGAGAAGTTTCCGAACCGGGAGGTATTTTTAAAGGCCATCAGCGAGCAGGGGCTGACGGAGAAAAAGCTTTGGAACCGTTTCCGGGATCAGCTCCTCATGCAGAAGCTTGTGGCGTATGAGGTCAAATCCAAAGTTTCGGTGTCGCCGGGCGATACGGCGGAATATTACAAGACCCACGAGAAGGACTTTGCCCAGGGGGATCGTGTGAAGCTTCAGCATATTTTGATACGGGTTGGTTCGCGGAGCGAGGAAGAGGCGAAGGCGTTCATCGAATCCTTGGCCGCCAAGTGGAAAGAGGGCAAGCCGTTCGAGGAGCTTGCGAAGACTTATTCGGAAGGCGCGGAGGCCAAAGAGGGCGGAGAGATGGGGTGGGTTGAAAGGGGACAGCTTCTCGGGGAAATCGATGAAAAGGTTTTTGCGCTGAACGAAGGAGAGGCGACACCGCCTATCCGGAGTTCTTTGGGTTATCATGTTTTTAAAGTGGCCGCCAGACAAAAATTTTCGGTCAAGCCTCTTTCCGAAGTCAGGGACGTCATTCAAGATCTTCTTTTCAAAGAGAAGCTGCGCGTCCGGCTTGAAAGCTGGATCAGTCAGCTTAAGAAAAACGCGTATATCTCCATTCGTTAGGTGATCTCTCATCATCCCGTGAAACTTGCCGTCACTCTGGGGGATCCGG
Organism: Candidatus Omnitrophota bacterium; assembly: GCA_016206825.1. Lineage (GTDB taxonomy): Bacteria > Omnitrophota > Gorgyraeia > 2-02-FULL-51-18 > 2-02-FULL-51-18 > JACQQY01. The sequence continues at coordinate 5,501 of JACQQY010000057.1, forward strand.
CGGGGATCGGTCCGGAGGTGACCTTGAAGGCGCTCCGTTTGTGGAAGCGGCCTGCCCGTGTCCAAGTTCTTCTTATCGGAAAGGCTTTATTTTTCCGCCGGCTTTCTTCCAGGCTGGGTCTGGATCTTTCTTTCGCGGACATTCAAGATTTGTCCGGTCGGCCATCGGGCGGGACCGGCTTGCCCTGCTATTTTTCACCGGAGCCTTTTCCGGAGCGTTTGGTCTACGGACGTTCGGACAAGCGATGGACGAGCCTGGCGGTGCGTTCGATTGAAATGGGAGTTCGCCTGGCAATGGCGCGGAGAGTGCAGGCCCTCGTCACGCCGCCGATCAACAAAGCGGGTTTAAAAAAAGCGGGCTTCGATCTTTCCGGCCATACGGAGTATTTGGCGAGGCTTTCGGGAGCGAAGCGTTTTGAAATGATGCTGGTGGGCGGGAAGTTGAAGGCGGCGCTCGTGACGCGCCATATCGCTTTGAAGGACGTTTCGAAATTTATTTCGAAAAAGAGGGTGGAGGAGGCGATTCTGTTGACGGCGGAGGAGCTGAAGAGATCCTTTGGGATTCGGAGGCCCCGCATCGTTGTGTGCGGGTTGAATCCCCATGCGGGCGAAGAGGGGAATTTCGGCCGTGAGGAGATAGAAGAAATTATTCCTGCCGTTCGAAGCGCCGGAAGGAAAACGGACGCCGAGATCATCGGACCTTTGTCTCCCGACGCGCTTTTTCATGACGCCTATAAGGGCTTTTATGATGCGGAAATTTGCATGTATCACGACCAGGGGCTCATTCCGCTTAAGATGATCGCGAGGGGATCGGCGGTGAACGTGACGCTGGGACTGCCGTTTGTGAGGACCTCGCCGGACCATGGGACGGCTTATGACATTGCGGGGCAGGGCAAGGCGGATCCCGGCTCGATGCTGGAGGCGATGAAGCTCGCGGTGGAGTTGTGTGAGAATCGGAGGAAGCCTTATCGTGCTTTGTGAGGGAGGCTTTCTTTGTTTAGTAGTTGCTCGGAGCGGGTATGCGCCTGCCACGGCATTCGTCTCTCAGTCGCTTTGAAAGCAAGAAAGCCGTGTGGACTACAGCGTTTGGACGCTCCCTGCGAGACGAACGCCGTGGCCGCGCCCATTCAGAGATGAGAGAGGAGAGGTTAAAGTGAGGGAGGAGATCGCCCTTATTAAAAAAGCGAAGACCATCCTTGCCCAAATTGGGGCGGCTCCGAGAAGGAAACTGGGGCAGAATTTCATGGTGAGTGAGCAGGCGCTTTCTTCCATTGTGGAGGCGCTTTCTTTGGATGGGCAGGATACCGTTTTGGAAATCGGGGCGGGGCTTGGGTTTTTGACGCGCCGTCTTTTGCAAAAGACCGAAAGAGTGATCGCCGTTGAGAAAGACCCTTTGTTCGCTCATTACCTGAGGGAAGCCTTTAAGACCGCTCCTTTGAAAATCGTCGAGAAGGACGTTTTAGACTGCCGGCTGGAAAGAGATTTTGCGGTGAAGGGCAAGGTGAAGGTCGTCGGGAACATCCCTTACGGCATTACAAGCCCCATTTTGGGATGGCTGGTGGGTGAGAGGCGCCGGGTGAGCGAGTCGGCGCTCACGGTTCAGTGGGAGGTGGCGCGGCGCCTTTGGGCAAAGCCCGGAACCAAAGATTGGGGCGCCCTGTCGGTTTTTGCGCAATTTTATTCGGAAGTTTCTTTGGTGAAGAAAATCGGCAGGGGGAATTTTTTTCCTGCGGCGAACGTGGACTCCGCCGTCGTTCGCCTTGTTTTTCCGGAGAAACCCCTTTATCGGGTTAGGGACGAAGAAAAGCTCTTCGGCATTGTCCGCCGGGCTTTTCAAAAGCGCCGCAAGACCCTTTTCAATGCGTTGAAAGATCGGACGGGGGCGGCCGACCGGCCGCTCCTGCCTATTTTTGCCGAGCTTCGGATCGATCCCAAGCGGCGTCCGGAGACTTTGTCGATAGAGGAATGGGCCGCTTTGTCGGAGAGCGGGGGCGGGCATTTTTGCGTTGACGGAATGAGGTTTGTAGGAGATGATGGAGGGCGTTATGCCTAGAGCATTGAGCAACGGAAATATTGCGCTGGTGAACGGCGCGGTTGTGTGGGCGATCGAGTCGTCGGAGACTCGGGACCCTCGTGAAAGGCTTCTTTTCGCCGCCGGTTACCCGATTACCCCCGTGAATGAGGTGACCGAGTATCTGAGCCGGTTAAGCCGGGACGTTCATCTGACCTTTATTCAGGCGGAGAGTGAAATCGCCGCCGGCAACATGGTGCTGGGGGCCGCTTCGGCGGGGGTCCCGGCGCTTACGGTCACCTCCAGCCCCGGGATGAGTCTCATGCAGGAGGCCATTTCTTATGCGTCGGGAATGGAGCTCGGCGGGCGCGGCCTTGTGTACGTGAATGTGACAAGAGGCGGTCCGGGGCTTGGGAACATTCAGGGGTCTCAATCCGATTTCAATCAAGCCGTCCTCGGCGGCGGCCATGGGGATTATCAAAACCTTGTTTTAGCGCCGTCCTCGGCGCAGGAAATGTTTGATTTTGTGAGACTTGCCTTTAGGCTTTCCTCCCAATATAAGATTCCGGGTTTTATTTTGACGGATGGGTACGTGGGACAGTTAAAGGAGGAGTATGACATTCCCGACGCGGTGACGGCTCTTCCTGCGGCGATTTCCAGGGACGTGAGGACGTCCATCTACGTTCGCGAAGGGGTATTGGAAGAGCACAACTGGAAGCTTTTCCGGCGGTTTGAGGCGTTGAAGAAGGAACCTCTTTTGAAGGAAAAGGCGGTCACGGCTTATCGTTTGGATGACCCCGCCGGAAAGGCGGAGGTGGTCCTCTTGAACTACGGTTTCTTCTCGCGAATCGGGTGCGGGATCGTGGACCGGGCAAGAGCGCAGGGTCTTCCGGTGGGACAGGTGAGCCTCAAGGTGTTGAATCCGTTTCCCGAGGAAACGTTAAAGAACCTGGTGAAAGACTACGGCGCTTTGTACGTGATGGAGGGCGGCATCCATCAGTTGGGCGAGCGCGTGCAAACGGTCGTCGGCGCTCTTCCGCTGGTCGGCGCTTACCAGAGACCCGGCGGGACGCTTCCGGAAGAGAAAGAAGTCGTGGAAGATTTGAAGTTCCTGGTGGAGAAGATGCGCGGGTCGGCCTTCCGTGAGCGTCTCAGGGAATACACAAGGCTTTCTTTTGACGCCTTTCCTCCGCGCGTCAACCGCGGCAAACGGTTTGAGCGGATTCGTTTGACGGAATCGACTCATGATGCGGAGTACGCGGCCGGCATGGACGGCAAATCTCCCGAAGGCCGAAAGATCGAGTCGATGACGGATAAGAATACCTACTACTGCGCGGGCTGTGACCACAAGCATAGCACCGAGGCTTTGGGGGCGGCCTTCGATGCGTTTAAGGATTTCGAGGTTTACCTCTATTCTCCCGTCGGTTGTTCGATCTTCCTCTACGATTTTTTCAAAAAGGACCGCGTCCATAACGTTCAGGTGCCTCATGGCCGGGGGCCGGCTGCGGCTTCCGCCACGAAGAGGGCCAAGCCTCATTCGCTCGTGATTTCTTACCAAGGGGACGGCGACGCTTTGGACATCGGGTTGGGGGAACTCGTCCATGCTTCGGCCAGAGGCGAGAAGATCACCGTGATTTTGATGAATAACGGAACGTACGGCATGACGGGAGGGCAGTTGTCGGCGACGACCCCGGTGGATCAGTTTTCCAAGACGACTCCAAAGGGGAGAAGCTCGGAGCTTTTCGGATTTCCGCTGGACGTTTCCCAGTTGCTGCACCCGCAGGGAGTTTCTTACTATCGGCGGACTCTTTTGGGAACGCCGGAACTGAACAAGCAATTCTCTCATTTTCTCGCCCAGGCGTTTCTTCACCAGTTGAAGGGGGACGGGATGAGCGTCATCGAGGTGATCGCGGCCTGCACGGAACACCAAAGGGCCCCCCAAGAGATCATCGAAGCTTTTAAAGCGGAAGGCAAGAAATTGCACCCCATCACTCTTTCAAAGGAGTACACTTCGAAGACCATGTCCAAGACGTTTCCGATGGCCGTCGGTTGGGGGGAGGACATCGAAAATCCCGAAGAGGTTTTGCGGAACTGCCGCCGGGCGGAAGCGGCGGAGACGCCTGGAGAGCGCTTTCGCCATTTTGTCGGGATCTTGGATTCCATGAGCCTTCTTTCCAAGAAGGAGGTTTCCGGATCCACCATAGCCCGCGGCGGATCCGCTTCGCAGGATTCCAAAGACATGCGCTTTTATTTGGCGGGCGAGGGAGGACAGGGGATCCAGTCCTTGGCGGACGTTTTGATGAGAGCGGGGCGCGCCCGTTACGCTTTTAATTCTCCCTGGTATGAGCCGGAGGTCACGAAGGCCCGGACGGTTGCGGCCGTCACTTTGTCGGATAACCCTTGCGCGAGCCCCAGTCCGCAAGCGGGAGAGGTGGA
>JACQQY010000063.1 GCA_016206825.1 Candidatus Omnitrophota bacterium
GATTGATCCAGGGACACAAAGGGATCGATCTTCAAAATCTGCCTTTCGAGGTAGTGGGGCAAAAACTTGCCGATGTCGTCCCTTGAGAAACCGAACGTCATCTGGGTCAGGTCGTTCGTTCCAAAGCTGAAAAATTCGGCCTCTTTGGCGATGTCATCCGCCAAGAGCGCGGCCCTCGGGATTTCGATCATCGTCCCGATCGAGTAGTCTACCTTGACTTTATGGCGTTTCATGACCTGTTCCGCCGTCTCACGAATGCCTTGTTTGGTGAACGTCAACTCTCCCATGACGCCGACAAGGGGGATCATCACCTCCGGCACGACCCTCAGGCCTTCCTTCGCCAATTCACAAGCCGCCTCAAAGATCGCCTGAGCCTGCATCTTGTAAATTTCGGGATAAGTCACCGCCAAGCGGCACCCTCTGTGTCCGAGCATGGGATTGACTTCGTGAAGCGCTTTGACCTTCTTTTCGAGATCCTTCACTGAAATCCCAAGGTCTTTCGCCACTTTTTTCATTTCCTGGCCGCCCTTGGGCAAAAACTCATGCAAAGGCGGATCCAAAAGACGGATCGTCACCGGCAGTCCCGCCATCGCCTTAAAGATCGCTTTGAAATCTCTCTTCTGCAAAGGTTCAAGCTTCCTCAAAGCCTTCACGCGATCGGCTTCGTTGTCCGCCAGGATCATCTCCCGCATCGGCTTCAAGCGGTTCTCCCCGAAAAACATGTGTTCGGTGCGGCAGAGGCCTATGCCTTCGGCGCCGAAATCCCTGGCGATCTTCGAATCCTCCGGAGTATCCGCGTTCGTCCGAACCTTCAACCTCCTGACGGAATCCGCCCATTGCATGAATTGCTTAAAATCCTCGCTCAATTCGGGCTCCACGAGCTTCACCTCGCCCAGAATCACCTCGCCCGTCGTGCCGTTCAAGGTCAAATAATCCCCCTCACGAACTTTGACGACGCCCGAGTTGGCTTTGACCGAAAAATACCGGCCTTTCTCGTCGATGACCACCTGCCCACAGCCGACCACACAGCACTTTCCCATTCCTCTGGCCACCACGGCCGCATGGCTTGTCATGCCGCCCGTCGCCGTCAAAATCCCTTGAGCGGCCGCCATCCCCCCGACGTCCTCAGGAGACGTTTCCATCCGGACAAGGATGACCCGTTCCCCTTTTTCCTCGCTCCGCCTGATAGCATCCTCGGCGTTAAAAACCACCTGTCCTACCGCCGCGCCCGGAGAAGCCGGAAGACCCTTCGCGATCGTTTTATACTTCGTCTTCGGATCAATCGTAGGATGAAGGAGCTGATCCAATTGATCGGGACTCACCCGAAGAAGAGCCTCTTCCTTTGCGATCAAACCTTCCTTCACCATGTCGGAGGCGATCCGGATGGCCGCCATGGCGGACCGCTTGCCGCCGCGCGTTTGAAGGAGATACAGCCTTTCATCCTCGATGGTGAACTCCAAATCCTGCATGTCGCGGAAGTGCTTTTCGAGCCTCTGATAAATGGTTTCGAGCTCCCCGTACGCGCGGGGCATTTTCTCTTTCAGTTCGCTGATGGGCCTCGGCGTGCGGATGCCGGCGACCACGTCCTCCCCTTGCGCGTTCATCAAAAATTCCCCAAAAAACTTCCTCTCCCCGGTCCCGGGATCCCGGGTAAAAGCCACTCCCGTGCCGCTTGTCTCGCCCCTATTCCCGAACACCATCGCCTGAACGTTCACGGCCGTTCCCAAATCATGCGGAATCTTGCTCAAATTCCGGTAAGTCACCGCGCGGGCGTTGTTCCACGACTTAAAAACGGCGTTACAGGCGAGCCTCAACTGCAGGGCAGTGTCTTCGGGAAAGACCTTCCCCGTCCGCTTCCTGACAAGCGTCTTGTATTCCCCGACCAAATCTTTCAACGCCTGCGCCGGCAGTTCGGTGTCCTGGGCCGCTTTCCATTTCTTTTTCTTCTCGGCCAAAAGCTTCTCAAAGGCATGGTGCTCCATCTCAAGCACCACGTTCCCGAACATTTGGATAAACCGGCGGTAAGCGTCGTAAGCGAAGCGCTCATTGCCCGATTTCCGAATAAGACCTTTCACCGTTTCGTCGTTAAGACCCAGATTCAAAATAGTGTCCATCATGCCGGGCATGGAGACGGCGGCGCCGCTCCGAACGGACACGAGAAGCGGGTCGTCTTTCGAGCCGAATTTTTTGCCGGCGGCCGCTTCGAGCCTTTTCAAATTTTCCTCGATTTCCTGCTCCAAACCGGCCGGCCATTTGCCGCCCAACTCATAAAACTCCCTGCAGGCGATCGTGGAAATGGTGAACCCCGGCGGAACCGGAATCCCCAAATGGGTCATCTCCGCGAGGTTCGCCCCCTTCCCGCCCAAAAGATTCTTCTGATCCTTCGCGCCCTCCGCCTTCCACCCGCCGAACGAATAAACGTACTTGCGGGAACGATTCACAGAGGTCATCTTCGCTTGATTTTCCATCGTAAGCTCCATTTCTCCGTCCATCCTTTCTTTGAACAACCGTAGGGGCACATGGCCATGTGCCCCTACCTCAAATCAATCTTGGTCAAATCCGCGACATCCGCATAAAGCGATCGAACCGCCCCCAATAACCGAAGGCGGTTTTCTCTCACCGCTTGATCGTCCGCATTGACGAAAACCTTTTCGAAGAACCTACCCAAGATATCAAAAAAAGCCTCCGCATACAAGCTTGTTGCGCGCTTAAAATCCCGCGCATCCTTAGCCTCCAGCACCGCCTGCCGGCACCGGTCATAAGACCGGAAAACCTCCCGTTCCAAATCCTCCACAAAAAGTGACGGATCCGGAGGTCTCGAAAGCGCCCCTCGGGCCGCCTTCAAAATATTGGAGGTCCTTTCCGCCACTTTGCAGGCTTGGAAGAAATAGGTTTCCCCCGTGATTTTCGACAGACACTCGAGCCTCTCATAAGCCCGATAAGGATGCTCAAAACCCGATCCCAGCACCGCCTGAACCAAATCCACCCGGAAACCCCTGTCCACCAAAAGCGCCTCAAAACGGTCCCCAAAAAAAGACTCCAGCCGCTCCAACATACGACCGGACATTTCCTTCTGAATGCAGTCCCCAAGCGCCTTTTGGTTTTCCTGAAACAGCCGAAAGAGCGAAAAATCGAGCCGGCGGTCGATCAGGATCCTCAAGATACCCACGGCGCTCCGCCTTAAGCCATAAGGGTCCAAACTGCTGGAAGGCTCGAGGCCCAAACCAAAACACGCGGCGATCAAATCCGTTTTGTCCAAAACGGACAAGAGGGCGCCGGTCATCGTTTGGGGAAGCCTGTCCTGCGCCGTCCGCGGCAAATACTGCTCCCCGACGGCAAGCGCCGCCTCCTCTTTCTCGCCGTTCTCCAAGGCATAATACCTCCCCATGATCCCCTGAAGCTCGGGAAACTCTCCAACCATCTGCGTCAAAAGATCGGACTTGCTTAAGAAACAAGCCCTCTCCAGAATCTCTCTTTTCTCACGCGGCCATCCCAGCCATTCACCCGCCCGGCCGGCCAGATGAACCAGGCGCTCGGTTTTCTCCAGCATCGACCCCGCGCCTTTTAGAAAAATAAGCCCCTTAAGCTCCGCTCGCTTTTTCTGAAGCGGCGTTTTGCAGTCCTCCCGGTAAAAAAAGAGACTGTCCTGAAGTTTGGCGTCCAAAACGTGCTCGTAATTCCGGGAGATGCCTTTTTTCTGTTTCTCCGCCGCCGCGCCATCGAGCAAAGCCAAAAAACGGGGAAGGACCTTCCCTTTCTCGTCCAAAAGCCCGAAAAGCCTCTGCTTCCGCGCCATGCTGACGGTGAGCACTTCCATGGGAAGCTTCAGGAATTCCTCTTGAAAAGGAGCGGAAAGGACGTCGGGGCTCTCGACCAGAAAGTTCACCTCATTCAGCAAAAAGGGATCCTGATACAACCTTCCTTTAAAACGCTTGGCGGCCGCCTCCAATTTTTTCCGGATGGCTTCCTTCCGCTCCGCAGGATTTAAAATAATGCCGCCGCGGCGCAAGCTCTTGAAATAAGAGAGGATGTCCTTCACCGTAGAAGAGATCCGCTCCCCCCTCCGAAAGAAAAAAGTCTTGTTGGCGGCGGCAAGGCGTCCGACGCGGCAGGAAAAGCTCTTCTTCCCATAGAAACACAAAAGACTGCGGATGGGCCTTGGAAAATAAATGCCCGAATCGTCCCAGCGCATGGTCTTCGAAAAAGAAAGGGAGCGCAGAAGCGCGTCGAAGATCTCCGGCAAAACCTGCGAAGCGGACCGGACAGGCTCGGATTTCCTGATGAAGACGTACTCCTTGTTCTGATAAGCCGAAAGCTTGGTTTCTCCCAAAGAAGCGTTTCTGCGCTCGAGAATCAAAAGAAGCTTCTCGGTCGGTTTGCCTTCGGAAGAATAAGCGTCATCCTTCGGAAGGAGCCGGATCCAATCTTCCTTAGGCGTCTGCAAAGGCGCCGCGCCCTCCAGCCAAAAAACGATCCTGCGCGGAGCCGCCCACACCCGGCAGGCCTTAAAAGCAATCCTCTTCTCCTCAAAAACCGCGCGGAGCCGCGCCTCCAGCCAATTCATTTCGCTCCCCCCGTAAGAAACGGGATTCTCGTAAATGTCCGCGAGCATCGTCGCCGGCAGCTCCTCCGTCCCGATTTCGAAGAGGACGTCTTCGGATTTTTGCTTGACCTTCTTCACAACCCTTCCACCTCTCTGTGCGCCATAGAATCAAATCCCCCCTGCCCCCTTTGAAATAAAAAGGGGGTTGGTCTTCGGCTCTTTCTCTTTAAGTGAAAAGAAAGCCCTTACCCCCTTTTCTTTTCAAAGGGGGCAGGGGGGATTTAAAACCATCTCCCTGGTATCTCAAGGAACAGCCCCGTCTTCCTTGAAAATCGAGATTCACACCTTTAATCAACCCTTGCCTTGCCTCAACAAATACCCCTGCGCGCACCTCTTGGCCAAATTCCTCACCCTCGCAATGTAAGCCGGCCTCTCATTCACGCTCACCGCCCCGCGGGCATCCAATAAATTGAACACGTGCGACATCTTGAGCGTGTACTCGTAAGCCGGGAAAATAAGCTGCGGCCCCGGCTCTTCCAAAAGGCGCTTCGCCTCCTTCTCATACGTTTCAAAAAGCCGGTGAAGCATCTCGCCGTCGCTTTCCTCGAAATTGTAACGGCAGTGCTCCACCTCGAACGTTTTTCTCAAACTGCCGTAACTCAAACCCTTGGACCACTCCAGCTCAAAGAGATCGCGCTTCCCCTGCAAAAACATCGCGATCCGCTCCAAACCATAAGTGATCTCGCAGGAAATGGGATCCAGGGCCGACCCCGCCATCTGCTGGAAATAAGTGAACTGCGTGATCTCGAGGCTGTCGAACCAAACCTCCCAGCCAAGACCCGAAGCGCCCAGCGTCGGCGATTCCCAATCGTCCTGGACGAAGCGAACGTCATGATCCCGAAGCGTGAGTCCCGCAGACCGCAAGCTGTCCAAATAAAGATCCTGAACGTCGTCCGGAGAAGGCTTCAAAATCACCTGGTACTGGTAATAGCTCTGGGTCCTCAGCGGGTTTTCGGCGAAACGCCCGTCGGTCGGCCGCCGCGTCGGCTGAACGTAAGCCGCGTTCCACGGATCTTTTCCCAGCACGCCGAAGAAAGTCGCCGGATGAAAGGTCCCCGCCCCCACCTCCAGGTCATAAGGCTGAAGGACCGCGCACCCTTTCTTCGCCCAATAATCGGAGAGCTTGGCGATCAAATCCTGGAAAGTGACCATCCTTAAAATCCCATCTTCTCCAAAAACACCACCGATTTCAGTTTATTCGACAAATAAAAATCCACAAACCGCCTCAAGACCCGCTCGAGCTCCTTCCCGACTCCTTCCGAAACCTTGACCCCCAAAAGATCGCGGACGGCCGAGTTCCTCACGTGATCCAGGAAGTGGAGCGTCCCCTTGGACAAGGAAAGGGAAGCGCCGTCCCTGCTCGACCGGCAATGACCGCAAAGAATTCCTCCGAGCGCCGTATCAAAATAAGCCGGATCCGGCGAAGGGGTCCGGCACGCCACGCAGGACCGGATCTCGGGCATGAAGCCCAGAAGCTCGAAAAGCTTGATCTCGTAGATCCGGGCGCCGCGCCTGCAGGAAGCGCCGGTTTGAAGAAACCACAGCAAATCCGAAAGCAGATCGAAAATTGGAGGATGGGGGTCTTCCACCTCCACGAGCTGATTCAAGAGATCCACGAAATAACTCGCGTAAGAGACGCGCTCCAGGTCCTCCCGGACGCCGAAAAAAGGCTCGAGAAGCTCCACCTGCGTCACCTGGTGAAGATCGCCCCCCCGCCTTCTCCGGTAAAACAAAATCTCATTGAGCGAAAAAGGCTCGAGCGTGCTCCCATACCGCTCCCGCCCATCCCGTATCCCGCGAATGATCCCATGGATCTTCCCGTAATCCCTCGTGTAAAAATAAGCCAGGAGACTCGTATCCCTGTAGTCCTGCGTCTTCAAAACAAATGCTTGGGTTTTCGTCGCCGCCATTCTTAATTCTTCATTCTTAATTCTTCATTGCCCTTCTGCGGCACCGCCGCTCCCCCGCTGATCACGAGCCGGATGCCTTCCTCAATCGTCAAATCGGATTCGACGAGCTCCTCCTTAGGCACAAAAACGAAATTCCCCGTCGCGGGGTTGGGCGGGGTCGGGACGAAAACCGTGAGAACGTCCCTCCCCGTCTTCGCGTGAATCTCCCAATTCTTATCCTGCGTCACGAAACCGACCGTATAAATCCCTTTCCGCGGATATTCCAAAAAGACCACCTTTTGAAAAACCCCTTTCTTGCTCCCGAAAAAGGCGATGGCGATTTCTTTGATCGAATTGTAAATCGCGCTGAAAAAAGGGACGTTTCCCAGAAACTGCTCGAGGGCGAGGAACATTCTTTTAAAAATAAACTTCTCGGCGAGAAGCCCCGTGACGATCACGAAGAGCGCCACCAGAAACGCGATGGCGAGCTTGGCGAGCAGGACCTTCACCTTCGCGTCCACTTCGAGCGGCAAAATCTGGAAGAGGGGGTTCACGACGAAATTATCCGTGAGCCGCACGAGATACCCCACCACCACGACCGTGAGAAAAAGCGGCGCCAAAATCAAAAGCCCCGCCATGAAGTGGTTCCTGAATTTTTGAAACAAAGTCTCCTTCATAAAAAACAGACCCCCCGCCTGTCCAACTCGAATCAAACAGCTATGATAACAAAAGGAGGAGATTTTCGTTCAAAGAAAATTCAATCCGTCACGAGTTCTACTCATACACCGATCCTATCGTGTTTCGGATTGTCTTAAGATTCAAAATGTCGAGTTCTTTCTTATCTTCAAGAAAACGCTCAACGTCCTTTTTTGCCGCGTTAAAATCGATGCGCCGGACGCCTCCAAGCAAAGAGAATTCGAAGCGAGGTTCCTCCCACAAAAGCCAGATGATCAAAATACCCCTTATCGCTCAGGATCTTTAGGCAAAAAATCTGCAAAAACTCCCGCGTGAGGTTCAGTCTTTCATTGAAGGACATCCGCTCTTTGA
>JACQQY010000061.1 GCA_016206825.1 Candidatus Omnitrophota bacterium
CTCCTAGACCCCCGCTTAAACATTGCGGGGGTGACAAAGGGCCCAAAGGAATTTTTTCACACGTTCTTAGCTCAGGGAGTCCAGATACTCCTTCAGTTTCTTCTCATAACCCTGCTCGGTCGGGGCGTAGTAACGCCGCTTCTCCGGTAAATACTCCTGCTTGACATAATGTTTTTCATGATCATGCGCGTACTGGTAGCCTTGGCCTCTTCCCAGCTTCTTGGCCCCCTGATAGTGGGCATCCTTCAAGGCATCCGGCACCTCAAGGGTTTTGTTTTCCTCGACGTCCTTTAAAGCCTTTTCAATCCCCGCGTAGGCGGCGTTGGACTTCGGACAACAGGCGATATAAACGACGGCTTGAGCGAGGGGAATACGCGCCTCCGGCATTCCGACAAACTCCGAAACCTGAAGCGCCGCATTGGCCAAGACGAGCGCCTGCGGATCGGCGTTGCCCACGTCCTCCGCCGCGCAAATCACGATGCGCCTGGCGATAAAACGCGGGTCCTCCCCCGCATAAAGCATCTTCGCCAGGTAATACAAAGCCGCGTCGGGATCCGACCCGCGCATGGATTTGATGAAAGCGGAGATCGTGTCGTAATGCTGGTCCTCATCGGCGTCATACACCACCGCTTTTTTCTGGATCGACTCCTCCGCAATCTCCCGTGTCAAATGAACCGCTCCCTTGTCCGGTTTCGTGGTCACCACCCCTATTTCCAAAGCGTTGAGCGCGCGCCGCGCATCGCCGTCGGAAACTTTGGCTAAAAACTCCAAAGCCTCCTTGTCTATTTCCACCCGGTAACGCCCCAGTCCTTTTTTCTCATCCTCCAAGGCGCGTTTCAAAATCGCTTGGACGTCCGCTTCGCTCAAAGGCTTCAACTCAAACACAAGCGACCGCGACAAAAGCGCCGAGACAATGGAGAAAAAAGGATTATGGGTCGTGGCGCCGATTAAAACGGGATTGCCGTTTTCCACGTCGGGCATGAGAACGTCCTGCTGGGCTTTATTGAAACGATGGATCTCATCGATAAAAAGAAGGGTCTTCTGCCCTTTTGCTTCCAAACGTCTTTTCGCCTGCTCCATGACTTTGCGAATATCGGCGACGTTGCTGGAAACCGCGTTTAAGGGTTCAAAAAAAGACTTTGTCTCATTCGAAATCACGACGGCAAGAGTGGTCTTCCCCGTCCCCGGCGGGCCGTAAAGGACAAGGGAGCTTAATTTGTCGGATTCGATCGCGCGGGTCAGAAGCTTGCCGGGCCCCAGAATGTGCCGTTGCCCGACAAATTCTTTAAGAAAAGCCGGCCTCATTCTCACCGCCAGCGGCTCGGCGGAAGAGGAGGATTTTTTTGTTTCGCTTTGAAATAAATCCATAGAGAAGAGAAATAAAACGCCCCGCGATGCCGTGCTGCCGCGCCTATTTTGAACCCCCGTTATCCAGGGCGGGAACCTCGAAGGATGCCTTCAGGCCAAGCCTCTTTCGCGAAAGAGGCGGCTCACGGCAGCCTGTTCAGCTCCCTTGGCATGTAGTGTTGGAGTCAACCATCAGCGCTCACGATCCACGCACACCGCAGGGACAAGGATATTATATCACAACCAACTCGAAAGAAAATAATTGCTAAGCCGGCTCCCTCATGTTTAAATGGGTAACCGATGAGTCCGACGATTTTCCGATACAAAAGCTTTCGTTTCTTTTTCTTTTCCCGCGAAGAAACACGGATCCACGTTCATGTCTCTTGCCCGAACGGAGAAGCTAAGTTTTGGATGGAACCAGTGGTTGCTTTGGCAAACTACAGCGGGTTAAGCGCTGTTCACTTAAGAGAATTACAAGGTATTGTAGAGGAACGAAAAAGTGAAATCGCAAAAGCGTGGCGCAGCCATTTTAAAACCTGAGGTTTCCCATATTTCCCCGCACGGAATTTGGCTCTATGTGAACGGCAGGGAATACTTCTTGTCTTATGAGGATTTCCCATGGTTTAAAGAAGGGCGCCTGTCGGAGATCCAAAACGTAGAATTCCATCATTCCCACCTTCTTCGCTGGGAAGACCTCGATATCGACTTGGATTTGGACTGCCTTGAGAATCCCGGTAAATACCCTCTAAAATTCACATAACCCTGTTACGCTCTGCGCTCCCCCTACTTCACCGCCTCTTCGTTCTCTTTCTTCTCCCCAAACCCCTGGAGGAGGGACTCGAGGTAGGATTCGAAATTGGCTTTTAGGTTTTGGATGTCGGTGAGATTGGCGTCGAGTTTTTCCTTGAGCTTTTGGATTTCTTCGAGATGCTGGGCTTGGGCGCCCTTTAGGAATTGATTTTCCTTTTCAAATTCATCGATCTGCAGGAGGAGTTTTCCCGTTTTCTCTTGCTCGAGCCTATTTTTGCTTTCCAAAGTTTGAAGAGCTTCTTCAAGATTCTTTTTCTCCGACTGAAGCTTCGAGCGCTCAAGCTCAAGCGGCCCTAAACGCTCCTCTTGGATTTCCAGCTCTTTTATCCTCGCGCGAAGGTGCTCCGCTTCCCCCAGCGCCTCTTCCTTTTCTTCCCCAAGAACCTGCTTGGCGGCCTGAGCTTCTTCCAGCTCTTTTTCAAGGGCTTTGATCTCCTCATTCAGTTTCTCGCGGGCCGCGTTCGCTCCTGCAAGCTTCACCTGGAACTGCGCCTCCAACGCTTGGCTCTGGGCTTGGTGCCGGGCGGTAAGCTCCTGGATCGCGGCTTCCTTCTGCGCGGCCGATTCCTTCGCTTGGGCGACAAGCGTCTGCAGGGCCTCTTTCTCCGAATTTAACCTTTGGCCGTCCGATTCAAGCGATTTCACCCGTACGCCCAAACTTTCCACTTCCCGTTCCCGGTCTTGTTTTTCCCGAAGAATGACCTCCTTGTCCGCGCGGACCTCCTCCAATTCCTTCTCAGAAAACTTACGCTTTTCGTCCGATGCCTGAAGCTCGGATCGAAGGCCGCTGTTTTCCTTCCGTAATTCCTCTTTCTCCTTTGAAAGAACCTCGATTTCTTTCTCCTTTTCGCGGAGAAGCCCATCGGCCTTCGCACGAAGATCCCCATTCTCTTTCTCTAATCCTTTCAACCGGCCCTGGAGCTCGCTTTCCGACTTTTTCCTCTCCAGCCGAAGCCCCTCGATCTCCTGCTGAAAGAGCTTGGCCGCCTTGTCCCGATTTTGAAGAACTAATTTCTCATTCTCCTCCAAAGCCTGGTAGGCCTTTTGCAGGTCGTCTCTTTCCTGAGCGAGCTTCGCCAACTTTTCTTCCAAGGGTTTCACCCTTCCGCCCGTTTCCTCAAGCAGACGCGCCTGCGACCGAAAACCCTCGAGCTCCCGAACCGCCTCTTCCTTCTCTTTTTTGAGAAGCCTTATCTCCTCATCGCGCGTTTGGATCCTGGACCGCAGGTCTTCCGCCTCTTGGGCCATGCCCTCTTTTTCCCCGCGCGCTCTTTGGTTCTCCTCCTTGAATTTCAAAAGCCCCCTGCGGTCTTCTTCCAGTTTCTGCGCCTTAAGCTCAAGAGACCTGTTCGCCGAACGAAGGGACTCGATTTCCCCGTCCCTTTTTTCCATTTGAGCGGCAAAACCCGCCTGCCGGGACGCCGCCCCTTGCGATTTCAAGGAAAGAGAGGCTGTCTCCTCAAGCTGGGCTTTGAGCCTTTGGACCGTGAGCTTGAGCTCCTGAATCTGCGCTTTTGACTCCTCTTCCCGCTTGCTCAACGTGCGGACATGATCTTTCCAAATTTTCAAAAGCTCCCTGTCCCGGTCGGCTCCCTGGGCAAACCGCCGGTTGGGGTCTTCCCCTGCGCGGGCGGCGGTGGATCGGGCCTCTTGCGCCTCAAGAGCGCCCGGCCCAAAAAGGCCGAGGGTAAAAGCGGCCAAAAGACAAACGACTTGTTTCTTCATGGTGAATCCTCCTTAAAACTTCCGATGATATTTAACGATCAAAAAAGCAACCGCGCTAAAGAGAACCAAGTTGACGCATCCAAAAATTTTAAACGCAGAATCCCTGGACCGGAGCGCCTGGGGCGTCATGAGAAGCGCGCACGCCCAAACCCCCAAAGCCCACAGGAGACTAAAATCCTTTGAGCTCTTGGTCCGCCAAAGATGAGCAATGAGCGGGATGTTAAAAAGCGGCAGCGCCACCCCCGCGGCGATCCCTATCTTTTCAGTGAAGCGGCCCCCGAACCCATTCTTCATCGAAACTCCACTCCATACCGTTCTTTCAACCCCTCGGTCACCCGCGCCTGCAGGGCATTGATTTCCTCATCCGTAAAAGTCCCTTCCTTTCGGTAAAAAAGGGAGAAGGCGAGGCTCTGCTTCCCCTCGGGAACGTTCTTGCCCGCATACCGGTCGAAGAGAACGACCTCCTGAAGATGCGGCGCGCCTTCTTCTCTCATGGCCTTTTCCAAATCCACGGCCCGCACGCCTTCATCGATGATAAAAGCGATGTCGCGCCTCACGGAAGGGAACCGGGGCGTGGGCTTCACTTTAAAGAAGGTTTCGGATTTCCTCGCGGCCAACACGCGATCCAATAGGAGTTCCGCGAAATAGACCTCTTTGGGAATATCCCACTTGGCCAGCAAATCCTTCCCGACTTCTCCAAGACGCACAGCCTCGACCCCCTTTATCCATAAGGAGCTCCCACGGGCATAAGGGGAAGCCCTTCGACCGGGCTCAGGGCAAGGGACTTCTTCCCTCCATTCGCCTTCTCCCGCATTCAGAAAGCGGAGCGCGCTCTCCACCGCCCCTTTCAAATCGTAGAAGGTCGCCGGGCTCTTCCTCTGCCAGTTCTCCTCAAGCGCCCCATAAAGCGAAAGGGCAAGGATGGTTTCTTCCTTATCGTCCACATAGCAGTTCCCGATTTCAAACAGCTTAAAAGAAGAAGCCTTGCGGCAAATGTTGAAATGAATCACCTGGAGCATTCCGGGAAGGAGACCCGGCCGCAGAAATTCCTGCTCGGCGCTCACGGGATTGGCGATCTTCTGAGCCCGCCGCCATTCTTCAAACCCCGAATCGGCGAGGGCCTTCTTCGACAGAAGGCTGTAGGTAATAATCTCCCTGAATCCCAAAGCGGCTAGGAATTTTTTAAGCTCAAGCGCCAAAGCCGCCTTCTTGTCTTCCACGCTTTCTTCTTCATGGTGAGTCGCGGGCAAAGTGGAGGGAATCTTATCAAAACCCTCTATCCTCAAAACTTCTTCCACGAGATCCGCTTCCTGCGAAAGATCCCGTCTCCAACTCCCGACGTTCACCAGCGCTCTATCCTTCTTAGGCCGCTTCACCTCAAAGCCGAGCCCGGTGAGAACCGTTGTCACTCTCCTCTCCGGAATACGAATACCCAAAAGCCGGTTGAGACGATCGAAACGGAGAACTACCGTCCTGGACCCTCCAACCGTCTTTTTCGAATGCTTCTCAACCGCCTCCATCGGGAAAACCTCCCCGCCTCCCGACGCCGCGATCAAGTCCGCCGCTCTTCGAGAGGCAAGCGCCGCTCCTTCCCAATCCACCCCCCGTTCAAAGCGATAACTCGATTCCGTCGAAAGCTTATGCCGCCTCGACGCCCGCCGCACCAAGACCGGATCAAAATAGGCGGATTCCAGAAGAACGTTTTTCGTCTCTTCGGTCACCTCCGTATTCTTTCCCCCAATGAC